>CAZWOU010000058.1:10327-16359 GCA_964635375.1 uncultured Pirellulaceae bacterium | reverse complement strand
TGTGACTGGGCCTAGATCTCGACGCGGGCGCCGGTTTTGACCGAGCGATCTTGCTTGATACAGAGAATGATCGCGTCTCGGGCAAGGTCTCCGGAGAGCAGGGCGGAGGGTCGCCCGCTCCGAATCGCCTCGAAGGCCTCGCTGATTTCGCGTTCGAAGGCGGTGATGTCATCCACTTCACCAAGGTCAGGGGTCTCGCAAGACCCGTCCTGGTTGATCACGGTGAGCGGCATGACCGAGACGCCGTCGCCGATGACGGCCAGTTCATAGTGAAGCGTGGCCCGCTGCAGGTGGATTTCGAAGCCGTGGGTAAAGGGGCGTCCATCCTGACCGATAACTCCGCTGCATGCGGAAACGACGAGACTGGGGTCCTCGAATGAGAACATCGTATTGCAGTACTCAACCGTTTCGCCCCGAACTCGGCCCTGGCTTTGCACGGCGGTCGGCATGCCGAAGAGAACGCGAATGAGGTGTGCGTCATGCACATGCAGATCGATCAGCGGTCCGCCAACGGTTTGCGGGTCGAAGAAATCGGGGATCCAAGATCGGCTGGGATCCGAGATCACGCGTTTGAACGAGCCTCCGAGCAACTTCCCAAACCGTTCGCTGCGAATCGCCTCGAGGGCATAACTGTATTCGGGGAAGAAGGGTAGCACTTGCGCGATCAGCAGTTGTCTCTCCGCTTCTTTGGCGTGCTTGACCATCTGCACACAGTCATCGGCGTTCAGCGCCATGGGCTTCTCACAGAGGACGTGTTTTCCGGCGGCCAGGGCGCTCTTGGCGACCGAGGCGTGCATGCTTGGCGGCAGGCAGATGTCGATCATATCGATGTTGGGATCGGCCAGCATTTCATCGAGTGATTCGTAGCACTGGACGTCGGACAGATCTACGACTTCGCCAGCGGGGCCAAAGTTGCCTTTGATATCCGTCCAGTCGCCGGACCGTTTCTTCTCGCTGCGAGTGCAGATCGCAACGACCTCGGCGTTCTCCAGTCGCGAATAGGCCAACCAGTGAATCCAGCCCATGAACCCGACGCCAGCAATGCCAACTTTCATTTTCAACAGCCTCGTAAGTAGGTGATCAGCGGGGGACGAATCGGCTGAGGTTGCTCAGCCTCCCAATCGGCAGAAGCGTTCATAGGCTTCATCCCAAATCGCCGGACTCTGTGGTTCGTAGGTAGTGACTTCAAAGCTGTTTCGGATCACTTCGCGAGCCTCTGCGATCGATCCAACGTCGCCCAAAGAGACGCATTGCATCATGATATTCCCAATGGCCGTTGCTTCGGTGGGTCCGGCGACAACCGGTCGATTACATGCATCGGCGGCCATTTGGCAAAGCAATCGATTTCGCCCGCCGCCGCCGACGATGTGAATTGTCTTGAGCGACGCTCCGGTCAGTTCCTCTGCCCACTGCAACACGCGTCGATAGCGCAAGGCAAGGCTTTCAAGGGCGCAGCGAATGATCGCTCCCCGAGTATCGGGGACAGCCTGCCCGCTCTGCTCGCACCAACGGCGAATCTCCGCTGGCATGTCTTTTGGCGAGGTAAATGCCGGGTCGTCGGGGGCGACAAAGGACCGCAATTGAGGCGCCTCTTCAGCCAATTCGACTAGGCGTGACCAGCCCAGTTCGTCACCTGCGGCGCTCCACACGCGGCGGCATTCCTGAACGAGCCACAGCCCGGCGATGTTCTTGAGAAGTCGCGTTGTGTTGCCGACTCCCCCCTCGTTGGTGAAGTTCCGTTTCCGGCATTCGGCATTGATCACTGGGTCCGGCGTTTCCACACCCATCAGCGACCAGGTTCCGCTGCTGATATAGCACCAATCAGGTTGCGAGCCGAACTCGCTGGCGGATGGCACCGCGACAACAGCGCTCGCCGTATCGTGAGTTCCGGGGAGGATAATTTGAACCGACGGGTCGAGCCCTACATCTTCAGAAACCGACTTACGAACTCCGCCCAGTCCGAATCCAGGGGAGCGAATCTCACCAAAGATATCTGTGGGAATGTCAAATCTCTCCATCAGCTCGGTGGCCCACCGCCGCTCACGGGGATTGAACAGTTGGGTCGTGGAGACGTTTGTGTATTCGTTGACTTGCTCGCCTGTCAGCAGCCAATGAAACAAATCGGGGATCATCAGGAATCGATCGGCGGCATCCAATCTGGGCGAGCCGGCAAGCCGCATGGCGTAGAGTTGGAACAGGGTGTTGAACTGCATGAATTGCAGGCCAGTATGTTCAAAAATCTCCTCGGCCGAGACGACTTCAAAAGCCCGCTCCACAATGCCGTTGGTCTGGGCGTCGCGGTAATGCAAAGGGTTCCCAAGCAACTCGCCCTTGGCCAGCAGACCGAAATCGACGCCCCAAGTATCGACGCCCAGGCTGGCGATGGAATCGCCGTAGCGATCGACGGACGCACGCAGACCTTCCTGAATCGCCGACCATTGGGCGAGCAGATCCCACTGCAGCCGGTCGTTGACCGAGACGCCGCCGTTGTCAAATCGATGAACTTCTTCAAGCTGGAGCTTTCGCCCATCAAACGATCCGCTGACGATACGGCCGCTGGACGCTCCCAGATCCGCCGCAAGATACCGCTTCATGGTCCGCGTCATGCAAGACTCGCTGCAAGAGGGAGGTAAGAAATTCCAAACTCGGGTTGGCTTCAATGTAAGTTGTATGAAGATCGACTAAAAGTGGCGTGTAGCAAATCTCCTCCACATTGCATCGGCGGATTCGACGCGCAACAATGGGCAACACCGCGACGTGTGGGGAGCGAGAAACAAAGACGGTCCGGGACAACAAACAGGCGGAAACCGATTACGGCACAGTTTGGGATGGAATCGATGAGCAAAGGACGAGTGACGACGATCCTCGAGCAACATGGATGCCTTGCCTTGCCGGGCGTCTTTGACGCGCTTTCAGCACGAATTGCCGAGCAGACGGGCGTTCCGTTGGGGTTCGTATCGGGCTATTCCGTAGCGGCAACGGCCCTGGGGGTACCCGATTTCGGCCTGCTTACGCAGACGGAGATGGTCGAACAGGCTCGGAGAATCTGCAGCGCGGTTGAACTGCCGATCCTTGTCGATGCGGACACCGGCTACGGCAATCCGCTCAACGTGCGGCGGACGGTCAACGACCTGATCGCAGCGGGCGCAGCCGGCTGTTTCCTCGAGGATCAAGTTTGGCCCAAACGATGCGGCCACATGCAGGGCAAGAACGTCATTGCCGCTGATCTTTACGCCGCCAAGATTCAGGCGGCAGTGGAAGCCAGAGCTGGCCGCGATTTCTTCATCGTCGCGAGGTCGGACGCTCGTGCGGTCGAAGGATTGCCCGCCGCAATCAGCCGAGTGATTCGAGCTCGTGAACTTGGCGCGGACGCCTGCTTCGTCGAGGCCCCTGAGTCACTCGACGACTTGCAGACGATTGGACGCGAAGCGCCGAAGCCCAATGTCGCCAACATGATTCGAGGCGGCCGCACGCCTCTGCTCGGCAAGAACGAACTCGAGGGACTCGGCTTCCAGCTGATCCTTCACCCTTTGTGCGGGCTGAACGCGGCTGCCGCTGCAATGCATTCAACCTTTCAGAGTTTGAAACGCAACGGGGTTGCCCCGGACACCGAGTTTGACTTTCGTCAGTTCAACGAAATCGTCGACCTCCAGTCGTATGTTGAACTCGAACGCCGTTACGATATCGAACGAGAGTAACTAATGAAGAACGAAGAACCGGTTCGGGTCACCGTATGGAATGAGTTCATTCACGAGAAACAGAATGCGCAAGTCCGAGAAATCTATCCGGATGGCATCCACGCGTTTCTCGCCAACATGCTCAACCAACGCTTGCCGCAGGCCGAGATCGGCACAGCGACTCTGGAACAGCCGCAACACGGATTGAGCGACGAGGTGTTGCAACAAACGGACGTGCTTCTATGGTGGGGCCACGCCGGACATCACCTCGTCAGCGATCAGGTCGTCGCCGAGGTGCAAGCGCGAGTCCTTGAGGGAATGGGGCTAATCTGCCTGCATTCGGCCCATGCCTCGAAGATTTTCCAACGACTCCTGGGCACTAGTTGCATGCTGCGATGGCGCGAGGCCGCCGAGAAAGAGCGACTGTGGATCGTCGATCCGTCGCACCCGATCGTGGAGGGCATTGAAGGCGAGTTCTTCGAATTGCCGCAAACCGAAATGTATGGAGAGTTTTTCGACATCCCCACGCCGGACGAACTATTGCTGATCAGTTGGTTTGAAGGAGGCGAAGTGTTTCGCAGCGGCTGTGTTTTTCGACGAGGCAAAGGGCGAATATTCTATTTCCGTCCCGGCCACGAGACCTTTCCCATCTATCACGACGAGAACGTCCAACGCGTAATCGCCCAAGGGGTCGAGTATGTGCGGCCAGCCGGAGCCGCCTACTTTGGAAATGGCAGAAACATCACTTCGTCGCTCGAACCGATCGAAGCAGACCACAACGTCGATGACTCGTTGCACAATTGACGAACGTGTTTCCTAGCGTAAGCTGCGCGCGGCCTGTTCAGCGAGCGCACGATTGGCGAAGACTCGGACATTGAGCCTCGCGGATGCTCGAGCGTTTGGCGGTGCGGCGGCAAGATTCTCGTTCCTCCAACTCTGCACGGCGGCTGGAGAGGAAGTGATCACGATTCGCCGCAAGTTGCCGATGTCTAAAACAGCTAGGTAGTGAGGCTGGTTCAAGATGGGGTTGATGTAGGGCAGCTTGGCCAGGTGCTTGAACAGCCGCGATTGCATGTCCGCGTAGTCGTCGCCGAAGTGTTTCTCGAAGAGCGTGACGGAATCTTGCTTCTTATCGAGCGGCTTTGCCACGCTAACTTCGCGCAAATAGGCAAAGAAATCGTCACGACGGTTCTTGGCCAAATAGTCGGTCAGGGCCCAGGACATCGCATAACCAGTCGGCGACAATTCCGTGGCGGCCACGGTCTGCTGCACCAGCCCGCCGTCTTGAATCCCGTCTGGGTTGGTCTTAAGCCATTCTTGGAGCGAGTACATTCGCATCTGGTTGACCTTTCCAACCCCGTCCCAGCGAATCTTTCGACCTGTCGATGTTGGCGCGAAGAATTCAGGCACGCCCTCGCTGATCCACATCGGCCAGGAGCTCAACCGCTGCTGCACGCCGATGCTGTGGAGGATTTGGTGCACGCCTTCGTGGGCGATCGTCGATATCGACTGTTTGATCGCAATGGATGGCGCCGTTTGAGCTAGACTCGACTGCTCATACATGATTACGAAGTTACTGACTGTGTTGTAATACGCGACGACTTCGGCGGGCATGGAGCGATAGGCTTGGTACTCCTCTTGCGTTCGGAACATGACCACAACGAGCGGCGAATCTGGCTCCGCGACCGGGAGTCGCTGACGTTTGCAGTAGGCCAGCAACGCAGGGTACATCGTTTCAAGGATGCGGCTGGTGGCTTCGTAGAAGGGCTTGCTGGTGTTGTAGACATAGACGTAGCGACGCGTGGAGCTAGTCTGAAAACCGGGGAAACGCTCGCCCAACTGTTCTTTCAGAGCCGACTTGTCCATCGCTTCAAAAGGGCGCTGCGTCAACGCCGCATCGGCTTGCTTGACGGCTCGCAGTCGGTTGTCGGGCAACTGGACAACATGCGTGTCGCCCACATTGAGAAAGACCTTGGCGACGGTTGGTTCACCGTTCGAGTCTGTCACGATGACGCGTTGCCCCTCGCCAGGCAGCACTGGCGCGCCCCGCGGGACTCGCAGACCCAAATCCGATGGGTCGACTTTCGGCGGCGGCAACTGCGCGGCGACTGGCAAAGCCGAAACAACAGCCACAATCCAGACGAGGTAAAGCAACAACATATTTGACTTTGTTCCGACTCGCATCTTCCGTCATACCTATTCGTTGTACTGGGGCCCTTCTCCTCGTCCATTGTAGCTCTCCGCAAGCCGTCTGCAGAGGCGCGTAGAAGCGAAGGGTTCGGTTCGCAGGAATGGCCGATGGTTCTCTAGGGCAAGTTGGATCGCTTTGGCGTGCTGAGATTTGGCGTGCTGAGA
>CAZWOU010000058.1:0-10227 GCA_964635375.1 uncultured Pirellulaceae bacterium | reverse complement strand
TGGCGTGCTGAGAAGACCAGGGGAAAAACCAGGGCCGCACAACAGTGGGCAGAACTGCAGGCGGCCGCTGGCCCTAGCGTCGAAACGCTATTCCCTTGATGACTACAGAGGACCGAGGTCGATCACAAGAAAACCAAGTGTAGGAGGGAATCGTAGGGAATGGGCCCAACTCGCGCGGTTCCGCGCTGTTGAACACAGCCCTGTGGGGGGCTCGCCAGGCTGCTGAGCCGGTTAAGCACTACGAGGCGAGCGGAGTTGCTTAACGCCACGGCGAGATTGCGGTAACCTAGCGGAAAGGAACACCAAGATCTACACCAACCTGACCCAGCCCAGCAGAGAAAGTCGACCCGTGCCCCCTCTGACTAGCCCCAATCCGCTCCTCCAGCAGCTGGCAGGGCCAGCGACCCTGAAGTTGGCGTGGTCGGCCCTGTTCGCACTCTGGTTCGCTTCGGCAAACTGCACCTTGATAGCTGCGGAGCCGGGAACTGCGTACAGCCGGCCCAATATTCTCTTCTGCATCGCCGATGACGCTTCCTATCCCCATATGGGCGCGTACGGATGCAAGTGGACGAACACGCCGGGGTTTGATCGCGTGGCGCGAGAGGGCGTCTTGTTCACAAATGCCTATACGCCCAACGCCAAGTGCGCGCCGTCGCGGGCGTGTATCCTCACGGGGCGTAACTCATGGCAACTGGAAGAGGCGTGCAATCACGTCCCCTTCTTCCCACCCAAGTTCGTGACCTATGCGGAAGCACTGCAGAAGAACGGGTACTTCGTCGGCAAGACAGCCAAAGGCTGGGCGCCCGGCGTGGCGGTCGATGAGAATGGCGTTCGCCGCAACTTGGCTGGCAAAGCTTACAACTCACATAAAAGCAAGCCGCCCGCTAATGGGATCTCGTCTATCGACTACGCGGAGAACTTTGCCACGTTCATGGACGATCGGCCCCAGGGGTCGCCATGGTGCTTTTGGTACGGCGGCTTCGAACCTCATCGCCGCTACGAATACGGGTCCGGCGTTAAGAAGGGCAAGAAACGAATTGAAGACATCGAGCGCGTGTTTGGCTTTTGGCCCGACAACGAGACCGTTCGCAACGACATGCTCGACTACGCGTTTGAAATCGAGCACTTCGACAACCATTTGGTCTCGATGCTCGACCTGCTTGAGAAACAGGGCCAGTTGGATAACACAATCGTTGTTGTAACGGCCGACAACGGGATGCCGTTCCCTCGCATCAAGGGGCAAGAGTACGAGTTGTCGAACCACTTGCCTCTGGCGATCATGTGGAGAAAGGGAGTCACGTCTCCTGGACGAACGGTGGATGACTTCGTCAGCTTCATTGACTTTGCGCCCACGTTCCTTGAGGTTGCCAAGGTCGATCGCGAGAAGTCAGGCATGCAAGCGATGACCGGCGCCAGTTTGACCGACATCCTGCAATCAACGAAGTCGGGAATCGTCAATCCGTCGAGAGACCATGTCTTGATCGGTAAGGAGCGGCACGACATCGGCCGACCGCATGACTGGGGTTATCCGGTTCGAGGCATCGTGCGAGGCGAGATGTTGTACCTGAAGAACTATCAGACTGATCGTTGGCCGGCGGGCAATCCGGAAACCGGCTATTTGAACACCGACGGAAGCCCGACCAAGACGCTCATCCTCAGCCGCCGAAAGGAGCCCGACTTCCGCTCCTATTGGAAACAGTCGTTTGGCAAGCGGCCCGCAGAAGAGCTTTACAACATCGCCGCCGACCCCGACTGTCTAAAGAACCTCGCCGACGACCCGAAGTTGGCCAAGACCAAGGCGAACCTGAAAAAGCAATTGGAGTCGGAACTGCGAAGCCAGCAAGATCCCCGCATGTTCGGCCGAGGCGAGATCTTTGATAAGTACCCCTACGCCCAGGCCAACACGCGAAACTTCTACGAACGTTATATGCGAGGCGAGAAGATTCGCGCGGGTTGGGTGAATCGGACCGACTTCCAAAAAGTCGACGACTAATCGATGCTTGGAAAGCACGCGTGCTGAGGTAACTGTTGGATGCGCCATTGGGCCAATGCGGAAGAGATTTGATGCCTGTCGGTTTCCCCAGTTCCGCGTGGAAGCGAGATTTTCGTCGCCGCCTGAATCGCTGGTTTGGGAAGAATGCACGCGAATTGCCCTGGCGGGCGACCTCGGACCCATATCTCGTTTGGGTGAGCGAGATCATGCTGCAGCAGACCCAAGTCCGCACCGTGATTCCCTACTACGAGCGGTTCGTCGAGCAGTTCCCAAGACCATCCCTGCTGGCGGAAGCGGCCGAAGACGACGTACTGAGGCGATGGGAAGGTTTGGGGTACTACCGACGGGCGCGGCAGATGCACAAGGCCGCCAAACAAATCGTCGCTCTGCATGGCGGCGACTTCCCTACCGATTTTGACAGCGTCTTGGCATTGCCCGGAGTCGGTCGCTACACGGCCGGCGCCGTGCTCTCGATTGCCTTGGATTCTCGGCTGCCGATTGTCGAGGCGAATACCATCCGGCTCTACTCCCGATTGCTCGAACACCGCGGCGACGTCGCACTTACGGCATCGCAGAACCGCTTCTGGGAATTCGCCGAGTCCATCTTGCCTCGCAAGGGATGCGGCCAATTCAACCAAGCGTTGATGGAACTGGGCGCCGAGATTTGCAAGCCGAAGGCGCCGATTTGCGAGTCCTGTCCAGTCCGCATGCAATGCCCAACATTCGCACAGGGTATGCAATCTGAGATTCCCGCGCCAAAGCGCAAAGTCGCTTTTGAAGATCGTCGCGAGGCCGCCTTGGTGATTTGGCGAGACAACCGCATCCTAGTCCGCCGTTGCGGCGACTCCGAGCGTTGGGCCGGCCTCTGGGATTTCCCTCGGTTCCCCGTCGCTCGCGAGGTCGGCGAGGTAACTCGATCTCAACTGGTTAACGGCGCCAAGCAACTGATGAAGTTAAGAATCAAGCCTGGCGCCAGGATCCTGCGGCTTCGCCACGGCGTTACGCGGTACCGGATTTCGCTGGAGTGTTACGAGGCCGAACTGGTGGGCGAGGAGCAGCGAACTCTGCGAGAAGACAAAGCCATCCGCTGGCTGTCGATCGACGAGCTGGCCGATACGCCGCTAAACACAACCGGACGCCAACTGGCCCGGCATATCAGCGCGAACCGCATCGTCGCGGAGGAGAAATAGCAAAAGGGCCGCGCGTCCAGCGACATAGAGGAGCGATGCTGTTTCTGCACCTCAACTACGTGCCGAGCATTAAGTGTTGGTTGACGATCGAGATGCCGCTCATGATCGCTCCGATTATACCGACAAAACCTTGGTCAGTGCCGCAGACGTAGAGGTTGTTGACGTCAGTTCTTCCGTCTAGCCGTTTCTCCGGCGCACCGTAAACGGCGCCGTTTTCATGCCAAGTGTAACGTTGAATCGTGCGAGGCGTGAACATATCGGTTTCGACTACGCGCGAGCGAAAATCGGGGACGTGGGCAACGGCCGCTCCAATGATTCGGTCGTACCAAGCCAGCTTCTCCAGGCGGTACTGCTCTTCCGGCAACGCCGCCCAGCGATCGAAATCAGCAATGGCTGTGATCCGCACGACGCCATCGGGCAAGCCCCCCGACGCGTCACTGTAATTGAAATTGTTCGGAGAACAAATCACTCCAGTGCGGATGTCGCACAACTCGTTTTCGGGCGGGCGCCAGTCAAACTGGTTCGAGTCGTTGAAGAACACGATGGTCTGCCCCAACCCCAAGTCCTTGGGCTCCCGGTCCAGCACCGAGATGCACTCGCAAAACGTCATTCGCCCAGCGTCGTTCAAATCGACCGGCGCATCGCATAGCTTCATCGTCTCGACAAAACCAGCTGATGAAAGCACCGACTTCGCTTCCAGCAACTCCCCCGTCTCTAGCTCGACGCCCACCGCGTTTCCGTCTTCAACGACAATCCTGGACGCACCAGAACGAAGCCGAAGCTCGCCCCCGAGCGAACGAAATCGCTTCACCAAGTGCTTTAGAATTAAACGAACGCCGGCAAACGGACGGGCAAAACCCTCCATGAAAATGCTGCGAAACATGATGCAAAACTGGGCAAAATCCATGTCGTGTTGGCGGGCGTTTCCATACCACATCAGCGGACAGAGTAGCATCTCAACCAACAGCGGATCCCGAATCGAATTGCTCAGGAACTCGCGAGCAGAAATCGCATACATGTCTTTATTGATGTCGTCGTAATTGGCGATCCGCCCAATGACTTCGCGGAAGCCGTCGACTTCCCCGGGAAACCGCCTAGCAATCTCCGACTCGAGAAGATCGATATCATTATTGAAATCAAGTTGGACGCCCGGAAAAGAGATTCGCGAACCGAGCTGCTCGGATAAATCGAATTCATCCCAACGAAATCTCAGTTGCCGCAGGATTCGAGCAAGCGGCCCTTTGCGAGTTCCCTTGGGCGTGAAATTAGTGACCGCGTGCAACCCAACGTCATAGTCGCGTCCGCGGAGGCGATAAAACGAATTGAGCCCGCCGATGGTGTAATGTTTTTCGAGAATGCAGACGCGTTTGCCGAAATGAGCAAGCCGAATTCCCGCGGCCAGCCCCGACATTCCGGCGCCAATAATAATCGTGTCGTACATGCAAGCCTGTCCTACTCCACATCCTGGTCCATATCCTGATCCATATTCAACTGCCGCATCTTCCGGTAGAGATTCGAGCGGTGCAGGCCCAGTTCCCTCGCGGCCAACGCCACGTTGCCTCGGCAACGGTCGATGCGACGTTGAATGTAATCCGCCTGAAACGCCTGGGTGGCCTCGGACAACCTTAAATCGCCAGGCACGCCATCGCCCTGGCTTGTACTTGCTGAGACCAGATTAAGCGCCAATTCCTCGGCGTCGATTTGGTCCTTGATCGACAAGAAAGCCAACCGCTCAGTGACGTTTCGCAACTCGCGCACGTTCCCGGGCCACGCGTGGGCCAACAATCGCTTGCGAGCAGAAGCTAACAGCTTGGGCGGCTTCCGCCTCGCTTTCAAGGCAAACTCGTTGAGAAAGTGCTCTGCGAGCAAAATGATGTCGTCTCCGCGTTCATTTAGCGGCGGTAATTCGAGGGTGACAACATTCAGGCGAAAAAAGAGGTCTTCGCGAAACCGCCTTTCGCGGACAAGCGCGGTGAGATCCTGATTCGTCGCCGCGATCACTCGGGCGTTCGTATGAATCGGGTTCACTCCGCCCACGCGGACGACCAACTTCTCCTCAAGCACGCGCAGCAGCTTGCCTTGGCCGCCTCCGCTCATGTCCCCAATCTCGTCTAGAAACAGCGTCCCCTCGGCCGCCAATTCAAACTTGCCGACGCGCGTGTCAATCGCACCGGTAAAGGCGCCTGCTTCATGCCCGAACAATTCGCTCTCCAACAGAGACTCGGCGATCGCCGCACAATTCACCGCCACAAACGGCTCGCTCCGCCGGTCGCTGAGGTAGTGAATCATCTGACTGACGACTTCCTTGCCGCAGCCGTTTTCGCCCAGAATCAAGACTGACAAGTCCGTTTTGGCGACTCGATCGATCTTAGTGCGAAGGGCTTCGATTGCAGGACACTTGCCAATCAGAAGTACGCCTCCGGCAGCCTCCTCGGCAACTTGATTGCGCGAACGAACGAGATGCTCGTGTTGCTGGGTCGACTCCAACGCAATCGACGCGTGCTGGGCCAATTCCAGCAGGGCCTCTTCATCTTCCTTGCTGAAGTTACCGCTCCTCTTGTTGATCAGTTCGAAAGCGCCAAACAACTGACCCTTCTTGCCTCGCAGCGGCGCGCAGAGCAAAGTCCGAGTTTCAAAATTCAGTTGCTCGTCCACCGAGCGATCAATGTCGCTTTGATCGTGCGCGTCTGCATCAACTCGTCGCAACTCTCCGGATTGGACCACATCGCCAACCACGCCCTGGTCATCGGCAATTCGCAGTTCGCCTTCTTCCACTCCCAAAGCGGGGCGGCCGACAAGTACTTTGTTGGGTTTGTCCCAGAGGAATATGCTCGCCCGCTCGGCATCCAATAGTTCCGTCGATGCTTCGGCCATCATTTCGAGCAACGAGGAAAGCTCCTGCGTCTGCCGCCATTGCTGGGCGATCTTGAGCATCGACTGCAAGCGTCTCAAACGCCGCTCCAGCGCCAACCTTGCAATCAACTGACGTCGAGCAGCACTGACCAAGCCGGCAAGGCTGACGCCCCGCTCCAAGGAGGTCTCCCTTGAGGAGGACTCGGGCGATGGTTGCTCGGACGCAACGACCAAGACGATCGCAGGTCCGTCGAGCGATAGGGGCGCTGCGCAAAGGCCTCGCGGACTGGCTTGAGCCGCTTCGGCGTCAAGTGCATCGGCGAGCAATTCGGTGGGAATTTGCTCTGTCGCCAGTGTGGCTGCGTTCTCCGGCGTCGGCTCCCAGTGACCACCGCGGATCGTCATCAGGGCTACGCCAAGGACGCCGGGCAGGCTCGAAGCGAGCGCGATCGCTTGGGCGTCGAATCCAGCCGCATGGTCCGCCGTTTCGGCAATCGCCGCCATTCTGGGCGCCAATTCGAGAACGTCGCTTCGTCCGCCGATCCGTTCTAGCTCTTCATTCCAACCCATGCTGGGGCTCGTCCGCCATTGATATGCAACGTGTGGCTCGCGACGCCCGGCGCCAAGCCGCGTTTTCAGCGTTGCAGCGTAGCCCAGCCCTCAGCTTACGACAACTCTCGGGCAGCCGAGCAAGACTGCGACAGCAGAAGCGGCCTGACTGGGGAATTGAATTACCGAAAAAATTGTTCTCCGCAAGACGGTGCCAATTGGCGAGGGAACGTGTCATAATGCGGGCGATCCGTTCGTGGGCGGAAAACCAAGGCGCCTTAACACGGGTGCCTTGAGACTGGCGTGGAGCAAGTCCCAGGAGCCATGCGGTTCACCTGACCAGTCACATCTTGCCCGCCCAGCCTGTCAATCCCAGCCTGCCCCCAGTCGCAAACTCGGCGGGCGATCGGGTCCTTGTCGGCGTCGCGGAAGTGGTGTATCGCTGATGCAGCGAACTTATATATTGAAAATCAACAGGGCGCCGAGTTTATCGGGCAACAATTGGAGTATTGATGATGGCCGCGTTTGAAGGCAAGAAAGGTCTGATTTTGGGCGTCGCCAACGATCGATCGATCGCCTGGCATATCGCCAAGGAGATCCTCGAGCAAGGCGGCCAATGTGGGTTTTCGCATCTGCCAGACCGGCCAGATGACGAAAAAAAGAAGAATCGGCGCCGAGTCTCGAAATGCACCGAAGGATACGAGGGAGCAGCCTTTCTTGAGCCCCTGGATGTGCAGAAGGACGAGGACATCGAGAGTTTCATGAAACTGGCGGCCGACAGGTTCGGGAAGATCGATTTCCTCCTGCACTCGGTGGCCTACGCCGACCGAGACGACTTGAACCGTGACACCGTGGAGACCAGCCGCGATGGTTTCAAGCTAGCCATGGATGTCAGCGTCTATAGCTTGCTTGCCGTCACTAACGCAGCTCGAGGAATTCTAAAGGATGGCGCGTCGGTGCTGACGATGACCTACTTTGGCGGCGAAAAATGCGTCCCCGGCTATAATGTGATGGGAATCTGCAAGTCAGCCTTGGACGCCAGCGTGCGATACTTGGCCTTCGACTTGGGCCCGCGAGGGATCCGAGTCAACGCGGTGAGCGCGGGGCCGCTGAAGACGCTTGCAGGAACTGCCGCCGGCGTGAGCGAGATGCTCGAGTTGTACGCCCGGATGGCGCCGCTTGGCCGAAATATCACCCACACGGAAGTTGGCAAATCCGGCGCCTTCATGCTGTCGGACTCGGCCAGCGGGATTACCGGGGAGATCATGCACGTGGACTCTGGCTATAACGCGATGGGGTCGCCCGGGCGCCTGCTCGACTTGATTCCTAGATCGTAGTTCCAACTGCCATGCCGCCCACGATTATCGCGATTTCGGTCGTCGAACAGGAGGGGCGATTCCTGGTTGGGCAACGCGAAAACGATTCGGTCTTGCCTGGACTGATGGAATTCCCTGGCGGTAAGGTGGGGCCCCACGAGGCGATCGAATCGGCTGCTGTGCGCGAATGCCTCGAGGAGACTGGACTCGAAGTCCAAGTCGTTCGCCACGAAATGACTTGCTGTGCATCGTACCAGCACGGCCAAGTCGAACTCCATTTCTTCCGCTGCCGGGTCGCTCCCACGACTTGCCCTCGGGCTGCTCCGAAGACCCCGTTTCGTTGGGTGACGAAAGAAGCACTGTTCGAACTTGAGTTCCCAGCTGGGAATTGCGAAATGCTGGCCCAGATTGGGGCTGAGTAGACCGAGGCCGCGGCGAACACTTCTTGATGCGATTGATTGGGGTAGGTGATTGCAGGAAAGTGCGATACGTTGTGAAAACTTTACAAGTTTTGCAATGGCGAGTCGTGACCGTTTCGCAACGAGCTTGCAGCTCGAAACCCCTGTCACGGACCGATGTTTGTCGCCACAAATGCGGCAATCACAGGTGAACCCAATAGCAGCTCTCGGTCGCTGGCCCGTAAGTTGCTCTGATTCTCGGCGCCCAGCCAACGGACTGGCTGGAACAATCAATCTCTTTGAATGGAGTGAAGAGCATGGACGCTCGTCTCACAAGTTCAGCAATTCTCATTGCCGCCACATGCTCTCTCGGCGCAAGCCACCGCACGGAGAATTTCGTCGTCTCGGCGCCAACCAAGGCCTTCGCCGTTGAGGTCGCCACCACAGCCGAACGCTTTCGGCACGATCTGGCGGTTCAATGGCTTGGCCGCGAGCTGACACCATGGAGAGAGCCTTGTCCCATTCGCGTTCATGTGGGCGACCATTTGGGAGCAGGCGGCGCAACAACGTTTTCCTTCCAGAATAGACGTCCGGGCGGCTGGCGGATGACCGTGCAGGGAAGCCAAGAACGCGTCTTGGATAGCGTTCTTCCCCACGAAATCACCCATACCATCTTCGCGACCCACTTCGGTCAGCCCCTTCCACGATGGGCCGACGAAGGCGCTTGCACGACCGTTGAGCATGTGAGCGAGAGGCGAGCCCAGCAGGGATTCTTGATCCGATTTCTCAATACCGAACGAGGCATTCCGTTCAAACAGATGTTCGCGATGCGCGAGTATCCTCGCGATATCATGCCCCTGTATTCCCAGGGATTCTCCGTGGTCCGCTACCTTGTCCAACACGGGGGCGAACGCAAGTTTATCGATTTCCTCGATGACGGAATGAAAGCCAACGACTGGGACGACGCAGTGGAACGCAACTATGGTTTTGACGATCTGTCCGACTTGCAAGTAAGCTGGCTCGAATGGATCAAAAAGGGAAGCCCTAGCGGCGAGTTTGACGGTGCGAAAGCGCCTTCCCCAGAACGGCATCTCAGCGAGGCGCCCGTCTCCAAGAAGACTGCAGGCATTGACCACGCGACGCCGCTCGGCGTATCCAGCACCGCGACCAAAGCCACTCAACCGATGGTCGCGCCGAGCCGCGCCAAGACGAATTGGTATGTCGCCCAAGCTTCGCTGGCCACTCAAGGCGCCAAGGCAAGCGAACGGAAGACGAGAAAACTGCCCGGCCCAACCGACGGAGAAACCGCACCAAACAAAGACGGCGGACGTTGGACGCCGCCCAAGGGCAATCGAAAGATCCTGTTAGAGTGGCGGGGCGAGCCCAAACCACCTCGTTGGGCCGGCTCAATCGATCGAATCATCCGCTGAATCTTGGCCTCGCCATGTTGGTCGACCGGTTTGCCAACGCCAACCAACCAGCGATCTGCTAGCACCCGACTTGCGAACATCCTGCTCGCTGGCTCGCGGCGTTCATCGACGAACAAAATGCTCTGGACTCGGCGCCCGTGCCCAGGCTACTCTTCCCCTCGGATTTCAGGGCTTTCGTCATTGGAGCCAAGGTATAGCGCACGTACATCGCGACGCTCGATCGGTGTTCAGGAGGAACACAAATATGCACTCTATCCGCAACCTGCGTTCCACGTTCGCAGTTCTCGTTGCCACCCTCGCTGTCACCGCCACTGGGCCTCTCTGGGCCAGCGATGACGCAACACCAGAAGACCGAAAATCCTCTCGCCGTCGACGCCCCAAGGTCGAATCGGTCGACGGCGACTCCCAGCCAAAACCAAAAGACACCGCCAAGTCGAAAGACACTGCGAAGTCGAAAGACACTGCGAAGTCGAAAGACACTGCGAAGTCGAAAGACAC
>CAZWOU010000057.1:0-35747 GCA_964635375.1 uncultured Pirellulaceae bacterium | reverse complement strand
GCTTCACAGGGTCGCCTGTCATCGCTTCACCCTGCTCGAACAGATCGACGCCTACGACCGCGACGCCCGCATCGAGAAGTCGCTTCACCTGTTCGCTGGGCGAGCCTTGCTCGCTTAGCAGACCTGACTTGCCTCGCTTGGTCAGCCAAATCACGACATGATCTTTCCAATTCTTGGGAAACAAGAATGCAATGGGAATCTGCTCTTGGGCCGTCTTGTTTTCGATAAGCCCACAGATGGCTAGGTGCTTTTCGCGCTCGTTCTTGACTGTCTGCTCGAAGTCCAGATGCTTGGCCTTCGGCAGTCCCCTTCCGATGACAGCGTCGATGCCCTCGCCGACGACTCGCCGGTAGGCTTGGGCGGACTCTGCGTCTTTGGGCCGCACCGCGTCGATCTGTCCCCGAAAGTCATCGCTAAGATGCTTGAGCAGCGCGACTTCAAAATCTTCGCCGCTTGGCGGTCTGGGATGCGCGTCGTCCCAAACGGTCATCTGCTCCGTCGACAACCGCGAAAAATCTCGCTCGCGGATCGGTTCGGCGACGCCCAATTGAAGGTGTTTGTTGAACCAGTTGTACATGAAGTGGCGGCTAACCGAGTTGTAATTGTGGCCAAAATCGGTTCGGTCGAGCAAGCTGATGCTGTCTTCGGCGCCAAGCATCCCGTACAGATTCTTCAGTTCCGGAAAGCCCTTTGTCGACATCTCCTTGGTCCAGTCATTCGCCGCGGTAAGACCAAGAGGCTTCGGGGCGAAGAGGGCTGCAAAAGCGATATTGCCTTCATCAACGCGAAGCAGCGAGCAGTTTTCGCAGGTGCAACCGCCCTGCATTGCGGTCGAGACCATGACGGCCGGAACGGCTGCGACAGGGCGAGGGTCGATCGCCCCAATAATGAAGGTCTGCGTTCCGCCGCCGCTCGCCCCAGTCACGGCGAGTCGTTTGGCGTCAACGTCGTCGAGCGATTCGAGGAAGTCGAGCGCGCGAATCGTGCTGTAGGCTTGCAAGCCCATGACCGATTGCAACTGCGATTCAGCTTGAGGGCTAAAGAGCCCATAACGTTTTGGCGATTTCAAATGGTCGCGTTGCTTGGCGAATCCGTGGGCGACGCCCCTGGAGATCTGTTGACTATCAGCGTAGCCAATCATGTCGTAATGAAGCACGACGCAGCCCATGCGAGCTAAATGGACACAGCGAGCTTGTAGAGGGCTTCGTCCGCCGCTGATGGTTTCTTCGGCGCCATCGCTGATTTGTTTCTTCGCGTTCGCCTCGCCGTTATCGTAGAACCGACCGTTTGACCAATGGCCATGCGGGCAGAGGATTCCGGGCCGGCCGTTCTTCGGCGCTCGGCCCTTGGGACGATAGAGGCTCCCGCTCACAAAGAACCCTGGCAAGCTCTCAAAGTAGGCTCGCTCAACGGTATAGTCCTCCATCTCGATCTTGCCGTGTACAACCGCTTTCAAGTCATGACGCACGGGAAGTGGGAACAACCCAAGCGATATCAACGTTTTCTTTCGAAACCGAGCACTTCGAATCGTCCATTCGCGTTCGCTCGCCGGCGGCTTAAAAGGGAAGTAGCCGTTCAAATCAACAAGTGGTCCACGCCGACCGTCGCGCAACTGATGGCCGGTGGGAACGGCCCCCAAGTCCTCCGCCTGCGCGGTCCCATTGGCTAGGACGATCAAGGCAAGCAATCCAAAGGCGGCGGAGAAACTGAAGTTGCGGCGGAGAACATTCATGTCGATCCTCGGTATGCACGAGTCGGAGGCAGCCAATTCCGCATAGTCTATCGGCTAACTGAGGCGCGGACAAACACCCGGTTCGGGCAAGCCACCCAACGTTGTCTTTATGTGCTAGGCTGCAGCGTTTGCAGTCAATCCTGCGGAGTTGCCACGAATTGAAGAGCGCAAGTAGCACGATGCCCACGAAGGTCTCGGTTGATGAGTTTCTCGACCTCGCTCAAACGGTTCCTGTATTGGATGTGCGTTCACCGGCTGAATATGCTCAAGCCCACATCCCAGGCGCCCACAATGTCCCCTTGTTCAATGATGATGAGCGGGCCGAAGTGGGCAGATTGTACAAGCGTGTTGGCGAGGACGCGGCGATGGAGCGGGGCCTGGAATTGGTCCTCCCTAGGTTGCCAGAGCTTGTAAAACAGGCCCAGGCGTGGGCGCCGGGGCCTCAAGTCCTGGTCCATTGTTGGCGCGGCGGGTTAAGAAGTGAGCGATTCGCTCTGCTACTGGCATCCATAGGTCTTGACCCCAAAGTGCTCGAAGGCGGTTACCAGGCCTATCGGCGAGCGGCCCATCAGCAATTCAGTGAGCCATTGCGAATGGTGATTCTGAGCGGTCTGACCGGGTCGGGAAAAACAGCGATGTTGCACGACTTGGCAGCCCAAGGCGAGCAAGTGATCGACCTGGAAGGACTCGCTTGCCATCGCGGCTCAGCTTTTGGGTCGATCGGGCAGTTGCCTCAACCGACCGTCGAACAGTTTGAGAACAATCTGTTCGCTGTTTGGCGCGGGCTCAGTCAGGAAGAGACGGTTTGGGTCGAGGACGAGGGCAAGTCGATCGGTCGCATCTTTCTCCCAGAGCCGCTTTGGGATCAAATGACCGACGCGCCGGCAGTCTTCTTGGACGTCGGTTTGCCGGCTCGCGCAAGGTTCTTGCTCAAGGAATATGGTCACTTCGACCAGAGCGAACTCGCCGCGTCGGTTGCCAAACTCAGAAAGCGGTTGGGCGGCGATCGATGTGACACCGCGATGGAGTTGTTGGAGGCGAACGACTTGCAAGCCCTGACCGAGTTACTGCTGGAGTACTACGACAAGTCGTATTACCACGCCCAAGCAAAGCGCAGCCGCGACCGCACCGAGTTGTTCGCGATGGCCCGTTCGGCCGATCCGGCGACGCTCGACGACCTCTGCGCGCTCGGCAACTCGCTGCGCAGCCCAGCCTCAAGAAACTGACGCGTCGCGCGGCTGGCATGCTGAGACGCGGATACTGAGACGGGGCACCGAGGCTGTTGCCTAAGCTTGTGGAAAGACGGGCATGGAGAGATAGCGTTCCCCCAAGTCGCAGCCGATCGTGACGATCATCTTTCCCTCATTTTCCGGCCGCTGGGCTACTCGGATCGCGGCGCAAATGTTGGCGCCGGAGGATGGCCCGACAAAGATGCCTTCGCTCATGGCGATCTTGCCGGCGGTCGCAAAAGCGTCCTCTTCGCAGACCAACACGACTTCGTCGATATTGTCCACATTCAGTACGGTGGGAATGAAACCCGCGCCGATGCCCTGAATGCGGTGTTTTCCGGGCTTGAGCGGTTCGCCGGCGCGTTGTTGAGTCAGTACAGGAGATTCCTCCGGCTCGACCGCAATGCACTTGAAGCCGGGCTTCTTCTTCTTGATCGCCTCGCCCACGCCCGTGATCGTCCCGCCGGTCCCCGTTCCGCTGACAATGATATCGCAAGCGCCTTCGGTGTCATTCCAGATCTCTTCCGCGGTGGTTTGTCGATGGACTTCCGGGTTGGCGGGGTTTTCGAATTGGGACGGCATGAAGGAGCCAGGCGTATTGGCGATAATCTCGTTGGCGGTCTCTACCGCACCAGGCATTCCCTTGGCCGCCGGCGTCAGCACGAGTTCAGCTCCAAAAGCTCGAATCACTTGACGGCGTTCAACGCTCATGCTCTCCGGCATGACAACCTTGAGTTTGTACCCTCGCGCCGCGCAAACGTAAGCCAGCGCAATGCCGGTGTTGCCGCTCGTCGGTTCAACGAGCTGCGTGTCCTTGTTGATCTTTCCGCTGCGCTCGGCGTCTTCAATCATTGCCAAGCCGATTCGATCTTTGACCGACCACATGGGGTTAGCTGATTCGAGTTTAATCAGAACATCTGCGACACAACCTTCCGTCAGTCGGTTGATTCGAATCAGAGGCGTATTGCCAACACATTCAGTGATGTTGTTGAAGATACGTCCTCTACCTTTGGTTGACATCGAGATAGCTCCTTCGGTTTGGCTTTCCTGGCAATTCGTTTCGGCCCAGCTTGCACCGGCAGTGATTTTCTGGAGAGCAGTATATGCCGATTGCACTAGTCCGCTCAACCGCACACATGATCGCGCCGGCGAATTCGAGTCAGTCTTGGCTCGCGTCGTGACCCAGCGCCGATTGAAGACTCGCTTGCACAGTGACTCCCCATTGCGATATCTTCAAGGCAGTACGGGGTAAGGAAGGCAATACAGAGCAAGGAAGGCAATACAGAGCAAGGGGCAAAGCCCTTCCGATTCGCCAAGGCAATTTGAAAACGACCGAGTTGGAGCGAATTATGAAGCCGCATCCGCTGCTCTCACTTGCCGTACTTGCCCTTGTCGCTCTAGTCCCGGTTGCTGGACCCGAATCGCTCAGAAGACAGGTTGACGCTCAGGAGGATGTCGCGGAGTCGATTGACTTGCAGTCGTACCGAGTTCAGCTAACCGGCTTGCCCGATTTCGATTGTATTTCGGTCACTGGGGTTGGCATCGACATCGTGTTTCCAACCGGCGACAAGAACCGAAAACCGAAGGGGTCAAAACCCGAGGAATTCTTCCCGCCCCGGCCGGGGCCAGCCAACGGTCAGCCCGTCCAGGGTCGTGGGGCGACGACGGGGCCCGCGTCCGCAGCGTTTAAGCGAAAATCGCGAATCCACCATATTCGTCTGGAGCGACGATTTACGAAGGATCGGCAGTTTCACGCTTGGATTCAAAGGGCCAGAGAGGGCGAGATCGAGGCCAGAGACGGCGCCCTGCTGCTCCAAGACGGGACGGGACGAACCATCGTGCGATTCAATTTCGTCAAGGCCAGGCCAATTCGTTGGGTCGTCAATATCCCCTGCAGAGACGCCCCCAAGAAGCTCGTCACCGAGACCGTCGTACTCTGCGTTCAATCAATGGAGATGGTGTACTAAGGCGAGCGGGCGAGCAGCTCGTTCTCAACCGGTGTTGACTGGGCCGCGACGAAGGATCTTATGCTCACAGAGGATTTGTGATTCGTAGGCGTCTCGGCCCCCATGAGTGATGCCAGGTAGTAGATCTCCAAAGGCGTTCACCTCTAGGACCGTTGGATTTCGAAATCCAGGTCCGACCATGATGTCAACGCCCAAATGAACTGAATCTGGAAAAGCCTTGGCGACATCCGCAGCAGCCTGCATAAGCCGGCCCCATCGGGTCGCTCCCATCTTGGACCGAAGGGCGTCGACGTTTCCGCGTTGGTTTCCGAGATGCAGATTGGTCAGTGGACTGCGGCTGCTGCGAGCAACAACATGACTTGGTTGACCGGCAACAACGAGTACTCGCACGTCGAAATTGTCGCCGCACAGTTTGGCCTTTTGGCGCCACTGTTCAGCGTAGGCGCCTTCCGCGAAAAGAAAGTCGATAAGCCGCCTGATCTCGCTTGGGTCGGAGTACGTCTGCAGGGCGAGGTTGTTGTGGTACCGCCAGCCGCGCTGATCCCGCGTCGATTCCACGCTGGTGACGGCAACGACTCCCTCACTATGAAAATGAACAGCAGCTACGCCCGACGCCGACGAGCCATGCGATAGCTTGACGAACACGCGATTCCACCCTCGGTTGGCGACGGCCGCCGCCAAACTCTGAAAATCGGATGCCTCGCCGAGCCGATCCGGGGTGGCGATACCGTGCTCGCCGAGCAAAGATTGGCAGGCGGGCTTGTCGAACATCTTGACGATGTCTGTGGGCGTGTTGTAGTACGTCAGCTTTGCCGGGGCCTGGCGATCGAGGAGATGCATCAAACGCCGGAAACCACAAAACCATTGCCGGTTGAATCGCAACCGGCCCCGGTCGAAGACGAGGCGCAGTGCAGCGTCGGCCGAAATCGAGCTCGCCCGGCTCAACTCGGTTGTTCCCCCCGCGTCTGGCTGCTCGGCTCCAAGAGCGATCAGCCGCTTCTCAACCTCAAAGTCCTCGCCCGGCGATTCGATCCGCAGAATGTCGCCGCTCGCTAGAAAGCCGAAGTCGAGATGCTCGAGCAGATCACGATAGGCCACCACTCGAGCTGGCGAGCAGCCCAGTCGTTCGAGCGCCGCCTGATAGAACCTGACGCGGCGATTGGCTGGGTTGCCGAGAATCACGCGGAGTAGTTGAGGGCGATTGGACATGGGCGGACTGCCTGCTATTCGCCCACCGCCACGAATCGCATCTCGCCGTCGCCCCAATCGTCGGGTTCCTGCGTGTCGGCGGTATTCACGGTGAAAGGCAGAGCTTTGAGTTTCTTAGCCATCGCTTTGGACATGAAATGATGATGCACGTCCAACCGTTTCAGCTTGCCATCGGTCGGCAACGACAGAAGCGCATTGGCGCCCTCGTCAGTCAGCGTGCCGAGCGACAGATCAAGGGTCTCCAGTTGCTTGATGATCGGCGAGTTGACGATCACGCCGGCAATATCGTCAGCGATCTCCGAGTTTCGCAGGCCAAGATAAGTGAGATTCGGGAAAGCCTTGCCTTTGAGAATCGGCTGCAGGTCGCTGATCGTCGCATTGCCGCCGTAATTCTCAGTGCCCAACCAGAGCTCAAGGTACTGCAGGTTTGGAAAGCGGGCTTTGCAGATCTGGCCCACGACCGACTTGGGAAGCCCGCCCGACTCAACGCCTAACGCTCGCAAGTTATCGTGTCGCGCCTTTTTGAACTGAAGACCATCAGACCCGCGAGTTCGAAGCAGTTCCAGTTTGGGAAACGCCGAAAGCAGTGGTCCCATGTCCGTTTGTTGAATCCAGGAAAGTTCGTTTTCTTCCTGACCGATCTCGCCGACGAACATCGCCAGCATTTCCGGCAGTCTTTCGGCGTTGCTGCTCAGAAGTTTGACAATGAACTCGCTCGAGTCTCCACTTTCGGGGGCCCAGTTGCCGAACACCAAGCCTTTCGCGGTCGCCGTCGCAGAACTGTCGAGAAACTCAGTCAATCTGTTTGAATAGGTCGTCGCATAATCATCACCCTCGTCATCCCAGTCGACAACAAACTTGTAGATATGCTTGTCACCTTTCTTGAGGGACTTGGCGGACTTGAATTCGATGATCCGTTTGCCAATAAAGGTTGTCATCTGGCCCATATCATCGGTGTTCTTGGTGGTCGAAAACATCAATTCGTTCAAGACTCCAGCCGACTCTCCGCCGCCTGCCCCGTCCCCACCGACTTCCTCGTATCCCTTACGTCTTCTCGCCAATAAGCTTCTCGCAGGCCTTTTCAGCGGCCTCAGCCGACTTGAATTCCTTTGTCTGCGTCCGCCCGGCTGTCCCAAGTTTGCCGTAGGTGACATCAAACGCCTGGCCCTTCATTTCGATCGCCCAGAATTTGCTTGAGGCGCCGGAGACAAAATGAAACTCGCGTCGACCGCCGCTCTTACTTGTCCCGCCGCTCGCACCGGCGCCACCGACCTCCTCATACCCCTTCGTCGTCTTTTGGCCTTTGGTGCCAATGCGGCCATAGGCGGTGGCGACGGTCTTCCCTTTGCGTTCGACGTTCCAGAACTTGAATGATTTGCCATCCGAGTATTCGAATTTGCGTTGAGCCATGAAAGTTCTCCAGTATTTGCCTAAAGGCCACCGCGTTGTGGAAGTCGTCTTATGTTTCAATTATCGGGTCATAATCATCTGGATTGTCGAATCCCGCCATCCAAGCGGCGGCTTGGTGACACCCCTTGATCGTTGGCGGAACGCGAAGCAGGTAATGACGTTGCGTGGATGGGCAGTTGCATGAAAGGCAGACGATGTCTTCGTCGTCCTCCAGCGGCAGGCGAAGCAACTCACGCTTGCCTCCGGGGTCGGAGTCGCGATCAATCACCTTGCCGCCAGCCTCAGTCATGAATTTCTCGAAACCCATCCGCTCGACCATTACTCGGCGACGCTCGGCGTTCTTCTCCCCAAGCGTCTCCTTCGACGTAATCGTGTCGGGGCGAAAGGCAATCTTCTCGCCAACGGGGACTCCTCGCCAGCGGATGACGCACGCAGAGATTGACGGAGACAGACGGGTGATTCCGCTACCCCCAACATCGACCCATTGGCGCACACTGAGCTTCTTCGGCAGCGAGCCAATCAAGGGGCAATCGCCGATATCCAGTGTTGCGATGGATGCCAGCTTGGGTAGCTCGGTCAAGGCTGTGCAGCCTCGAACATTGAGTCCGCCGTTGCGAATCCGGATGTCGGCCGGGAAAGCCTTCAGCGCAGTACATCGCTCGGCGTTCAAGAACCAGACATCCATCCCGCCCGGCAACTCCTCCAATTGGGAACACCCGCTCACGTCCACGGTCCCGACAGTCAACCCTGCAGGCAGTGACCGCAACTCGGTGCAGTCGCGCGCGATTAACGCGCACTCGACACTCAGCGAATCGGGGACTCGTCAGATACTCGTGCCCGAGATGTTCAGCTCGTAGCAAGTCAGATTGCGGGGCAGCGTTTTTAGTTCGCCTTGCCCAGACAAGTCGAGCTCGCCTTCAACCTCCATGGCGGTTGCCCGTTTGCCAGAGAGAATGTGCTTCTTCGCTTGAACGCCCGAGACGATCATCGTTCCAATCCAAAGTGGGCTCTGGCGCCGCGCGCCGGGGTTGACGGGGAACACCCAATATTAACGTGTCGGATCAGTCGCGAACGATGATGATACGCTCAGGCGTGTACTCGCGTTGCCGCCAAACTCGATAGGTGCCTTTGGGAAGATCAATGGGCCCATGTTCCTCGTGCATCACGGTGGCGGCCGACTTGGTGACTCGCATGAACAGCTCACCGCTGCGATGAAACAACTCAGCGGCGTCTCGCTGCCGGATTTGGTGGCTGTGCCCCGTGATTTCACCCTCAGCCAATGTGAGGTGCTTGAGCCGCTTGACGCCCTTGGGGAGCGCGCGGATCTTGTTGATCAGTACATCGCCGTGTCGGTAAAGCATATCGGTTCCGATTTCCACGTATAGCGAATGGACCAGGTAACAGTGGGCCCAGTATGGCAAATTTCTCGCCTGGCGATTCAAATCAATGGCCGAGGCTACCGTCAAGAAAAGGAGGTGTCGATGCGAGACATGAACGCGATTGTCGATTCTCACGACATGCTATTCATCACGCTCGACACGCTGCGGTATGACGTCGCCCAGGCGGCTTTTGAGACCGGGCGATTGCCCGTGTTGTCGAGTGTCTTGCCGCGGTCGGGCTGGGAGCGGCGCCACACGCCGGGCAACTTCACCTACGCATCTCACCTTGCGTTCTTCGCCGGTTTCCTGCCGACGCCAGTTGCACCCGGCTTTCATCCAAGGCTATTTGCCGCGGATTTTCCCGGCAGTGAAACGACCGTCGCAGAGACATTTCGGTTCGCGGAGGCAGACTGGGTTTCCGCCCTATCCAATCGGGGCTTTCACTCGGTTTGCATTGGCGGGGTCGGGTTCTTCAACAAACTGACTCCGCTCGGATCGACGCTCCCCGATCTGTTCCAAGAGAGCCACTGGTCGAGCCAGCTAGGCGTGACTTGTGCGGACTCGACAGGCAACCAAGTGGAATTAGCCAAGCGATGTTTCGAGTCTGTCGACGTCGGCTCGCCAGTTTTCACTTTCATTAATGTCTCGGCGCTGCACCAACCGAACTGCGGCTACTTGCGAGGGGCAACGGAAGATTCCGCCGAATCGCAACTGGAAGCGTTGGCGTACGTCGACTCGGCGTTGGCGGGACTGTTCGATCTGCTAAGATCGAGACGCCCGCTGTTCGGCATCATCTGCAGCGACCATGGAACAGCCTACGGCGAAGCGGGCTTTGTCGGCCATCGCCTGAACCACCCGTGCGTGGGCGACGTACCCTACATCGACTTTTGCTTACCCCGCGCTAACGGCCAATAAGCATGGCGCCAACGTTGATACCCTCGCGACTTCGTTCCTTGGATGACTTCCTCAGGGCGGGCCCCTACGCTGGCTACGTGTATGCGTATCCACACAAGACGGCCTATCGAAAATTGACGCCCCCGGTCCCGCTGGACGAGATTTGGGAGAACGAGCAGACGGATTCGCTATTCTTGTATGTCCATGTCCCGTTCTGCGAGATGCGCTGCGGCTTTTGCAATCTGTTCACGTATTCTCAGCCCGGTGAATCGCTGCCCGACCGATTCTTGCAGTCGCTTCGGGGCCAGGCGCAGACCGTTCACGATCAAATCGGCAAGCCCGGAATCAGCCGAATGGCGGTCGGCGGCGGCACGCCCACGCATCTCAGTGCCGCACAACTCGAGCACCTCTTTGAGACAGTCTCGGTTTTCGAAATCGACTCTCATTTGACGCCGCTCTCTTTCGAGGCGTCGCCGACCACAATCGACCGAGAAAGCTGGCTCAACTCAAGGCGTTCGGCGTGAATCGTCTGAGCATGGGAGTTCAGAGTTGGGACGCGAATGATGTCGGCCAGATGGGGCGCCCCCAGCAGTCCATGGACGTGCAACGAGCCCTTAGCTCGATTTGCGAGGAAGGCTTCGACACGCTGAATCTCGACCTCATCTATGGAGCTGGTGGACAATCAGAATCGTCGTGGCTTGAGACAATCGACCGCACCCTGCAATTCCAACCACACGAACTCTACCTCTACCCGCTTTACGTGAGGCCGCAAACGGGACTTGCCAGGCGCCCTCCCGCCGCAGACGCGGATCCGCGTTTGCGGCTTTATCGAATCGGCCGCGATTGTCTGCTTGAGCGGGGCTATCAGCAAGTGTCGATGCGGATGTTCCGCTTGCCCAAGGCGGAAGAGGCATCGAACCCCATCCCCGCTTACCGCTGCCAGGAAGACGGCATGATCGGACTTGGATGCGGCGCTCGCTCCTACAGTCGCTCACTGCATTATGCCGATGAGTTCGCTGTCAGGCAGATGCATGTCTTGCGAATCATCGAAAATTACACGAGGAAGGATAGCGCCGAGTTTCGCCTGGCTCGACGCGGATTCGAATTGGACGGCAATGATCATCGACGCCGTCTGGTGCTGCTGTCAATTCTGCTTGTCGAAGGGCTTGATCGAAGGGCTTGATCGAACGGGCTATTGGACCACATTTCAATCTGATCTTATGACTGATTTCCCTGAGTTGGAGGCGCTCGTGGAGCGAGACCTCGCGACTCTGGACGACGATCATTTTCGCCTGACAGCGACAGGCTTGGAGTTGTCTGACGCGATCGGTCCCTGGCTCTACTCCGATCTAGTGCGGCGGCGCATGGAGGAGTTCGAATGGCCTCTCGTCTAAGCATCCTCTATCGCGGCCCCTTGTCTAGCTGCAATTATGGCTGTGATTACTGCCCTTTCGCCAAGCGACATGAGACGGCCGCAGAGCTGAAACATGACAGGGAATGCCTGGACCGTTTCGTCGAGTGGATCAGCGGTCGCGGCCCGCGCGCCCACTCTGTCTTCTTCACGCCTTGGGGCGAAGCGCTCACTCGCCCCTGGTATCGCGATGCGGTGATCCGTTTGAGCCAATTGGACTTCATCGATCGCGTTGTTGTGCAAACGAATCTCTCCTGCCAACTCGAGTGGCTGTCGTCAGTTGAAAGCAGCCGAGTCGCGTTGTGGTGTACGTACCACCCCAGCGAGACAACGCGGTCCGCGTTCATTGCGCAATGTGCTCGCCTCGATTTGCATGGCGTCGCCTATAGCGTCGGCCTGGTTGGCTTGAAGGAACACGAGCAAGAACTATTTGCGCTACGAAAGAAACTCCCGCCTCATGTCTATGTTTGGGTCAACGCGTTTAAGCGAGTCGATTCGTACTATGACGCGGCGTTCAAGGACCGTCTAACGGCAATCGACCCTCTGTTTTCACGGAACATGATTCGCCACGCAAGCCGTGGAAAGACATGCCGCAGCGGCGAGTCCGTGATTGCGGTCGACGGCGGCGGCGACGTGCGGCGCTGCCATTTTGTCGACACCACGATCGGCAACATCTATGACGAGAACTGGGAACTCTGTCTACAGGCTCGACCGTGCCCCAATGACGACTGTGGCTGCCACATTGGTTACGTCCACCTTCCCTCGCTCGGCCTCGAGGAAATCTTTGAGGATGGAATTCTCGAACGCATTCCCAAAGAGCGAATCTGGACCCGGTCGGTATCTTCACCACCTTCGCCTCCGCTGGAAAACGCGGCGAGACTTCCAGGAAACCAATAGCGACGAAGTGATGATCAAACTCAAAAACCAAGTCCTTTGACCTTGGTGCGCACGCGGCAGAGGAACATATCGGCGGTGACGAAGAGGGTTGAGCCATGGGGCCCGCCGAAGGTGCAGTTGGCGGTTCGTTGGCCGGTGTTGAGCCGACCGATGAGTTTGCCTGCGGGCGTGAACACCAAGACGCCGCCCGGTCCCGTCGCCCAGAGTCGGCCGTCAGTATCGATGGCCATGCCGTCACAGCCGCCCGGCAGTTTCCCAGACCATGGCGAGGCGTCGGCGAAGACGCGGTGCTTCCCGAGTTCTCCGTTTTCCTTGACGACGAAAGCTCGCCAGATGGGGGCGCGACCGTCGGATTGGGCGACGTAGAGCGTCTTCTCGTCGGGTGAGAGACCAATGCCGTTGGGGCGCGTCATGACTTTCGTCAACAACTGAAGTTTGCCATTTGGGCGGAGGCGGTAAACGCCGCACCAGTCCAACTCTCTCGCCGGGTCGGCATACCGTTTCGGTAAGCCGTAAGGCGGATCAGTGAAATAGAGATCGCCGCTGGAATGGTAGACCAGATCATTGGGGCTGTTGAGTCGTTTGCCTTGGTATTTGTCGACAAGCACAGTGGTTGAACCGTCCTTCTCCACTCGTTTGATCGCCCGGTCGCCATGACAACACATGACTAATCGCCCCTGGCTGTCCAGGATCAGACCGTTGGAGCCGGGCTCGGGTCCGGTAAACGGCGCGTCGCCTGTGTAGCCGCTGCGCTGCATGAAGGAATCAACGCCCTTACCTGCTCGCCACCGGTTGATTCGATTGTTGGGAATGTCGCTGAACAGCAGGCACTGCTTCTTCGGCAGCCAGACGGGGCCCTCCGACCATTCGTAGCCTCCTCCCAGCACTTCAATGGCCGCCGCTGGAGCAAGCAGCTTTTCAAACTCAGGATCGAGCACTTCGATCTTCCCAATCGTCGCCGGCAAAGCGCGCTTCGACGACTGTGCGGGCAAGCGGGTGGCAGCGAAGGGAACGGCTAGGAGAGCCGTAAACAGGACGGCAAACGGAGTAAGGCGTTGTGTCATGATTGGTTTTCGTGTCGGATCGCAAATGGGGTTGGAGGATTTGCCAGCGGGGAAGGCTGGACTGAATTCTGCACAAATCCTAAGCTGCTGACGTTGCCGTTTCAACAGAACGGGCGACAATGATGAGGCCGTACAAGCGACCGGCCGGCCGCATTTCACCGACGGAGGAAAGCGTGGAACAAGAAAAGGACGTCTATCCCAAGATTCTTCTCGCGGGCACGGATCCCGATCTGCCCGACGTTCCGCCAGAAGGGTTCGCCAAATACATCCACTTCCACGAGATGGCTCGGGGCATTAAGGCCGTTCTCTATTCGTGTTGGGACACGATGATGGGCCGCAGCGTGGCCATGAAAACCCTCCTACCCGATTTCGCTCAAGACAAACGGGAGCGGCGCAGGTTCTTGCGCGAGGCTCGCGTGACAGCTCAACTGCAACATCCGAACACCGTTCCCGTCTATGAAATTGGGCGAGACGATCAAAGCCGGTTGTACTTCACGATGAAGCGGATTGCTGGCGAGAACTTTTTTCAAGTGATCAAGAAGCTCAGCAAGGGTAACGCGAAGACCGTAGCGACCTATCCACTTCGCGAGCAACTACATGTCGTAATTCAAGCCTGTCAGGCGCTGGCCTACGCCCATGCCCATGGTGTGATCCATCGCGACGTCAAACCCGAGAATATCTGGATCGGCCGTTTCGGAGAAGTCATCTTGCTCGACTGGGGCGTGGCCAAAGTTTGGGGCATGCCCGATGAGACGGGCCATATGGAAACGGAAGAACCGGTCAAGTCGGGAGACGAGGCGACGCGCTGGGAGGTGAACCCGCTCGCCACAAGCCCTGACGAAGCCCTGGGGACGTTGACGCAAACTGGCCAACGACCGGGCACGCCGCTCTACATGGCCCCCGAGCAAGTGATGAACCGCTATATCGACGAGCGCTGCGACGTGTTCAGCATGGGCGTTCTGTTGAGCGAAATGCTGACGTTTCACGAGCCGTTTCGCGGGAGAAATGTGCGCGAGACGTTTGACAAAATCCTCTACTCAAACCCCACGCCGCCCAGCCAAGCCGCGCCCGATCGAGTCATCCCCGAGTCGCTCGATGTCGTCGTTGCCAAAGCCATCGCCAAACGCGCCTCAGACCGTTACCAATCCATGCCCCTGTTGATCGACGCGCTGAACAAATGCCTGGCCGATATGCTTCGCGTAGAGGGTGCGTAGAGAAGACACGAGAAGCGACGCAATAGAAAGGGACGCTCGCATTGAGCGCCCCTTAGTCGCTTTCGAAATCTAGTGGTCGAAGCAGAGTTGACGGTGATTACGGGATTGACGCGCCCGAACGCCCCGACGATTCGCGAACGCACAGCTCGTCTTCACTCCCAGGCACCGCTTAGTCTCTGACGGTGGCAAGGATCCGAGCAACCACGCGGTAGGGGTCCATGTTGGACGCCGGTCGGCGATCTTCCAGATATCCCTTCCATCCGTTTTGAACCGTGACGATGGGGATCCGAATCGACGAACCGCGATCGCTGACGCCATAACTGAACTGGTCGATCGACTGAGTTTCATGCAAACCGGTCAGCCGCTGGTCGTTGTCCGATCCATAGGAATCGATGTGGGCGTTATGGGCCGCGCCGAACTTCTCGCAGATTCCCTTGATGAAATCCTCACCACCCTGCTCGCGAATGGCGGTGTTGGAGAAGTTGGTGTGGCAACCGCTACCATTCCAGTCGCCCTTGATCGGCTTCGGATGAAGCGAAATGCCCAAGCGGAATTGCTCGGCGTTGCGGTAGAGCAAGTAACGAGAAATCCACAGGTCGTCCGCAGCCCGTTTGGCGCCGACGCCCAACAGCTGGTATTCCCACTGGCCCTTCATCACCTCGGCGTTGATGCCCGTGATCGCCAAACCAGCTTCTAGGCAAGTGTCTAGATGGGCCTCCACGACTTCGCGCCCAGCCGCGTTGTCGGTGCCAACTGAACAATAGTAAGGGCCTTGCGGGCCGGGGTAGCCGCCGTGCGGAAATCCGAGCGGCAGGCCGCCATCCATAATGGTGTACTCTTGTTCGAAGCCGAACCAAAAGTCATCGTCGTCTTCAAACGTCCCGCGCGTGTTCGACGGATGGTTGGAGCCATCAGCGGCCAGCACTTCGGTCATCACGAGAAACGCATTCTCGCGATCGGGATCCGGAACCATTCGAACCGGCTTGAGCAAACAGTCGGACGAACCGCCTTCGGCCTGCTCGGTGGAACTCCCGTCAAACGACCACTCGGGGCAGTCGGACACATCACTCGGCTCACTCGCCACCACCTTTGTCTTACTGCGAAGACTCGGCTCCGGCTTGTAACCATCTAGCCAAATGTACTCAAGCTTGTAACCCATCAAACAATCTCCTTGGTTTCCGATGTTCTCTCGAAATTCTCGTCATATTCATTCCTGCACAACCAGATTGCCAAGGTCGGACAGGCGGCAAACTCGGTTGCCGGCTTTGTGTGGTTTGTGCAAATGACACTTCGCCTGGAGCTTACATGCCCAATAAATGAGCACCGTTCGCCGTCAGGCGCCAGTTTTCCCAGCAAGCCTCAAGCGGAAACGGCATTCCCGCGACTTCGCCCGGGCTGTGTAAGCTAGGTGGCAACTCGTGTGCCAAATCGAGATCACCGACAAAGCTGAACAAGTCAAACGGCGATCAGGACGAGGTGAATCCGGCGGGTTTGCAATCGGTCAGAGCCGACCCTACGAACCAACGATGACGTCCATGGGTGACATTATCGAAGAATCCGCTGGGCTTCACAAGCGGGTGTCGAGCGCGGAGACTGAGGAGACCGAGAAAGGGAGGTCATGAAGGAATCAGCGGTGAAAACAAAGCCGATCCTGCTTTTGGACGTGATGGATACGCTGGTCGTCGACCCATTTTTCCAGGCGATCCCAAATTTTTTTGGGCTCACGCTGGAGCAACTCTTGGCCGAGAAACACCCTGATTCTTGGATTGCGTTCGAGGAATCGCGTATTTCCGAGGACGAATACGCGTCGACCTTCTTCGCAGACGGGCGATTCGTGGATAGAGCGAGCCTCCGCCAGCTTCTCTGGGATTCCTATCGGTGGATCGAAGGTGTTGAGTTGCTGCTTGCGGAGCTTCATGCGGCCGGCTTCGAAATGCACGCGGTTTCCAACTACTCAATCTGGTACCGCATCATCGAACAACGATTGAAGCTCTCTCGATTCCTCGATTGGACTTTCGTCTCCTGCCAAACCGGGCTGCGCAAGCCGAACCGGCGGTGCTTCGAGTTCGCCTTAGGTGCACTATCGGTTCAGCCTTCCGATTGTCTGTTTGTGGACGATCGCGCTGTGAACATCGAGGCGGCTGAGAAGCTTGGAATCGATTCGATTCGATTCACCAGTGCCGCCCAATTGCGATCCGGACTGGCCAGTCGCAAGTTGATATAATCTCCCCCACAGCTGCAGCCTTGGGGGCGGTTGTCACGAGTTGGTCGCGCACGCTCTGGAGGCTTCGAAATGAAATGGCATCGAACGAGAACGAAGCGATCGGGTGTGCTCGCCCGATCGATCGCCGCTTTGCCATGGGTCTTCTCGCTTTGCCTCTTAGCGCCGCCCACAGCCAATGCTGCAGCGCCGGCTGTAGAAGAAGAATCCGTTGACCTGCTCATCGTGGGCGGGACAGAGTCTGGTTGGGCTGCGGCAATTCAAGCAGCTCGCGCTGGCGTCAAGTCGATACTGATCGTGCATGACGGCCGTTGGCTCGGCGGTCAGTTTACCGAACAAGCATTGGCGTGCGTCGATGAAAACAAAGGCGTGGGCAAGGTTGGCTGGGGAGCCGAATGGCACCCGATGAAGCGGTCGTTCCACCGAAGCGGGCTGTTCAGCGAATTAATGGACCGCATCGAATCACACAACAAGGCCAAGTACGGGACGCGGATGCCGGGGCGGCCCATTCACGGACCATCGACATTCCGCCCTGTGGAAGCAGAGGCAATCTTCCGCCGCATGCTGCAACCCTACATCGATCAGGGCCAGGTGAAGCTGGTACTGAATCACTATCCGGTGCGAGCTGACGTCTCGCCGGGCGAACATCCTCGTTTGCGCGGAATCTGGTTCGCACAGTCGACGGATTTGGACAGATCGCCGCGAGCCGACTTGCATGTCTCGGCCAAAATCACAATTGACGCGTCGGATTGGGGCGAAGCGATTCAAGCAGCGGGGGCCGATTATGAGTGCGGGCCGGATGCTCGATCCAAGTATGGCGAGCCGAGCGCCCCGCTCGATTTGGCGAACAACCCTCATGCGGAAATGAACCCGCTCACATGGGCAATGATCGTGGTGGAAGATGACAAGGCTGCGCCTCTGCCGCAGCCTGCGAACTTCGACGACCACAACTTCGTCCGAACTTCCCGGCTCAGTCTTAAGGCGATGAAGGGGCTGGCATGGGACCGGCCGGTCAAGTTGGGGAGCATTTTGCATTGGCCGCCCGCTGGTAAGGCGTCGCCTCGGCAATTGAGCGTCTATACGGTGCGGCGAATCGTCGACGGCGAAACGAGTCGCGAGGGCAAGACGATGATTCTGCTCAACTACATGTTGGGGCAAGACTATCCGCTCGAACGCCTGCCGGCCCGCGTGGTTGAAGCGTTGGAATCAACGGAACGGGGCGCCTCGGAGAAGAACATTGTCGAAATGTCGCGCCGCCAACGTCAGATTATCTTTGACGACGCCAAACAACATTCGCTTTCCGTCCTCTACCACTTGCAGACTTTCGTGCACGATCGCGCCGATGACACAGCCAATTCGTTTCGCGGATTCCGCTTGAGCGATGAGTTTGAAACAGCCGACGGATTGCCCCCCAAGCCGTACATACGCGAGTCGCTGAGACTGAAGGCGATGTATATGATGCGGGAACAAGACGGCCGGAATCGCGACGGCGCCACGAAGTCGATGGCCCGAGAGCGATTCGCCGAAGTGCTGTATCCCGATGGAGTCTTTGCCTGGCAGTTTCATTACGATTTCCATCGCACGGGCCGCGCCTACTTGCGCAGTGAAGGCCGAAAGGGTCCCTGGATCGACTTTGAGAAACCGGGCAGGCACACAAGTCATGTGAGTGATCGAAGCGTGTTTCCACTGCGAAGTTTGGTCCCGATTCGCATGGACGGGCTGATCGGTGCGCAGAAGAACGTCGGCTACAGCAGCATCGTTTGCGCCGCGATTCGTTTGCATGATCAGGGCGTCGCGATTGGCCAAGCGGCCGGGGCCGCCGCTGCGGTCTCGCTGCAACACAACGTCCCGCCTCGTGATCTCCCGCTGAATCGACGGTACTTGGAGCAAGTTCGATCCGTGTTGTGCGGCGACGTTGAACTGGGCCGCCCGTTGTTGCTCTGGCCCTACCGCGACCTCCCCTGCCAACACGCGTCGTTCGTCGCCATTAATCGTCTGGCCGCCTTAGGTGCTCTGCCGGTCGAGGCCCGAGAAGTCGACTTCCACCCCGACTCGCCAGCGATCGAGGCCTGGCGAAAGGCGGTCGTCGCTCGCAGCGAGGCGATACTGTCCACGACCACTCCCCTTCCCTTGCCGCCAGCCGGAGCCATGTCTCGCGGAGAGTTCTGCCAACGTTGGTGGCGCGCCATTTCTCCGCTACCGCTGTTGCCGTTCCCGAAGAGAATGAATGCTACGGACGCCGATGGAGACGGCATTCGCGACCACGACGATCCAAGTCCGCACACGGCAGGTCCGCCAATCGCGTTCGTCCTTCGACTTCCAGGCAACCTGGAGGATGGGCGTCCCGAAACACCGAAGATCCGCGAGCCCAAGAATGCGAAAAAAGGCGCCGTGAGGCGATTCAATTTTAGCGGGCCGAGCCACCGCTTGGACGGGTATTCCCCAGACCACGGCGAACCGTTTACATCCGCTCGCGGATACGGTTGGGCGAGCTCACTGACAGCCAACCACCGATCGCGCAGCCGCAACCCGGACCAAGCCCGAGATTCATTTCTCTTCACCCGAACGAAAGCCGCCTGGGAATGCGCAGTCGAAAACGGCCGATGGCGAGTGACCACCTGCGTCGGCGACGCATCGCATGAACAGGCTGGCCAATTGTTGACCGTCGAAGGTGAAGTCTTTGTCAATGATCAAACAACCGCAACGGGCTGGTTTCTGGAAACGAGCCAAGTCGTCCAGGTACGCGATGGCCGGCTGACGATTCAATTGGGTCCACAACGCGACCGCTGCAACACTTGTCTCAATTGGTTGCTATTGGAGCGACTAGAATAGGCATGGGCGGAGAACAGGCGGGGCTGATTCAAATCGCCGACAGTACGAGTCCTACGCCCAATCCCGAAAACTTCGCCAACAAACCGTGACATCCGGACTCATTTTCTCGCCCAGCTCTGCCGAAGGTTGTTCAACTGAGCCAAAACTGATTAGAGTATGGCGTGATTAGCGAGTTTATTATTCGCCCTTACTGCCAGGTCGTTTTTCCTGTGGTTTCTGGAGGACGCGTCAATGTCGAACCTACCCTCAACTCGTCGACAGTTTCTCGGCAAAGCGACTGCCGTTGTTGCTGGCGGAGCGGCGGCGCCCGGGCTGGCTGCTGCGGTCACAAGAGCCAAAGGACCGCAGGCCAAGAACGAACGACCGCATATTGGAGCGATTGGAATTGGCGGACGCGGCTCGGCAATTCTTTCGCTTGCCGCAAAGTTTGGCGAGGTCGTGGCGGTTTGTGATGTCGATCGCAAACATGCCGAGCGAGCTCAGCAAAGACATGGCGGAAAAGCGACGATCTACGCCGACTACCGAAAACTGCTTGAGCGAAAAGACATCGACGTCATTATTAACGGGACGCCGGACCATTGGCACACGGCGGTCAACGTCGCCTCCTGCCGAGCCGGCAAGGACGTGTACACCGAAAAGCCGCTTACGCTTACGATCGACGAAGGCAAACTGCTTAGCCAGGTTGTTCAGGAGACGGGCCGAGTCGTTCAGGTCGGAACGCAACAGCGAAGCGACCGAACATTTCAGACTGCCATTGAGTTAGTCCGAAATGGTCGAGTCGGCAAGTTGAAGCAAGTCTGGATTGCGTTGCCGTACTACACCACCAAAGCCAAGCCGTTCGCTGCGGCGCCGGTGCCAGACCACATGAATTGGGAACTGTACCAAGGGCAGGCGCCGGAGCACGATTACTGTCACCAGCGAACACATTCCAACTTTCGGTGGTGGTACGAATACGCCGGCGGCATCATTACCGATTGGGGCAATCATCACATGGACATCGCCCATTGGGGTGCGGATTGTGAACTGACCGGCCCGGTCTCGATAGAAGCCCGTGGCATGTTCCCCAACCAAGGAGCGCCTGACAGCTTCAATACGCCTGATCGCTTCTTCTCGCGCATGCTCTACCCCAACGGGATCGAGATGCTCTATTTTTCGTCGGTGAATGATCGCCAACGCTATGGCGGCGTCGCCAAGGAGCATGAGGAGATGACGCCTGAGAAGACCAAGTACCTGTTCGGGGATAATTGCCCGGACGAAATCAAGTCATTTGACCGCAACGGCATCATGTTCATCGGCGATAAGGGCAGAGTCTTCGTCAACCGGGGCGGCCTGTACGGGAAGCCGGCCGAAGAACTGAAGGACAACCCGCTGCCGACTGACGCGTGGCGGACGGCGCCCGTCAACGATCACATGGGTAACTTCTTCGAATGCGTCAAGACGCGAGAAGAACCGGTCTCGCCCGTACGCATCCAACATCGCACGATCACGGCCTGCCACTTGACGAACATCTCATTGCGGCTTGAACGCAAGCTGACCTGGGATCCCAACAAACAACAGATCGTAGGGGATTCGGAGGCCAATGCCTGGCAAGCGCGCGAGGCGCGTTCGCCTTATCAGATACCAACATAGCGTGTGTCAAGCCGACGAGGGTCAGCAGCGGCGCCCTGCAAACTCTGCCAAAGCTCTCGCCCACAAGCAAGATACGGGAGGTTCCGAAGCGATGGGAACACGAACACGATTGGCCATTCAGCTGTGCTCTATTGCCGCACTCGCAAGCGTCGCGCACGCGGCTGAGCCGCCCAAGTTCACCATCGACGCTCTCGACTTCGATCGCGGCAACGTTCGCGTGAGCCAACGGGGCGAATCTTACGCCAACCTTCACTCCTGCATTTGGGATGGGGCCAAGTATCCGAATTGGGCGGATTACGAAATCGAGTTCCCAGTCGAGGCGGACTACACCTTCTTCGCTCTGTACACGGCAGCCCAATCGCGACCCGTCGAGATCTTCCTTGACGGCGTTCGTGTTCACACCGGTTTGGCTTCGGTCACCGGCAGTTGGAATACGGACCAAGCGAAGTGGGAGAAGCAGTGCGCGATGCACATCACCAAGGGAAAACACACGATCACGCTGCGCCGAGTCCAGTGTCTGCCGCACATATGCGGGCTTCGCCTCGAGTCGTCGAGGCCATTTCCCTCGGGCTGGCGTCTCAGTCGCCCCGGAATCGAAGCGCGCAAGAAGCGAGAAGCCGAGCAGGCGAGGATACAAGCAGGACTCGCCGCTCTTGATCTGATAGATGTCGCCGCCTTGCGCCGCGCTGTCGATGATCTCGGCGATCCACTACCGGGCGGGCTCATGACGAGGGAGTCGGCAATTGCCCAACTCGCTGAAATCGAACGGCGAAGAGGCAAACTCCGCAAGGACCTGCAGGCGGGAGAGGAGGGCGCATTTGAACAACTGGGCGAGTTGCAGACATTCCAGCGCGAGCTATTACTGGCCGACCTTCGGATCGACTTCGACCGGCTGCTGGTGATCAAACGCGGCCTGCGCTCGCCCCATTTGGGTCTTCCCCAGAATTGGCAAGGCAATAGCGCGTTGCCTCGCAGTGGCTTTGACGATGAAATCGCCAGCCTGAGACTTCGTCGCACGGATGCCGAACTAAGGCGAATCTACAAGCCGCAGGAGCCCGTGTTCGTGGGCGATGTTGACTTGCATTTCAACGGAGACAGGATGCTCTACTCGTCGATCGGACCCCGCGGTCGGTGGCAAGTATTCGAGGTGGGCGTCGACGGTCGACAGCGCCGGCAGGTAACGCCAAGCCTTTACGACGACGTCGACAATTACGACGCCTGTTATCTGCCTGATAACCGCATCATCTTTGCCTCGACTCGCAGCTTCGCCAGCGTGCCCTGCGTGAACGGAAGCACACGAGTCGCCAACCTATTCAGCATGGAATCCGACGGCGCGAATGCTCGACAACTCTGTTTTGACCAGGAACACAACTGGTGTCCGACGGTCGCCAACGACGGCCGTCTTCTCTACACGCGCTGGGAATACACCGACACGCCGCACACACACAGCCGCCTGTTATTCCGTATGAACCCTGATGGCACTCGGCAGACGGCTGCCTATGGAAGCAACTCATACTGGCCCAACGCGATGTTTTACACGCGGCCAATTCCCGGAGAACCCAACAAAGTCGTCACGATTGTCAGCGGCCATCATGGCGTTCGACGGATGGGCGAGCTGCTGATTCTCGATCCGGCCAAAGGCAGCCACGAGGCGGAGGGAGTCGTACAACGAATCCCGGGCTATGGCAAGGAAGTCGCGCCGCTGATAAAAGACCAGCTGGTGGACGACTCGTGGCCCAAGTTCCTGCACCCGTACCCGCTGACCGACAAGCTCTTTTTGGTGGCCTGTCAACCTTCAGCCGCATCGTTGTGGGGCATTTACTTGGTCGATACTTTCGACAACATCGTGCTCCTTAAGGAACAGCCCGGCTACGCGTTGCTGGAACCCGTGCCGATCCGAAAAAGTCCCAGACCGCCCATCCGGCCCGACAGCGTGGATCTCGCACGTCGTGACAGCACCGTCTATATCGCCGACGTGTATCAAGGTCCCGGCCTGGATGGAATACCGCGTGGCGCGGTGAAGAAGTTACGGCTGTTTACGTACTCCTACGACTACCCAGGAATGGGAGGCCCGCAAGGCGTCGTCGGTCTAGAAGGCCCCTGGGACGTGCGCCGCATTTTGGGAACGGTGCCAGTCGAAGACGACGGGTCCGCGTCGTTCCGAGCGCCCGCCAATACGCCCATCTCAGTGCAGCCGCTCGACGAACAGGGTCAGGCCTTGCAAGTCATGCGAAGTTGGTTCACCGGCATGCCAGGCGAAGTACTTTCCTGCGTCGGCTGCCACGCGGGGCAAAGCGAGGCGACGCCAAATCGGAGGACGCTGGCTGCGATCGACAAGCCGCGAGAAATCACACCTTGGTTCGGGCCGGCGAGAGGGTTTAGCTTTCCAAAGGAAGTGCAACCGGTCATCGACAAGCATTGTCTCGATTGCCACGATGGATCCACCGAGCGCGGCCAAGCGACGCTTGATCTCCGCGGCGACATATTCATCGACGACTACCAAAGCCGCTACCACGACGGTGGACGAGACGCCGGGAAATTCTCAGTCGCCTACGCCAATTTGCAACGATTCGTTCGGCGGCCCGGCCTGGAGAGCGACTTCCACCTGCTGACGCCGATGGATTTTCATGTCAGCACGACCCAGCTTCATCAAATGCTCAAGAAAGGGCACCACGGCGTACAACTCGACAGGGAATCCTGGGACCGCCTCGTCACTTGGATTGATCTCAACGCGCCGTATCACGGCTCATGGTTGACGATCGCAGGCAAGTCGCGCGTGGCGCCGCTCGCCCAGCGACGCCGAGAAATGCTGAAGCGATACGCTGGCGTCGATGTGGACCAGGAATCGACCGGGCCGAAAACCCGCGAGGTGACCACACCCATTTCCTATGACCGCCCGGAAAACCCCGATCCCCGCAAGCCGATGCAAATCGCCGGCTGGCCGCTTTCAACGGCGGAAGCAAGTCGGAAGCAGACCAATGCGGCGCCGCAAACGCGACGCAGTGTCGATCTCGGCAATGGCGTCAAACTCGACTTGACCCTTATCCCCTCCGGCGAATTCGTGATGGGCAGCCTGAACGGTTTCCCCGATGAGTCGCCTCAAACTCGCGCATCCGTCGGCGCTTTCTGGATGGGTCGGCTCGAGATCACAAACCGTCAGTACGCCCAGTTTGATTCGAGCCACGACAGTCGAAATGAGGTGCGCCACGCGATGCAATTCGGCGTGCAAGGGTGGCCTCTCAACCAGCCCGAACAGCCAGCCGTCCGTGTTTCTTGGCGTCGAGCAGTGGCTTTCTGCGACTGGCTCAGCGAACGAACCGGCGCCAAGTTCACCCTGCCCACTGAAGCGCAGTGGGAGTACGCATGCCGAGCTGGGACGGCGACGCCGTTGCACTTCGGCGACCTGGGAGGCGACTTTTCCGCTTTCGCGAACCTCGCAGATCAGAAGTTGAAGGACGCCGTAAGCCATCCGTACAAGAAGGAGAACGCGCCCTTGGGCAACCCGAGCAAATATGACGACTGGATCCCCCGCTCCACTCGATTCAACGACGGGCAACTGGTCTCCGCCATCGGCGGCGGGTTCCGTCCCAATGCGTGGGGACTGTATGACATGCATGGAAATGTTTGGGAGTGGACGGCGTCTGCTGCGAGGCCCTATCCGTACGCCGAGGACGGTCGCAACACGGTGAATGAAACCGAACAGCGAATCGTTCGAGGCGGTTCTTGGCGAGATCGACCCCACCGGGCTCGTTCATCGATGCGATTGTCCTATCGCCCCTACCAACGCGTCTACAATGTTGGCTTCCGCGTCGTTTCTCAAGTCGCACAATGAGATAACCTCGACAACAGCGCACCACAAGCACGCAAGACACAAGACGTCAGCAGCAAAAGGAAGACATTAAATGAAAGTGGCGATCGTGTATGACAGCCGTACCGGCACCACTGCGAAGGCAGCGGAAGCCATGGCCAAGATGTTTCAGGAGCATGGCCATTTATGCCAGGTCCAGTCGATTGCGGAGGCCGATCCAGATGAAGTGTCGCAGTCTGACCTCATTTGCATTGGCAGTTGGACTCAAGGTCTGTTCATCGTCTTTCAACACGCGACGAAGGAGTCGATCAGTTTCATCGATCGATTGGGCGACTTGGAAGGCAAGAAGGCAGTCGCATTCTGCACATACAAGCTGGCCACTGGAAAACTATTGCCCAAAATGGCCAGTGCCTTGCAAGCTAAGGGCGCTGCCGTCGTAGGACAATTCAAATACCGCGGCGCCGAGCCGAGCGACGAATTCGCATCGTTCGCCGCATCCGACATCTGATCTGCCGCGCGCGCCGGCTCAAGCACGGTGCGTTACCAGAGTTCGCTCGACGCGATCCGCGCCCCTTCGGCGAGATTCGCGAACTTCGCCCAGACAATGCTGGGGTGAATCTCCTGCTCGATTGCGGCGAAGGATGCAAAGCCGCAATCGCTGCCGCCGATGACGTTCTCTTTCCCAACCACGTTGGCGAATCGTACGAGACGCTGGGCAATCAGCTCCGGGTGCTCGACCAGAGGCGTCGAGTGCGAAATAACGCCCGGAACGATCAGTTTTCCCTGAGGAATTTTGACGCCCTCCCAAACCTTCCATTCGTGTTCGTGCCGTGGATTGCCAGCTTCGAACAGATACGCGCCGGCATCGACCTTGAGCATGATGTCGACGATGTCAGCCAAGTTCATTTCGTGAACACGAGGGCCGATATTGATACCGTAGCAGGTGTGGAATCGCACGCGATCGGTCGGCAGCCCGCTGAGCGCATGATTGAGTGCTTCGACGCGCAGTTCGGCCCACTTGCGGCAATCGCTAATCGTCAGGTCGGGCCGTGAGATGTAGTAGGTCAGCAGACGCGGGTCATCGATTTGAAGAATCAACCCGGACTCGACGATCGCCCGGTATTCATGGCGCATCGCGTCGGCGATGGCATACAGATAGGCTTCGTCGGATTCGTAGAACGCATTAGTCTGTTGTCCTTCGACGTCCGACGGAGACACGGCTGTCATGAAAGCCTCGCCGGCGCTATGCTTTTCCGCCGCAGTCAGGACGGTGGCTATTTCGCGTTGCAGCGTCGCTTGGCCCACATATTCGATCGGTCCGGTGCACTTAAGCTTGACCGGTTGAGCAACAAGTCCTTGGCGCGCTTTGCGATGCGCTTCGTAGAATTCAGGGAAAGCGATCGTCTCGCGAGAATCGACCCAGAGGTCTTCGCCTTGCTGCTCGCAGGGTGAGAATCCCGAGAGTCGCTCCGCAATATAAGTGAGAAAGCTGGATTTCCCCTGCTCGCCGTCACACACGATGTCAATGCCCGCCTCGACTTGGCCGGCAACGATGTCGTCAACGGCCTGACGAGTTGAGGATTCAAAGTCAGCTTGATCGAAAGCTTCACCGCGTTCTTTGGCGAAGAGGAGTTCCAGTTGGCGTTCTGGGCGAGCCAAACTGCCCACGTGTGTCGTCAGAATTCGCTCGGTGCTGCGTTTCATGAACTACTTTGATTTCGTTGACGAGGACTGTTCCAGTATCCAGATATTGCGAAATTGTAGTCGATCACCGTGGTTCTGTAGATAGAACGGCATCTTGGACGCGTGCTGCTTGTAGGGCGGTCGCGACTTGTGGCCGGTCGGTCCTGTCAGCGCGACGTCGTCTTGTACGACGATGCCGTTGTGAAGGACGCTGACCCTGGCCGCTTTGCTCAATTTGCCTGCTGAATCAAAGCGAGGTCCCTGAAAAGTAACGTCAAAAACTTCCCACTCGCCTGGCGGGCGGCAAGCGTTGACCCGGGGCGGGTATTGGCCATACACGGCCGCAGCTTGGCCGTCCGCGTAGATCCCGCCACGGTTGTTGTGCGAGTTGAAGATTTGCACTTCGTACTGATTCATCAGATAGATCCCGCTGTTGCCGTGGCTCTCTGCATCGGCAACTCGCCATTCAACATGCAGTTTACAGTCGCCAAACCCGCGCTTGGTCATCAAGTCGCCCGGGGCCGTCACCATACTGCCATCCTTCACCGTCCACGCCCCGCCCTGCCACTGCTTGAGATCGGAGCCGTCGAACAGGACGAGCGAGCCTGGCGGCGGCTTGCGAGAATCCGCTAACGCTTCCAAACTCAAAGGCGTCGCACTCTTGGGTTGCGGCCGTGTCCGGTCGTGGATTTTCTCCTCGATGACGGGCTGGGCGGAACGAGACGATTCCTTGATCTCAATATCCTTAAACATGACGAGCATCTTCTGCCCGCCATGAAGTTGCATTCCAAAATAGCCCTCGCGGGGGCCGGGATCATTCATCAGTTTAGCCGTCTCAAAACCGTTAACGGTCACCGTCACGTTGCCGCCATCGGCCGTCACGACCATCTCGTTCCAGTCTTTGTCCTTGTAGAACTTCTTGGTCTCCCCAGGTTTCGGCTTGACGACCCAAGCCCGGCCAAGGGTCTCGTACAGACCACCGACGTCATTTCCAGTCGCGTCAATCTCCGCCTGAAACCCTTTCACTGAGACAGCATGTTTGACCCGCTGCGCCCGGAAATAGAAGCCGCTGTTCCCCTCGATTGATTTGTACTTCAACCGCAAGACGAAGTCGCCGTACCGCTTCTCGGAAAGCAACATGCCGTGCCGCCTTTCCGTCTTGTCTTGGCTACCCACAATGGCGCCGTCAACGACCTGCCATGTTCCGCCCGGAAGCGGGCTCCATCCCTTGAGCGTCTTGCCGTCAAAAAGAGGAACGAAATCATCTGCGCCGAATGACGGCGCGGCCGTCGCGGCAAGAAGAATCATCAACAGCGTCGTTTTCATTCGGTTCATCGCATCGGCTCTCTTCTGAAAATGTGCGTCATTGCTGTGGAAAGATGGACCGCAGATATTTCTGATTGTGCACGTAACTATCGCGAACGCTCTTGCCTTTGCCGACCGCCGATTCGATCACAAGCCAGCCGTTGTAGCCGATGTCGTCCATCGCGTTTCTCACCTTCTTGAAATCGACGCGGCCCTCGCCCAGCAGGAAACCGTTCTCCTTGCAGTGGAATTCGCAGATCCGCTTGCGGCCCAATTGGCGGATCTCCTTGTAGATGTCATAGCCCTGCTTTTCCATGTTGGCGGTGTCGTAGTAGACCTGAACCGCAGAGGAGCCGACCGCGTCCAGAATTCGAAGGTGCTCATCGGCGCTTAGCCAGGTTTCCAGCCCGATCACCACGCCGGCTCGCTCGGCCTTCGGCGCTACGCTTTTGAGGCGACGAATGACTTCCTTCTGCAGTTTCGGCTTGCCTTTGATATCACCTCGGCCAAAGAACGCCAGCAGCACGATCTTCTGCCCGATCTTCGGCATCGTCTCGACACACTCCTCAACCCACCGCTCGGCATTCGGATCGGACGAATATGGAATGCTGTTGAGTACGCCCATTGCCAGAGATGCGATTTCGACTCCATGCTTCTTGGCGGCCTGCTCGTACTGGCTGCGAACCTCCGCCTTTCGCAGATCGAACTGACCGCCCGGCTTGGAAAAGCTGACCTGAACGCCATCGAGCCCAATGTCCTTAGCCAGCTCCAAAGCACTCAACTGCCCGCCGCGACCGATCGACCAATCGCAGGCGCCGATTTTGAAAGGTCGAGGCGAGTCGGCTGCCAGCGCCCGCAGGGTCGGCGATAGCGCTAGCCCCGCCGCGGCCGCCGTACCGAGCGCCTCGCGGCGCGTTAGACAATGGTGCGTCATCTCTTTCTCCCGTAGTAAACGGCTCGTGAGCTACTGGTTGGCGAGTCGTACGCTTACCAGAAACTCGATAATGTCAGCTATGTCTTGCGGACTCAGATTCCCCTTGGCCAAATCTGGCATGATCGATACATCTTGCCGTTTGCGAAACTCGATCTTGTCCGTCGGTATCGTATGCTGCTCCCCTTTGGCGTCCTTCAAAATTACTGGATCGCCTTCGCCAAGCACGAATCCCGTCACCACTCGGCCATCCTCAGTTTCGATGAGCCATGTCTCATAGCCGAAACTGATTGAAGCGGACGGGTTCAAGACCGAATCGAACAGCCGAGTGCGATCGAGCCTGCGGGCGATGCCGGTCAAGTCTGGACCAACCGACTTGCCTTGGCCAGAGAACAAATGGCAATTTGCGCATTCAGCTCGCCCAAACACGAGCTTCCTCCCGTTCGCAGCGTCGCCCTTGAGTTTTAGGAGTTCTTTGAGAGCGGGGAGCGGTTGGCCGTCGGCCGTTGTCCGGGAAAAGAACTGGCCAGCCAACGCCCGCACGGAGAGGTCCGGGTTCCGATGAATGTGCTCTCCAATCACTGCACGCAATTCGGCCGGGAGCTTGCCCTTCGACGCCAGGCCCAACAACCGCGTTCCTCCGACTTTGCTGCGAGCCAGCGCCTCGGCCGCTTCTTCGCGCGCGGACCGGTCGGCGTTTGCGTCGAGCATCACAGATTCGTTCGCACGCGCCCGGGACTCTGGCGTCGGGCCGTCGTGATAAATGTGAAACACGACCGACGGATCTCCTCCGGGAAAGTCGGTACCGCCCAGATCGCGGCGCCCATTGTCCAGCCCGCCGCGGGCGGACAGCCATTGAAAGCCGCGATTGGAAATGTCGTAGACGATCACCGACGAGGCGTGGGTGCCGACGCCATACGTCACTGCACGACCACCGATCTTGAGCGGCAAGCCCCGGCAGTTCTTGTCCACCAAAATCTCCCCGTAACCAGTCGCCGCTTTGTCCCAGCGAAGTTGCGTTAGCTTGACCTCACCCTGAGGCCCCAGCAGACGCGGCTCGGCCCAATCCGCCCAGTCGCACGAGTTCCCGTCGCCCGCATCGGTCACGACCAAATAGAGCCGCTTGGCGCCGGAGACATTCACCCGAATCTCGGCCACATCCCCTCGACGAATCACGCCGCTTGCGTAGGCGGGAGCAGCAGGCAAACGGACTCCATTGATTGCCCTCGGCTTGGGATTCCCTCCGCCGGCGTAGCCTTGAGCTGCGGGGTGACCTCGCCACAGGTTGCTGCGGCGGAATCCTATCCACCAAGCCGCGTAGGGACGCAGATCAGCGGGCCCCCCTGACGCAATCCGGCCCATCGCTTCGGCAGCTGCAGCCACCGGGCTGAAGGCCAAAGAGTCGATCGCTTGCTTCCGCTGTTGTTCAGTCAACTCCTGCGACAGCGCACGAGTCGTCAAGGCGTCGATCGCGCCGGTTGGATGCAGTCGCCAGATGAGTCCCGCAAAACGCGAGTCCCAGCGTTCGGGCGCTGCCCCAAGCTCCTCCTGAAGCGCGGGATAGATCGCATCTTCCTTCCCCTCGCAGCCGATGCCTAACGCCTCAAGCTGCCAGCGATCCTTTCCGTCATGGGCTGAAGCGAGTTGAATAAGGATATCTTGGCACTTGTCCAGTGGCGTGTCTCGCAGCGCCAACGCCACTTCGCGCCTCACCGCAGGCGACGGATCGGACGCCAGTCGCCTCGCGTGCGAGAGGATGTCCGCGCCCGCCCGCCGAAGCGCGCGAATGGCCACGATGCGAGTACTCGCGTCTTCGTCGTTAAGCAACGCCACGACCTCGCCGCGACCGGCGGCTCCGAGTTGCGCCATCAGCCACACAGCGCGGGCGCGGACGTATCGGTTCGAGTGGGTGATTAGCGCGGACACGGCGGGCAACGCCTTCTCTCCCCGCCCGCGCAGCCGCTCGAACCCCAGAAAACGGACGTTGGTCGCGGGACTTGCGAGGGCTTCGATCTGTCCTTCGATCGTGGTCAAGTCTATCTTTGGAGCGGTAAGCGATTGGTTCTTTGGCGCAATGCGATAGATGGTCCCCGCGCCCTCGCGATCATGCATCGCGTGACCGCCCACGATCGGGTCAAACCAATCCGCAACATAGACCGCGCCGTCGGTGCCGACCGCTACGTCGGATGGCCGAAACCACTTGCGGCGATCCTCTTCGACCTTGCTCCACTTGTAGTCCGGATCATCGGGCAAGCCGGAGCTGAAGAACGAGAATCGGCGGAGACCGAGGCCTGCGCCTTGCAAGCCGACGCGATAACCAAAGACGACGTTGCGGCCCGCTTCGCAGCTGAGCAAGGCACCGTGCAGATTCTCGCCAAGCAAGTCGCCTTCGTACACGACCATACCCGTGGGCGAGCCAGCCCCGTAGAGGTCGCCGAAGGGAATCACTCCGGGATCATCTTGGTGCCAATGAGCCATTGGAACCGACTGTCCCGGTCGCTTATCGGCCTGCCAGCTTCGCTTGCCGTCCGCAGATGAATACCCGGCATTGGCGTACTGCATCAGCCATGTCGTGCGACAAGCCACGACCTGATCGTCGTTGTCGTTCTGAAAAACGTTGCCTAGCGAGTCGAGACAGACCTCGTAGTTATTTCTGAAGTTATGAGCGTGCACGGATAGGCCGCCGCCGTCGGGGTCCACCGCCATGGCTAACCCACCCACATAAACCCGCCCATCGTCGCTCTTGCGCCCCGGCGTGTTCTCCTTGTTGTGAGGTGTGCCGCCCGTGTACCAACTGCCAGCCCGCAACGTCCAACCTTCGCGATCGGTGACAGTGTGCGAGCCCGCGTTGCCTGAGTTGAAATACCATCGCCCGCCTGGACCAGCCACGACGGAATGCAATCCGTGATCGTGATCGACGCCGCCGAAGCCGGTAAGGAAGATCTCTTTCTTATCGACGTCGGCGTCGAACCGACCATCACGATTTATGTCCGTATACATAATCAGCGATGGCGAGCAAGAGACGATGACGCGATTGCCAAACACAGCGATCCCCAAGGGCGCGACGAGATCCTTGTCTTGGACGAACACGCTGGACTTGTCAGCCCTGCCATCGCCGTCGGTGTCTTCCAGGATCATCACGCGATCACCCCGGTCGTGGGTCTTCCGAGCGTCACTGCCGGGCTTGAAGTTGCGATAATTGACCGCCTCCGCGACCCACACGCGCCCACGCTCGTCGACGTCGATGTTGGTGGGGTTGTAGAACATTGGCGCTTTGCCCCAGACCGTCACTTCAAGATGGTCTGGCAGAGCGAATTCCTTCACGGCGACTGAGTCTGAGTCTTCGGCCATGGCCGCGCTGTGCGGAACGGCCAACAGAAGCAACAACAGGCCACATCGCGCAATAGATCGCGCGTTGAAGTCTAACGAACTCTTGGGCCCGAATAAACACTCAACCATGATGACAGTTTGCTCGACTCTTGAACTGTCGCCGTCATCATTTGTTTTCCTGCTTCGCACTGTCGACACCTTGCTTTGCTGCCGCAGCAATTTCCTGCAGCAAGTTTGGATCCCAAGAACTTTCAGCGGCAAGCAACCATCGGCTGAATACCGCACAAACCGGACCTATTCTATCACATTTGGCGGAATATTGGGGTCGGGACCCGATGCAGATTGCACGAACAGCAGCGAAGAGAGTCTCTGTTCGCACGTCGAGGCGCAGGGATGGCGGATCACCAAAGTGCTTGCCTAGAACAAGCCGGTTTCGTACGAGAAAGAGAACCGTGTTGGTCGGCCAGCATCGCGCCGGCCGCAGTTCGATTCTAACCGTTCGCACGGCCTTGAGCAGGGAGAACAGACAGGCCGAGGGGGAGAGCGATGCGGACTGCCTGGCTGCGATGCGGCGGGCCGCTCCGGTCGGGCGTGATTGCCCGACGGGAGTCGGCTAGCCTGCATTCTGCGCGGCGGTCTAGTTGACGCAGAGGGCGGGTTGATCTTCACCAACCCACTCGTCGTCCGCGACAAGTTCACCCGCTTCCGTCTTGAACCTGCGGACTAGGTCGTTGAGCCCGGTGGCCTGAGCCCCGAGTTCCTCACTGCTGGAAGCGAGTTCCTCGCTGCTTGCGGCGGACTGTTCCGTGACACCCGATACGTCTTGGATGGCCTGGGACACCTCGTTGGCGCTCGTGGCTTGTTCCACGGTTGCCGACGTCATCGCGCTGATGCGATTGGCCGTATCTTGTACGCCGTCAACGATATTCGCCAGCGACTCGGAAGTCTCGAGGCTGAGCTTGGCGCCCTCTTCGACTCGCTTGGTCGATTCCTGGATCAGCGACGTGATTTCGCCAGCGGCCTCGTTGGAACGCTCGGCCAACTTGCGAACCTCGTCGGCCACGACGGCGAATCCCAACCCGTGTTCGCCCGCCCGGGCCGCCTCGATTGCCGCATTCAAAGCGAGCAAATTGGTCTGGCTGGCAATCTCGGAGATGACCGCAATGATTTCGCCGATCTGCGTGGAGCTATTGCGAATCTGCTCCATCGCCTCGTTCGCCTTGTTGACAGCTCCGCCGCCTTGCTGGGCTAGCTTGCTGGTCGAGACGGCGACCTCACTGGCCGACTCCGCTTCAACCTTAACGGACTCGATCGAGCGGGCTAGTTCTTCAATTGAAGCCGACATCTGTTCGACAGTCGCACTCTGATCTTGTGCGCCTTGCGCCATCATTTGCGAACTCTCGCCAATCATCCGCGAACTCTCGGTGAACTGGGCGGCGCCCTCCATGACATCGCGAACGACGTTGGAGAGGTCGGCCAACATCTTGTTGATCCCGGCCGCTAGTTCGTCGATGGCCGCGTCGCCGTCAATGTCAACGGACTGGGTCAAGTCACCCTTGGACGCCGCACGCACAACGTCCAGGATATCGTCGACTTTGCAACGCAGGGCTTCTGCCTCGCGAGCCTCATTCTCAGTCCGCTGCCGCTCCTTTTCGGCTTCTTCATCCTTGCGTTTCTGCTCGGCCTCGGCCTGCTGCCGCTCGTTTTCGGCAGCTTCCTCAGCTAGCTGTTCGGCTTTCTGCTTGTCGGCGAAAAACGTGCGCAACCCATCACCCAGTTGCCCTAGCGCGTCGTCGCCGGTGACTTCGACTTCCGTCGAATAATCGCGTTGAGCGACCAAGTTGGCCACCTCGAGGATATGCCGAACTTTTTGGTCGGCCTCTCTCGCCTGCTCTTGTTCCGCCTCGGCCCGCTCGCGGTCCTGTTCCGCTTGTTCGGCTTGGGCGATGCGTTCTCTCTCAGCGCCATCTTTGACATCCCGCATCGCCTGGTCGGTAGCTTCAGTGGCGGTGTTGAATGCGGTGGCCATTCGACCGATCTCATCAGTGCTGCCCACATTGATGCGTTGGCTGTAGTCGCCCTCAGCGACGGCTTCCAATGCGTTCACCGTCGAACTCAGCGGCCCCACAATGGCTTGGGAGATCGCGAAGATCATAACGAGCGCCAACAAGGTGACAACCGCGGCAGTGACGCCAATGGCAAAGAACGACGAGAATGCCGAGTCGCGTCGTGCCGTTGCATCTCGCAGGCTACTCTCAGCCAACGCGTCGTCGACCTCTTTGAGGAGGTTTATCTTCTTGGTGCAGGCGTCGAACCAGTGGTTCGCATCAATACCGAAGTCGCCGTTCTTGAGCGAGGCGGAGAGGCTCGCCAAGGCGGCCAGAGCCGGGGCGTCGTCAATCTTGACGATTTTGTCGACGGCCTCCACGGTTGCGTCTGGTGCCTGAAACGCTTTGACAACCTTGGCAAGACCAACGTGATACTCGTTTAACGTTTTTCGTATTGCGGCGTACGCTTGCCCCTCTTCGTCGGTTTCCGACCCCTTCTCCAACTCGTCGAGTACCTGATTGGCTCGAGTGTAGTTTCCTTCGAAGCGATCGCTGTACTTGGAGTTGTTTCGCAGAACAAAGTTCTTGAAGTTGTGGATCGCTCCGCCATAACCAAACTCGCCAAGAAGCCGAGTCGTTAGTTCCGTCTTTGCGGTCGTTTCCCCTTTCTTAGTCGCCACGTCTCGCATGCGCTGAACTTCCGCCACGACCGGATTCGACATCTTCTGCGTGTAGATCGCGACTTGCTCCGGCGTAGCCATTGCGACGAATGAGTCAAGGTAGGTAGCTTGAGTCGTCACAAGGGTGCCAAACTTGCTGAATGCTCCTGGCTCGAACTGATCCACAGCAAACGCCTTGCTCATCACAGCCCGTTCGATTCCCGCCCGTTCCTTTCCTTGGAGAAAGAAGTTGTAGGCCGCTGCCGTCTTGGCTAGGTCGGCATCGTCACTCACAGAGGAGATGGCTCCCACCACATCAAGCATGGCGGTGTTGTGTTGGGTGTACAGCCCAAGCGCCTGCTTCGACGGAATTGACTGAGCACTGACCTGCTGCCGGTAAGCGTCTATCTCGTCCATCTTCGCCACCGCGGCGCTGAGCTTCTTCTCGAAACCCTCGCCGCTGGCGGCCGAGTCCAACGTCGTGAGAAACTCCTTCAACTCGGTTCTGCTGGCGTCAGTAGCCTGCCGCTGCTGGGCAAGTTCCGTGGCGAACTTCTTCCCGCCGCTGGCCAAGAACCCGGCGGTGAGACCTCGCTCCTTCTGCGTTTCATGAACGTGGGCGCTTATTTGACCGGCAAGTTCGGTTAGGGAACCAAATCGATCCATCTGATGATAGACGGAGTACTTGGTGACGACCGCGCCGAACATGAAGTAGAGGGCCAACAGCAGGGGGACTGTTCCAACGAGCCCAACCCGAAAACGAATCGACCTGTTCTTCACAGTGGATGAGAGCCCTCGGCTCAGCCACGAAAAAACGCCTAGAATCCCAGCACAACTGTTCTTAAGCATCACACTACCCCTTTTGTCCATGAGTCCAATGGCTGCTGCTGCGGCG
>CAZWOU010000056.1:14111-35815 GCA_964635375.1 uncultured Pirellulaceae bacterium | reverse complement strand
ACGCCTCAGCTGCCGCCCACTCCGCAGCAGAAGATCTTGTTGCTCGACCTTTGGCGGTTGATCACGAGACTCGTTCGCCGAATTGTCCGCTCGATCATCGGCCTGCAAGGGATCGACAGTTTGGTTTGCACGGTCCTCGGGCGTCTCGTCCACAACATGGTCTGTGTGGGCTAATTCTTCCGCGTTGTGAGTTGGCTCGGTGCTAATCGTTGAACGAAAAACAGCATCAAACGAATCGGCCAACGACACCGTGCCGGTCGGCGCGAGTGCGGAGAATTGAACAGTGGACGGTTTCGCGGCCGTCGCGCCATCGCTCGGAATGGTTGTCATTCTTGCCCCTCATCCATTTCGTTAGGTCATTGAATCTAGTTTCGATCTCGCCAGCGGACCGAACTGCTTCCTAGGGTGCGGACTTTCCCACTCCACCCAACCCCTTACGGGCATCGTCTAGTAGTTCGTTCTCAGCCGTTCCTCTGCGAATCTCTGCGAGCAACCGGTCCATCGTCGCCTTTTCTTCCGGCGTCTTGAACTCGGCGATAACCTTCTTCTGCTTGTCTGACGCCATGGACGTCAGCAGCAGAACCACATCCCGTGTGTCGTCGGCGTTGTCGGCGACCATGGCCATGAGGGAGTCCTTTGCCTGCTTGGACTTCATGTTCTCCAACATGACTTGCACTTCCCGCAGTCGCGCATCATCGTTCAGCGTTTGATAGTCCTTCAGTCTCCGCTCGAAAGATCCAACAACCTGCTGGTGCCTTTCACGCTGGATGACGACGTTGTTTTGTAGGTTGTGCAATTCACCCAGCGTCTTGTCGATCGCCGATTCCCTCAGGTCAATGTCCAGGCTAGCCCGCGTTCTGTCGGCGAGGACATTGAGATAGGCAATCTGAATCTGTGACTCGTCCGGCTGAACTTCCTTCCCCTGAACTTGCATCTCCGCCAAATCCAATCCATAAAGTGCGGCCAACAAGTTGAAGGCGCGAGGCCCGCTAAACGCCCCCTTGGCCCAGAGGACCGAGCCCGCCAGCGCAATTGCGAGGAATGATGCGGCGCTGAAGTAAACGACGCCGCCAGCCATCATTCGCACCCACTTCATGATTGAACTCGCTTCTGCTTTTGGTGAAGCCGTTCAGCAACTTCATCCATCGTCTTCGCGTCGCGCATCGCCTCGACGCGCTGAAAGTCTTGAAGCTGCCGTTCCTTAAGTTTCTCAAGCACACGCAGCGCTCGGTCCGCCTCTATGAGCGCCGCTCGTCGCCGTTCTCGCTCTGCGGAGACTTGTTGTTTCTGCTTCTGAAGCCGATTGATTTCCGCTCGTAATGTGACTTCGTGTCGTCCGAGATTCATCAGTCCATCAACGTTGATCGGCCCCGGCTTTGCGCCGTTTCTCTGGGCTGTCCTCGCTGCTTGTATTTCCTGGTCTACGTCCGTTATCCGTTCTTCGATTATCCCCTGGGCTTGGATCGCTTTCGCCAACGCCTCGCGTCTTTCATCGCGTTGCGCCAGTCGAACCTTGAGCAGGGTTTGTAGTCGAAAACGAAATTGAGGCATCTTTCTCGATACTTACTGAATTGCATGCTATGACATCACAAGGTTGCCGTGCTGGCTTGCTGTTGTGGCGGCGCATGCACGGCAGCGCCTTTGTTCTTGAGGTTCTGTTGGAGTAACTGGGCGCGATTGGCCAATTGCACGATCGCGTTTTCGGTTTGAGACATGGAGGCCGCCACGCCAATCTCCTGTTGGAGCAGGCTATTGAGTTCATCGTTGAGAGCGATAGCCGAGTCCACGGTTGGGTTGGTGCCGGCCTGATACGCGCCAATATTGATCAGGTCTTCGTTCTCTTGATAGGCGGCCATCAGTTGGCGCAACGTTTGCGCGGCCTGTTGATGTTCGGGCGAAGTGATCTCGGTCATCAGTCGGCTGATGCTGGCCAACACATCGACGGCTGGATAATGGACTCGACCTGCCAGTTTGCGACTGAGCACGACGTGTCCGTCGAGCAGACCTCGCACGGCATCGGCAATGGGTTCGTTGACGTCGTCGCCCTCGACCAACACCGAGTAGATGGCGGTGATGCTGCCCGCTGGACTTCGTCCGGTTCGTTCCACCAGTTTGGGCAAGAGCGAGAAGACGGAGGGCGGATAGCCCTTGGTGGTCGGCGGTTCGCCAGCGGCTAGCCCGATCTCGCGTTGAGCCATCGCAAATCGCGTGAGAGAGTCCATGATCAGCAGGACATTCTTTCCTTGATCCCGAAACGACTCGGCAATCGCCGTTGCGGTCATCGCCGACTGCACGCGGCAAAGCGCGGGTTGATCACTCGTTGCCACGACGACGACGCTTCGCGCGAGTCCTTGTCGACCAAGATCTCGCTGGACAAATTCATTGACTTCTCTTCCTCGTTCTCCGACCAACCCGATGACGATCACGTCGGCCGTGGCGAACTGGGCGATCATGCCCAGCAGCACGCTCTTGCCGACGCCGGAGCCGGCGAACACACCCAATCTTTGCCCGTGTCCGCATGTCAGAAACGCGTCGATCACGCGAATACCGGTCGAAATTGGCTCATCAATTCTTGGCCGATCGACGGCTGCTGGCGGCGCACGGTGCAGCGCCGATTGCTGAGCCGAGGGGGGCGAGGGTTTCCCGTCAACGGGTCGACCGTGGGCGTCGACGATGCGGCCGAGCAATGATTCGCTTACGGGAATCCGTCGAACGGTCTGCTTCAGCACGACTCGATTCCCCTGCCGCAGACCGGTCATATTTTGGAACGGATAGACCCAAGTGTGTCCGTTGCGAAACCCAATCACCTCAGCTTCGATTCTGTTCCCAGACTGACATTGGATTTCGACAACCGCGCCCACAGGAGCGGGGAGGCCAGCCACTGCGGCGGCGACGCCTTCGATCAATGCAACGCTACCGACCAGTCCGGTGGGCATGATTGAGTTCAGGCGTTTCGTGCGTTCGTCCATCATCTGTCTTCTTCGAGGCGTATCGATATGGTGTGTCTATGGCCGCTGTCGCTCCCCACGGGTTCTACGCCCGTCGGTTGTTCAGCCGCCACGGTCGTTTGGGTTACTGAAGTTCCGCGACTATGCGTTGGAGCTGCGTGGCGAGTGTTTGGTCGATTTGCCCGAACTCTGTTCGAATTCGGCAGAATCCAGGTTCGATTGACTCATCGGGGCAAAGAATCGTCTCGCCGAGCGGGGAGAATTGCGATTGAAGTTGTTCCTTGAGCGGGGTAAGCGAGTCGAGGTCTTGGGGGTGAAATTGCAATTGGATCTGTTTCGCTCCGGCAGCGAGTTCGACAGATTCCGCGATCAAATCTTGACTTATCTGAGGCTGAGACGCCAACTCCCGCCGCACGATCTTGCGGGCAATTGCCGCAGCGAGGTCGAGCACCGAGGCGTTCCAGTGTTTCTTCCAATCCTGCTTGGCAAGCTGCAATTCTTGCAACAGCTGTTCCACGGCTGGCAGTAGTGTGTTTGCCTGTTCGGCAAGTTCCATGCGGATATCCGCATCGGCCTTCTGGCGCGCCTCGGCCATGCCGTCTTCAACAGCTTGGCTGCGAATGACTTCAGCCTCTTTCTGAGCTTGCTTCAGAATGTCCGCGGCCTGTGATCGAACCTCGGTCAACATGGCGCCGCGGCGGAGCTCGATGTCCTCAAGCGTAAAGACAGTTTGTGACTGCTCCCGCTCGCGTTGCGATTCAAGTTTTCCGGCTTTGATGACACCAGCCATCGCTATCTCCTCTTACGCGGCAGCCGCGAACCTCTTGGATTTCGTTAAGTCGATTTGCCCTTCGCGGCCAAGCTCCTGGGCAATCTGAGCCAGCTTGCGTTGGGCGAACTCAACGTCATTTAGTTGAATGGGACCAATTTGTTCAATCTTCTGGTTGAGCGATTTCGCATCTTTGCTGGGTAACTGGCTTAGCAATCGTTCAACAAACGGCCGCTTCGCACCCGCGAGCGCCACCAATGAAATTTGGCTTGGCGCCGATCGGAAGACCATGGCCAACGCGGCGTCTGGGAGTAACTTGAGCTCATCAAAACTCATCTCGGGCGGAGGAACCTCGGCGTCTTGAGCGTCGGGTCGACCATCGTGAGCATTGAACTTCGACGCGGCGGCCTGCGGTTTGGCACCCGCTGGCTCGCTCGAGTTCGCGGACGCTTCCGCGCGAACTGGTAGCGAGTTCCGATGATCGATTTGTCGTTCGCGCCGCAACGGATCAACCGAATTGCTGGCATCGCGTTTTGGATCTGGCTGGGCGAGAGTTGGATGAATAGAACCGAGTGTGCGTGGGCGCGAATTCCGTTCAGAGATCCGAGCGGGCTGCGATTGGATTCGCCGTGACATTTCGGGATCGACGCCTTCAATAGCCTGCAACCAGTCTTGTCCGTGACCTTCTTGCGATGCGGCCAGGATGGCTCGTAGAGACGACAGCCCGCGACTTGGCTTGGTTTCACAAATGCGAGCAGAAAAGACGACAGCCATCTCTTCTTCAACGTCTCGCAGCACCTCAACATCCAAGACATCGAGCCCCGCGACTCGTCGCAAGACATCGGTACGCAGTGACTGGTCGAGCAGTCGCACAATCTCCGCGGCCTGCTTGGGTGGGAGATGGGCCAGCACGAGCGCAACGGTTTGCGGATGCTCGACATGCAGTACTGAATGGACAATTCGCGGATTGGCGTCGTGGAGAAACTGAAACGGCTTGTCGTCATGTCGAGTCGTTGCTGGAGTCGTCCAGTTCGGCGTTTCGGCTGACCTCAACGAGGCTGCATCGCGTGACGGCGAAGTTTGATTATGGGTAGCTGAGTTATTGGCAGTTGAGTTGGCAGTTGAGTTATGGGGAGTTGAAGCAGGTTGTTGGGAGACCATGAACGCCTGAATCACATCGTCCTGTTCCTGTGGATCGACGTCGCTCAATTCCATAACCGCACGGCGCACCGAGGCCGCCTGCTCCTCGCCCATTTGGCTGAGCAGCGCGTCGGCGGACTGCGAGTCCAGCGCATCGATGAGGATGGCGGCCTTTCGAAGCGAGCGTGTGTCCATGTGTCATCCTTTCCCTGAATTTGCCTGCGCGGCCTTAGTGATCGCCGATCCACAAGCCCAGAACGGCTGCCGCGGAATCGGGATCATCGCGAACCAAACCAGTGAGTTCTTCCCGCAAAGACGGTCCCCCCGACTGCGTGTAACGATCGCGCAGGGATCGAGTCAGCTCGTCTTCATCGGGGTCTTCCGCTCCGGCTGTTCGCGAGCCTGCCGCGCTCTGTCCAGCCGAGCTCGGCGTCGAGTCCGCGGCGCCGCCGGCTGGACCGCTATCGGCTCCCAGTTGGCCGCCGAGAGAAGGCGCGTTTGCCTGACTCGACTTCACCATGCCTCTGAGGAACACAAGCCCGACGATTGCGATCAACCCCATTGCAATGGAGGTCCAATTGTCCTGCAGCCACTCGACCATGAGCAGGCCTTGGGACGGGCCGGGGTCCGGAGTCCTGGCGATCGCGGTGTAGGTGGCAAACGCGACTCGCGGATACGGGTTGACGCCCGCTTCGACCGCGGGAAGCAGATTGTTGACGATCGTCTCGATGTTCGTCTTGAGATCGGACTCAATGGCGGTCAACTGGTTCTTGTCTGGTACGGTCGGTTGTTCGCCCTCAGCCGGTGGGTTGTCTTGGTGCCAGATTTTCGTGATGTAGCTCTTGGGAACACTGATGGACACGGTCACGGCCTTGGGGCTAAACGGCAGATACTCTCGCGTCGTTCTCTCCTGCCCGATCACGGACCGTTGTTGTTCTCGTGTGCTGTTTCGCGTGGTTTCGGTAGTCTGTCCGTTGACACTCGCTGCCGAGTTGGCAAAACCGCTGGGATCATTGTTGGCGGCAACGCCTGGCCGGCCACCGGCCTTGCCGCTCGATATGGTCTCGTCTTCGCTCTCGGCCGACGTCTCTAGCGCGGTTGGTTTCCCGCTGTAGGTGAGCGAAGTCACTTCGTGGCGAACCTCTGGAGTGAGTTCGATTTGCACGGCGATCTTCGCGCCAGGGATAAAATCAAGTTGCTCGTATAGTTTCCGAGTCAGTTCGTTTTCTCGAATACTCTTATAGGATGAGTAGTCGTCTTCACCGCTTGCGAAATCGCCCATCGAGTCGCCTCGATACGTTCGGTTGGCAAACATGTCGAGGACATCGACATCTTCCGGTTGCATATTCAACCAAGCCGCTGCCGACTCTCGCACCGAGCGGACCATCGCTCTGTCTACGGGACGAAGCGACGAAGGATGAACCGCAACCAGGCAGCTTTTCTGTGGTGAGCCGACAAGCGAGTTTGACTGCTCAACGTCGAACTGCACCGTCGCCAGCCTGAGTCCGCTCATCGCTGCCAGCGTACGCTCAAGCTCTCGCTTCTTCTGGTACTGGTGTCGCCAGGCCCTCACTTCACTCGACTCCAAGAGGCTTCCGTTGAACTTCTGCTGCCAAAGGTCGGCGCCGGTCTGCGGCAAGGCATTGGCTTGCGACATGGCGGCGACGTATTGGTACCGTTTGTTTCGCGGGACGCGGATCTTGTAGTTCTCGACCGTGTAATCATTCAGCTGAGCGTCAGCGAATGAGGCCAGCGCTACAGACAGTTCCTCCTGACCGAATGCATAGCCGGCAAGCAGGTATTCATCGCCGCTGAATTGTTCCGATTGAAACAGAAAGGCAACGCCGACGACGACCACGGCGAGCAAGAGCGCAGTCGTGACCTTGGCCGAAGCTGACATCGGCTTCAACGTTTCGATCAATTGTGCGTAGGCATTGGTCAGGAAGTTCATCCGTGAACCTCAAAGCAGAGCATTATGAATGGAATGAGATGAGTTGCGAGTCCGTTCGCCGGAAGCGTTAGATTCGAATCTCACGCACCTCTTGGTAAGCTTGGACGAGTTTGTTCCTGACTTGTAACATCAGGCGAAAAGTCATGTCGGCCTTCTGCACGGCTGTGAGCACTTCCGCTGGGTTGACGTCGCCGCCAGTCGCGAGTTCTTGCACAGCCTGATCCGCGTCGTGTTGCATAGAATTGACATGGTCCAAGGCCTCCAACATGAAGTCCTTGAACGATGGTCCATCCACGGCCTTCCCGCCATCCAACGTGAGTGGCGGAGGCGTCGCGGCCGTTGGGTTTATTCCTTGAATTGGGTTCATAGTCAGTCGTATTCCACAGGTTGGTAAGCGGAATGAATGCTCGTCGCAATGTCGTCCAGCTCACGCGACGATTCTCTATTTGCCGTCCTTCTAGACGAGAATTCTGAGTGTCTCGCGACCGAGACTCTTGGAAATCTCCATCACACCGAGGTTCGCCTCGTAGGCGCGAGTAGCCTGCATCGCGTCAACCATTTCTTGCGTCATGTTGATGTTGGGGTAGGCGACGTAATCCTTCCACTTCCCCGATTTGATCGCGTAGGGCGAATTGGGCTCGAGGCGATAATTTGGAAGGCGATCGTCCGTTCTCACTTCCACCACCTTTACTCCGCTCGCACCGGTTGAAGTGGACATCGTGTCGTCAGTCTGAAGGACGGCGTAGCGAGGCTGATACGGCCGGTGCTCTCCGTCTTCGTTCACAACCGTTGACATGTTGGCGATGTTTGCCGAAATCAAATCGAGCTGAGTACGTTGCGCCACCAGTGCGCTCGTGCTGATGTCGAGTGCGGACGTCATCGTGGGACTCCCTCTGTCTTGCGTGATCGGATTCTCTCGAACGATTGCCACGGTGCAAACTTGTGCTAAACGCGCTCGCTGATCGCCGCTTCCAGCAGGCGAAACTGGCTATTCATGATGGAAATGGCGAGATTGTGCATGGATTGGTTCTTGCTGATTTGTGTGACTTGGTGCTCAAGGCTCACATTGCTGTCGTCGTGATAAAGAATGCTTTTCATCGAATCGCGAACTTCGCGCATCGCGTCGCCCTGCTTGACTTGTGACAGGCCCGGCGAGAGGACGCCATGCTTGGATTGATCTTTCGTGACGAGTGCTTTTTTGAGTTTGTCATGGAAGACCTCCTCATTGAGGTCCCGTGTGCGGTAGCCGGGCGTATCGATGTTGGCGATGTTTCCGGCCAGGATTTCATGTCTTGCTTGGGTGAATCCGATCACTTCCTGGAGCATCGGGATCGTCGACGCGTCGAACATTCTTGATATCACGTCGTCGCTCCTGCTAGGATCAACAATGCAATCCCCGCGCCAATCGATTGGCCCACGGCTCCGATTGACGCGTAACTGCTTGCTTCGTCAGTGATAGCGTTGATTGCTGTCATTTTGCTCGTTCTCGCCATGCCGCCCAACCGGCAAGAACTGCCGAACGGCTTGGCGGTTGTTGCCGGTCGCCGACCGCAAATGGCCGATTGGAGCCTGCGGTCGACTGAATGCTCAGTGCTACTGGTGCTCGCATGATTTGTGTTTCCTCTTACGCCGCGTTGGAGGGCGACTTGGCCCGCGGTGCGTAGCCGTAACTGCGTAACTTGTTCGTCAACGTTCGCACGCCGATGCCAAGTGCTTTGGCGGTTTTTTCGCGGTGGGCGTCAAACTTCTTGAGTGTGGCCTCAATCAGTTGGCGTTCCATATCCTGAAGACTCATCCCAGCGGTGAGCATCTTTCGCTGGCCGTTGGATTCGAGCGCCGGTTCGTCTTCCGATTCAATCAGCCAGGGGCGAAGATCGGCGGCGGAAACCATGTTGCCTTCATTGAGCACCGCGGTCCGCGTAATCAGGTTCTCCAGTTCGCGCACGTTTCCTGGCCATTGATACGAGAGCAGTAGTTGTTGGGCGTCCGGCAGCAGCTCAAAGGGCTCGCGATGAAGCCGGCTGGCCGTTCTCTGAGCGAAATGGGAAGCCAGCAGCAGGACATCCTCGCCTCGCTCTCGTAGCGGCGGCACGTGAAGTGGGACAACGTTGAGGCGGAAGTACAGGTCCTGGCGAAACCGGTTCGCTTGGACCTCGGTCCGCAGGCACCGGTTGGTGGTGGCGACCACGCGAACATCTACTTTCTTGGGCTGCGAATCGCCCACTCGTTCGTAGCAGCGTTCCTGAAGGACTCGTAACAGTTTGGCCTGAAGCACTGTGTCAATTTCCGTGATCTCGTCCAGGAAGATCGTTCCCTGGTCGGCCAATTCAAACCTGCCCACTCGGGGCGCATCGGCGCTGGTAAAGGCGCCTTGCACATGCCCGAACAGCTCGCTTTCCATCAGTTGAGGGGACAGGGCGGGGCAGTTCATGCTGACCAACGGCCCTGGAGATCGACTGCTTTGTCCATGAATGGCGCGGGCTACGAGTTCCTTTCCCACACCACTCTCACCGGTAATCAGCACGGTCTCGTCGGTCGCCGCGATGCGGGCGATCTGCGTCTTGAGTTGCCTTAGAGGTTCGCTCTGACCGACCATCGGGTCTTCAACACCGGGCGATTGTTGAGCCGGCACGGACGACCTCGGTTCCGCTTGGCGAATGGCTCGCTCAACGACGTTTTCCAATTGGTCGGCGTTGATCGGTTTTTCTACATAGTCAAAAGCGCCGTGCCGCATGGCATCGACGGCCGAGTCGACTGAGGCATGGGCGGTGATCATCACAACTTGGCTATCGACGCCGCGCTGGTTCAGTCGTTGGATAAGTTCCAGGCCACTCATTCCGGGCATCCGCAGATCTGTCAGGATCACATCGGCGCTTGCCCGATCAATCATCTGCAGCGCATCGATCGCGCTCGACGCCGTGTTTGTTTCGTGCCCGGCGCAACGGAGGATATCCGCCATCGACTCGCGGGCGTCTCGGTGATCATCGACAACCAATACTGTCGCAGCCATGTGTTCTGTCGCGGACGGATTCATGCAACGGCCTCCCCACTTGCTTGTCGCGGGAATCGCAGCGTAAACGCGGCTCCTCCCTCTGGGCAGTTAGCGATCAGGACTTTACCGCCGTGAGCTTCGGCGATGCGGCTCACAATGGACAATCCCAATCCGGTTCCGCCTTGCTTGGTCGTGAAGAAAGGCTCGAGGATCTTTCTGACCGCCTGGAGTTCCACACCGGGGCCAGAATCGGCGACTTCTAGTTCATACGCCTGTGGCGACGAGCACGAAGTGATCACCAATTCGCCTCCATCCGGCATAGCGTCCAAAGCGTTGAGCACCAGGTTGAGCAACGCGCGGCGGACCATTGCGTCATCCACCCAAATTGTCTCCTCAGGCGGAACATCAACTCGTGTGCGAATGCCCTGCGTTTCACACTGCGGCAGCAGGGATTGGCACACTTCTTCAATCGTGTTTCGAATCAAGCAAGGCTGGCGATTGGGCTCGCGGTGTGCGGTGAATTGCAGCAAGTCATTCACGGTTGCCTCCAATGCGGTGAAGCCGGATTCCAGTTTGTCGACCACCTCGTGCGCGTCCGATACGCGAGGCAGGCGTCAGCGAAGTAAGCTTAAGTAGAGGGTAATCGGAGTCAGGCAGTTGCGGACTTCATGGGCGACGCACGAAGCCATCCGACCCAGGTCCGCAAGACGGTTCTCGCGAGCGAGTTCTTGGTTCTTGACCTCCAACTCATCCGTCAGGCGTCGCACTTCCTCGCACAACGTGCGGTGGGTCTGCTGGAGTCGGTCTGTCGCCGTGTGCCAGGCATTGAGCACAATTTCTAAGTCATAGTCTTCGCCCTGCAGATGGCGCAGGTCGAATTGGCCATCAGTTCCCACGGTTGGGCCGGCGGTCATTGTTTTGCTGGGCGCCATATTTTCTCGGCAATCTTTTGGTTTGTTTCGCAATTATCGTCTGAGTGATCCGCAGAAGGCCCGAGGTCCTCGTTAGTCGCTCGAGAGGTCAAGTTGGGGCCTGTGTGGCGCCTTTCCCGCGTAGGCTCTTCGGGCTTGAGCTGCACAGTGGGCTGCGTCGATTCGAGCCGCAGTCAGATCACGTTTCTCGGCGAGTTCTTTTTCGCATTGTTTCTCCGCATGCATCACCTCGAGGATCACGGACTGACACTGTTCGGAATCGAGTCGGCATTGGGCGCGCGCCTCCGGGCTGCTCCAAACTCGCTGATCGGGGTCCTGGGCATGGAATGGTTTGAGGTCGGAGTCCATCGCCTCCAAGTCTCTCAGCAACCGCGTCTTAGCGGTCAGTACATTCATTAAGCGTTTCATTTCAGAGTTGTCAATCGCGTCAGACTGCAGGCGAGTCAACTCGCGGACCTGCTTGAGGACGTTTAATTTTTGGCGTATCAACTTGGCCAGTTTGAGGGTGTCGTTCGGCGCCTGTTGGGTTGATTCATCCATTGGTGTTCCTGCCTTATTCAAATCTGGCTAAGCCACTCGAGAAAGTCTTTCCAGGCGACAAAGGAAGTACGTGTGGTGGTTGTGGCAAAGTCAGCGTCTTCGCCTATCCGACTCAGAACGACCTTCGCCTGTTCTAGCGTGCCGCGCGCCTTTGCGTTGTTGTCGAGTCTGCGGTAGCAGGCGGCAATCCGCACGAACGCCTCAAGCGCTTCGGGTTTGTGTTGATACCGGTTGGAAGCCGATGAATAGGCCTGTATCGCCTCCTCAAACTTCTCCAGGTCAAACAGCGTGTCCGCTTGGGAGAAGTAGCAGTTTCTGAGCGTCTTGCGCTCAATTTCACTCAGTGCGATCGTGTCTTGCCGCCTGTCAAGATCTTGAACCAACGACTGATACTGATCGTGTGCAATGTTCAACTCCTTGCGTGTCTCCTCGCGGAGTTTTTCTCGAGTCGTTTCGATAGGTTCATCCACCAATCGGTATCGCGGCAGTTTTGAGCGTTGCTCGTGAGACCGGGCCAACATGTACCGAGCATGAATAGTGCGGTCGTCCGACGGCCAACGCTGAATGGCGTGGTCCAGCCAACGAATCGATTCGCCGTACGTCAGATACGATTGCTCGAGAGCCTTGACTGCTTTCGGTTGGGTCTGAAGCCGTGCTTTTTTTGGGGCCACGGGCGATGTCAAACCAGCTGCCCGCGCTCGCGCCAATAGTTGGGTCGCCTCAAGGTAGAGAACTCGCCCCAAGTCAAACAGTGACTCACGCCACACGAGGCTGTCCGGTGTGAGCTCACTCTCCAGGTTGTCCAAAAGAGTCTGTTTCGATTTCGCCGTCTCCTGCTGCTCGTTATACACGCGGCTGAGCACCAACCGAGCTTCATAGCTTTCCGGAGATTGACGATGTTGAGCAATGCAGCGTTCAAGCGGTTCAATTGCCTCGTCCAGCCGACCCAGCGCGAGCAGCGCCTGTCCCTTCACGACGAGAGCCTCTGAAATCCTCTCCTGTGGCCTCGCCTCGAAGAACAACTCGAGCGTGCTGACGGTCTCGCGAAAGTCGCTGCCGATGAGGTACGCGTCCGCACTGGCGAAGAGGTCGTTTGCGTATTCAGGCGAGGCGATACGGAGCTTGGCCAAACGTGCATAGGCGCTTCCAGCGCGACGCATCTTGTCCTCGGCGTTCCGGCGAATCTCGCCCCGAGCCGATAGCGGTAGAGTGTCCGCGTGGGCGTTGAGGTCGTCGGCCCAGGCGCGATATGTCGTCGCCTCCAAGCTTGTCGACTCCGCCTCGGTCAAGACGCTCCGCATTGCCTGGGCCAACGCAATCGCTTTGTCGAATTTCTTCTGCTCAAAGTAGTTCGATGATGACCAAGCAAGCCGCTTTCGCAGCGACTTCATCGAGAGCAGCGCATTACCTTCCAGCCCGCCTTCCCTCACTTCCTCTAGCATCGCACGGTATGCAGTGATCGCTTCCTCATCTCTTTCCGCCAAGCGAAGCAATTCGGCCTCCTCAAGCGCGGCTGCAAGAGATTCAGGGAAGCCGTAGTGAGTTCGACGGACACGTGCAAACTGCTTCAACGCTGCCTCCGTCTCACCCAGCTTGAGATGGCACTCGCCGAGCAAATACTGGGCAAGTCGAGCGGAATCGGACACTCGCTTGAGCTGAATCCTGGGGTCTCGCAAGGCAGCGCCGGCCGTCGAATAATGCTTGCGGATCGCCAGCTGATCTTGAGTCGCCTCGCCTTCTTTTTGGCGAGCCTTCATGATATCGATGCGAGCTCGCAACACGATCGCCTCCCCCAGCTGCGAATTGTCGGGGATGGCGTCAAGCTGTTCCAGGCAGTCCCCATATCGGGCCAGCTCAAACAGAATACTTGCTCGACTGAGAAGCGAATCACTGCGCTCAGCCGGAGTCAGCAACTTCTCCGCCAGTTGCTGATCGATGTGCTTCAAGGCCTCGTTCCAATCCGGCAGCGACTTGCGTTGATGGCAAATTGATAGCAGTCGCATGAACTCGACGGCCTGTTCCGGCGCCCGCTTGGCTGCCTCTTCAATCCGAGGAATTGCAAGATCGTACTGTCGAGCTTGGAACGTCGACCTGGCCAGAAGAATGAGGCCCTGCTTCTCTCGTCCACTGGGAAACCCACGTTGATTGGCCTCCTCAAGGTACCGGGAAGCGACTAGGAATCGCCTACGTTTCTCCAGTTGGTTCTGATGGCTCCTCGCGTCAATAACCATAGCGGCGCCCAACACGAACGCCGGGCCGCCCAGATCTTCATAGCTGAGGGCGCGGTTCAATCTGATCGCGCGAGCCAACTCACGCGCCTTCTCGATGTCCTCCTCATCCAACGCATCGAGCGCTTTCGCAACCGCACTTTTGACCTGAAACACGTCTTCCTGCTGTCGAACAAAGAAGAACACAGTCAGGCCAATAAGCCCGGCTCCCAAGGCGCTCAGCACGATTAGTTTGGTCGGCACACTGCCGCGACATTGAACTCGGCGAGAACGCTTGATCGGAGTTAGGTTAGGCGATCGATTCACTTGGCTAGCACCTGCTGACGCGGCGATTCTCTGAGGAACAATTGGGGAAAATCGGCGGGTTTGTACTCAAAATCACCAAGCTGTGTCAACATAATTTGGAAGTTGATTCAAGATTCGCTTCAAAATCGCCGGGGCAGTGATTTCCGAGACGTCTGGAACTTGCCCAACCCAACAGCCCCCAAAGCCTGATCGAGCGACACAGCAGCTTGCCAGCTGTGGGCTCGTCGCCCCAGCATGTGAGCGGCTTTTGGTAGAATAGGGGGACAACGAAAGAAAGCTCCCAGCCGACGAGAATCAGAATGACATCATTGCCAGCATTGAGATGCCTGTTTTGGGCTCTGATCGCGATATCGTTTCTGGGGCAAGTCACAGGTGCCGAGCCGTGGCGGCGCCACACGATCGACGGATCATCGCGAGGGGCGGACGGAGCTCGACTGGCCGATGTGAATGGTGATGGACTTCTAGATCTGACGACGGGGTGGGAGGAGGGCGGACGCGTTCGCGCGTATCTCAACCCGGGCCCAAATGCGGCCCGGTCCGCGTGGCCCGCTGTAACCGTGGGGAAAGTCAAATCACCAGAGGATGCTGTTTTTGTCGACTTGGATGGCGATGGGGCAGTGGATGTAGTCAGTTCATGCGAAGGCCGAGTGCGAACGATGTTTGTGCATTGGGCGCCCAAGCGGCGTCCCGACTATTTGCGTGAGGACAAATGGAGCACAGTCGCGATTCCTTGTACTCAGGATAAACAAGCCTGGATGTTCGCCGCCCCGATTCAATTGGATGGAACGGCCGGACCAGATCTGATTGTTGGCTCGAAAGGCCGCGAGGCCTCGGTCGGAATGGTGCTCGCCTCGGCCAACGCCCGCGACGTTGCAGGATATCGCTACCAGCGGATTTGCGACGCTGGCTGGATCATGTCGCTGCTGTTGCACGACATGGACGGCGATGACGACCAAGACGTTGTTGTCTCGGACCGCAAAGGGGCCGCGCGAGCCGTTTGGTGGCTAGAGAACCCGGGCAGTCAAGCCGTGGTGAAGAACATCGCCTGGAAGAAGCACTTGATCGGCGGGCGAGGAATGGAAGTCATGTTCCTGGACGTCGTCGACATCGACGGCGATCACCAAGCGGAAGTGATCACAGCGACGCGAAACGGGAAGATCCTGGTGCATCGGCGAAGTGGCTCTGAATGGACGGAGCAGAGTGTTGCCAACCCACAGGATGCGCCGAACGGAAAATCGGTCCGCGCCGCAGACATCGATTTAGATGGGCGCGTCGATTTCGTCCACTCCATCAACAACTTGGGCAAACGCCAGTTTCACGGTTTGACCTGGATGTCTTATCGCGATTCTCCGCGCGACGCGATTTGGGTGACCAAGACGATCAGTGGCGAGGAAGGCGTCAAGTTCGACTTGATCCAACTGCTCGACGTAGACGCTGACGGCGACCTGGATGTGATCACTTGCGAAGAGCGAGACAACTTGGGCGTCTTTTGGTACGAGAACCCCACGCGGTAGCAAGCGACCGACCTCAGCTCGAGCGGTCCTTCCGCTCCAGGTCCGAAAGAAACTCGTGGGTCGTCGGTTGATCGCAAGCTTCCACCGATCCGCCTTTTTTTCCATCGATGACGCCGTCTTCGGCATCGATGCGATGAATGGCCTCGCTCAGCCCATCACGCGTGATTGCACCACTTCCAGCACAAGCTTCGGCCAAGGCGTGAGTCAGTAACGAAAGTCGTGCGACTTCGTCTTCGAGTTCGGCAATGCGATCTGACTGGTTCGCCCGGTTACGCGAATCTGAGCGGCGTTGTTTCCGCAGCTTGTCTTCGAGATTGTTGAATTCCGCGGCGGTGAAAAAATCGTGCATGAAGTATCGTGACCAATTCATCGTACGTCTCCATTTGCTGGGCTAGCCGACAGGTTGCTGGGCTAGCCGACAGGTTGCTGGGCTAGCCGACAGGGGATTCTTTTCAGATCGAGAGGACGACGGATTGACTGGCGGGAGTCGCAGGAGAACTGGGCGCAAACGCCCAAACAGGGTCGCCAGCCACGCGGGCGTTGCCCAGCGTAAATGGGCGAGCTCTTACTTCATGGGCGAGTAGTCAGTTGGGTTCATGAAGCAACTCTGAACCTTGGAGACGATTGGGCCATCTTCGCGTGAGGCTGCGAACACCTTCTTCCATTCTGGGTCGCCGATGAACCCCTTCCACGATTTTTCCCTCGCTTGCTTGCTCGGATAGGCCAGCACGTAGATCAACGTGTTTTCAGGCTTGAAGGGAAACTTCTTTCCTGGTTCCGACGGCGTCCAGTAGGCGACGAGTTCCATGCCATGTTTCTTAAACAACTTGTTGGTGTGATCGCGAAACCGCGAGTGCAGATCATCAAGCTTGCCTTCGTTGGTGGTGTACACACGCAGTTCGTATATCTTGTTCGAATTCTTCTTGTCGTCGGCGGGCAGTGCGCTGAGCAGACCAAAGAGGATCGAGGCGAAGAGTGCTGCGCCGGTAATTCGTAACATAGCTGTGCTCCGAGGGGGTTAGCCGAATCGAACGAGAGAGGTTCTGGCTCGACCAACGGGGGGCGATTCGCGTGCGATGATGCATCGAATGCAAACGGTCTCCGGCCAGAACATCATGCCATTACTTTGGCGTTCTGAAGCGGTCTCGTCAATCGCGAGGCCGGCGTCATTCCGAATTCGGGGGTGTGTCCGACGGCAACCATTGTTCGCCCGCCTTGTCGGCTTGCCAGAGTTCGCCGGAATCGACGTCGTAGGCCGTCAAACAACCATCGCCGAAACAAAACGTGTCGATGCAGACCGCGTGGCCCAGGTGTAAGATCCGGCCCGGTTGGGGCGTATGTCCCAGAATGACCTGTTTTCCCGACTCGTGGGGCGCGGTGGACAAGTCGTGCAGATGTCGCCAGAAAAGGTCCGTCTCGGTGAATTCATCGACTGGCAAGTGAGACGCGTAGTTGGCGTGAACGAAGATGTGGGAGTCAGTTTCAAAGTGCGGGCTGCAATTCGCCAAGAAATCCCAATGCTCGTCGGGGACATCAGTCAAGTTGCCGCCATAACTGTCGAGTGTCTCGCGGCCTCCGCATTGCTTCCAAAACTCGATGTGGGTCGCGTCGCTGCGCGAGGCCAACATCATCAACTCGTGGTTGCCGAGCAGTGGTCGCAAGTCGCACGAATCGTCAAGTGCGATGAGCTGTTGGATGACACTACGGCTATTCGGCCCCCGATCAATGTAGTCGCCCAACGTCACAATGCGATCCTGTGGCCGGGGGGCTACGAGTTCGAGCAGCTTTTCCAAGGCTTCCGAGCAACCGTGGATGTCACCGATGGCGATAGTGCGTTGTGGCATGAATCTAGACTTCGGAATCTGGGAGGCGTTGCGGTTGGGCAGCAACGCTACAACCGTCGCTATTCGGGCCGATCAGCTGAGCCGCAGGCGAGTTCGTCAAGCGAGGTAGAGGAATCAGTTGAGCGACGGGTCATCTGGGGGCGTAATCCGATCGAACAACGGAGTCATGACTTCCAACCCGATATGTTGTGAAACGCGATTCCAGAGTTCTTCTTCGTCGGCGAAGATGTCATTGGAATGGGCCTCGGTTGTCATCCAACCGCCTTGATCGAGCTCTTGGTCAAGTTGCCCACCGCCCCATCCGGCGTAGCCGCTGAAGATGCGAAACGGATACCGTTCCTCGCTGACCAATCGCTGAATCGCTTCTCGCTGCGTCGCCAAGTAGACTCCCGGGAGGATTTCCGTCTCCGAACAATCCTCTTCCGTGTGCACGGCCATGAGGGGACCAGCCACCGGTCCGCCAAGATTAATCGTCTCAAGACATTCGCAGGTCTCTTCCGTGAGCATCCCCCAAATGTCGGCAATGGTATTCTCGGTGGGGCGGTTAAGAACAATGCCGAATGCGCCCTCCTCGTCATGCCGGACGATCAAGACAACTGAACGAAAGAAATTCTCATCGGGTAGATGCGGCGAAGCGACAAGGAGCTTGCCTTCAAGCGATTTCACGGTAGGCCTCGATCCGACATCACGATTGGAGAAGAGAAAGTGGGTACTGGAATTATATTCACAGCGACCTCATCTGGGAACCGATACTTCATTTCGCCTGATCGACCGCGGATCTGCATGGCCAATCGGGGCGGCTTGCTGGCTCCCTCAATCGCCGATATCTAGCTGGAAAGAGCTCTCCATACGCAGCCGGCCCATGACCAGCCGACCCCAAACCCGATCAACACCGATTGCTCGCCCTCACTCAATTGCCCGGCACGCCGCAGTTGGTCAATCACAATGGGGATAGTGGACGAGACCGTATTGCCGCAATTCTCTAGCACGATCGGCATGTGGGCTGCATCGAGCGAGAGGCGTTGCCGCAGTTGATCGAGCATCTTGAATGTCGCTTGATGCAGAATAAAATAGTCGATTTGCTCGCGTTTCAGTTGAGCAGCGCCAAGAATGTCGTCCATCAACTTCGGTACAGCGCCAACGGTGAAGCTGATGAGGCTTGGTCCGTCCATGTAAAGGTCACTCTTCCAGCGATGTCGATGTCGCGGTTGATGTGCGTCGCGAGCAAGTCGTGCTCCGCCCTTGGCGACGAGCAGCGTATCGGCTCCCGATCCATCGGTGCCAAACTGAAAGCCGCTCAATGTCGGCTCGTCATGCGACTCGACCAAGGTTGCCGCGGCGCCGTCGCCGAAGATGGTGCGCAAACTGCGGTCGTTGGGGTCGATGAACTTCGTATAGGTTTCGGCCGTGAGCAATAAGACTCGCTTTGCTGCTCCGCTCTGGATCAAACCGTTGGCCATGGACAAGCCGTAAACAAACCCGGAACAGCCGAGATTGAAGTCGAAGGCGCCGATGCTCGTCCGCAGTTTGAGCCGTTCTTGCAGCAGGCATGCGGTGGTGGGGAGCGGGTAGTCGGGCGTCTGTGTACAGAGCAAGAGAAAGTCGATTGAATTCCTATCGATGTCGTTCTCTCGCAGTAGTTTCTCAGCAGCCGCAACCGCCAGATCCGAGGAGCATTCGCCCTCGGCCGCGACGTGCCGCGCAGCGATCCCTGTCTTGGAAAAGATCGCGTCCATATCCCACGAGGGAAACTCCGCCTGCAGTTGGGCGTTAGTTTCCACGCGTTCCGGAAGGTGTATGGCGATGGGGCCGATCGCGGCGTATTTCACTCCGAAGGCATCCTTATTCGCAGTGGTGTGATTGCATGGGTGGCGAGCCGAGTCCGGCGAAACGAGAAGTCGTTTCCCGGGAGGCGGAAAACGAACAAAGCGGTTTAAGCTCAAACGATCGCCGCGAGGCCTTTCCCTCACCTCTTCCGAGGCCTGCTCAAGGCGACAGCCATCGCAGCGCGATCCATCTCCAGCGACCGGGTTCGCGTCGCTTTCCGTCTTGGCTAAGTCTTCACACGATACCGATCGAGTCATTGTCGGTCAATTGCGGCCGACGGGTCGAAACCTCTCGTTCAGCCGATTACTCATCCCAATTCAAGAAGTGACGACTGAATTGCTGGTTCAAATCGGGAACTCGGCGTCGCAAACGCTCACTCAGCACGCCTGGCGGCGTGTGCGATTGAATGTCATTGAGGTAGGCTCGCAACTCTTCCTTCAGTGGTTTCGGACCATGTAACATGAAGTGCACCCAAGCCCATGCATAACGGTACTCGCCCCGCCCCATGTGCTCCAACTTCTCAAGGGCTTCTAGTGACTCGATCGTCGCCTGCTGGCGGAAGCGAACGGCCCAGCGGACCTTGGATAGATGCGAGTTGTGGTGCGGCCTGTCGTCTCGCTTCGCCTCAAAATACTCCGCCAACCCTTCGTCCAACCAAAGCGGGACCATGGGGAGGACAGAATGCAGCAGGGCGTGTGTTCCTTCGTGCTGGATATCGGTTTCAATCTCCTTGCTTTGGGCAGCAAAGACCATCCCGGGCGCCCTGCCCTCCTTCACATAAAGAGCCCGCCGCGACGGCGCTTCGGGAAAATAGAGTTTCACGTAGGCATTGTAGGTCTCGCTTTGCTCAAACAAGAACAGGTGAATCCGCTCGCGGGGCGCATCGATTTCCAGTTCGCGCTGCAGGTCCAGTTGCAGACTGCCCAACTGCTCGAGCAGCGATTTGTAGGCCTCAAGCGAGTGATCCGCGTGGCAATCAAATACGCCCGCCGGTCGTTCGTCCGGCCACGAGCTGGGCGAGGAGATTGGCCTGACGGAGGTCACCTGAGCTCCGTTGGGCAACTGGGCCTGGGCGTTGTTCGGCGCGAGTAGCAGCCCCATGATGCAACAGAGCCAAACCGACAAGCAAGCGGGCAACGCGGCCCTGCGATACCCGTACTTAGATGTTTGGTTTGAGTTTTGAGTCACGAGACGTTGGGGGGGGATGAAGGTTGCGGGTTTGGCGCCGCTGGAGCGGTCGCCCGCGAGGGAGGGAGGTTGGACTAGGCAGCCCAGGGAAGAAATCGAGAAAGCACGCTCCGCTTCTGGCGAGGGCGAACGCCATCGACGACCTCTGCCCCCGAGAACACAGCCGTGGGGTTTTCGCAACAAATCGCGTTTGCCGTCTCCACATCAACGAGGTCAGTTACGCGGTCGTAAGCTCGCCCCATCAGAGGACGTCGCGACTTGGGACCATGGGCGTCTGTCGCAAGGAAATGCACGAGTCCGTCTTCGAGCATGCGCTCGGCCAACTGTTGGCTCGCCGGACCAAACGTACCCATCAGGCTTCCCGCCGTCACCTGCATCAAGCATCCTCGCTCCACCAGCGGCTCGAGCAGGCTTGGTTGCTGCAACAATCCCTGGTTCCGCTCCGGATGAGAGAGGATCCCAACCATCCCCATCTTCTGCAAGCTGTCGAGCACGCCTTCCAGGGGCAAATAGATCTCATGCGGTAGTTCCAGCAGCACGTGCCTTCTGTGATCAGCGAGGCTGACGATATGGCCGCTGGCGAGCCCGTCAAACATGGAGGGTTCTATCCGAACGTCGGCACCCGGCACGACCTGGAGCGGAACGTCATGCCGTGTCAGTTGATTTTGAAGTTCAGACACTGTCGAGCGAATCAACTCGCCGGAATTGTGGCCGAACGAGCCCAATTGATGCGGTGTGCAAATCATCGCCTCAAAACCGTCGGCAACCGCCATCTGGGCCATTTCGAATGACTGCTCCCACGATCTTGCACCATCATCGACACCGGGGGCGAGGTGACAATGAATGTCAACGAAACGCGGAGCATCCATGCGACCATCCTCATGGTTGGTTACTTGTCGGAGCGGGACGCCGCTGGCGTTTGCCAACACAGCGGCCGACGCTCCTACGATTGGGCTGTCGCCACAGTCGCGCTTGCTGCGGCGGAAGGAGTATATCGATGGTCCCAACAGGGTCAAGGCGTTTTTGGCTGCACGCGGGAGCGAGGAAGACCAGTGAAATGCGGCGGCTCGCGCTACTCCACGCCTACTTGGCAAACTGGGTGGACTGCGCGCGGTTTAACGACGGCGAAGTCGAGAATCAATGCTGAGGAAGAGACAGACCGATAACTGATTCGTCGAACCACTCTCGTCTTATGGAAAACGGGTGAATGAAATGCGAATCATTGAGAAACTGAAGTTCTGCGCGTTGGCCCTGGCCGCACTGGGTGTCGTGTTCCCGCAAGCTGGCCTGCTAGCTGCATCAGCAACGACTCGGCAGGCGGTGGCCGACGTGGCGCTCGACGGATCGGGAGCCCTGCGAGGCCAGTTGGTCAATCCGCAAGGCGTGGCGATTGCCGGCCAAGACTTGTTCATCCTGCTGAAGGGTCAACAAGTTGCCAAGACTCAAACAAACACTCGCGGCGAATTCCAGTTCGCAGACCTCAAAGGCGGGGTTTATGTAATTTCAGACGGCTCAAGTGCTGTCG
>CAZWOU010000056.1:0-14101 GCA_964635375.1 uncultured Pirellulaceae bacterium | reverse complement strand
GCGCAAAACAGGGTGTGCTAATTGTCTCTCAAGAGCAAACCACACGCGCACAGTTTGGGCCCCATCACAACTGGGGTTTCGGCGGGATGGGCAATATGAACCTGGGCGCGTTGATGGTTGCTGGCGCCCTTGGCACCATCATCTACACGGCGTCCGACGACGACTACCGAGCCAGTCCGTAGTTGGCAGCACGCTCGGCGAGCCGGCAGTAACTGGCAAAGCCGGGCCAGCCAACGGCGGGACTTCCAGACGAGCGGGCTTTGGCCGCGACAATGCGGTCAAGGCCTTGGTCTCGTTATTCTTGGGTTAATTTACTTTTTTGCTTCACCGCAGCGAGAGGTGTGGACGATAGGGTTCACTGCAATGGATTGCACCTCTCTCTATCATCGGTTGAAGGATTGACCCATGGGTTTGCGAACATACACGAACAAGATGGCAGTGCTTACAGCCTGCCTGGGCATACTTGCCGCCCCGCTCCAGGCAGCCAGCCCCCGCTCAAACGCCCACAACCTGATTCCCGACATCGCCCTCCAAGCTGGCGGTGTGATCGAGGGCGCGGTCGTCAACCCCAACGGACACAGAATCAGCGGTTCCACCGTAAAGGTAACTTCACGCGGTGAATTAAAAGCCCAAGTCCGAACCGATAAGACCGGCCGCTTCCGCGTTGAGAATCTCCGCGGCGGCATCTACCAATTTCAGACCGACAACGGCGTGAGCACCGTTCGAGTTTGGGCTGCCCAAACCGCCCCCCCTTCCGCGGCCCGCCAGTTGCTCATCGTAGACCAAGGTGAAGTGGTTCGCGGTATCTTTGGCGAAGGCCACGGTAGCCAGATCATGAACGCCCTTAGCAACCCGCTCGTGTTGGCGGGGATCGTCGCGGTCGCAATCGCGGTTCCGTTGGCTTTGGACGACAACGACACCAGCAACTAGATGCGGGCAGGCGAAGCTCCTAGCCCCTAAGTCACTCGAAAGACGTTGCTTGCGGCTACCCACCGCGTGAAATCCAAGATGCATCAGGCCCCACTGAGAAACCAGTGGGGCTTTTTTCGTGCGCGTATTGCCCTTGGTTTGCCCTTGGTTTGCCCTTGGTTTGCCCTTTTGCCGAAACGGCATATCTACTACGATCCCGCCGCCTCGCACCAGCTCTGGCGATCTGTTCGTAGAGAGAGCCAGGACGCAAACCGGTGCGGCAAGGCGCCTTAGCCAATCAGAACGAGCCGATTTGGAGTGGTAATGATGAAACGTCGAGGACGGATTCAGGTGATCGCGGCTTTCGCAGCGACGCTGCCATTCATTCTTCCCCCACAACTTGTCCTGGCGGACAAACCACATGGCGAGGGTCACCGCATTGGGGCTCTCGATGTGGAACTATCGCCCGATGGCGTTCTTGCTGGACAGATCCTAGACCCAGCGGGGCAGCCGGTTGAGAACGTGCCTCTACGGCTAATCCATCGAGGGCAGACAGTCAGTGTCACAGCAAGCGACCAAACTGGCGGGTTTCGCTTTGCTGGCATACGTGGCGGAACACATCAAATCACGACGCCAAACGGGGCCGTGCCGGTCCGCTGCTGGAAGTCGCGGACCGCGCCGCCGGCAGCCCATAACGCGATACTACTCGTCTCGGACGGCAAGACGGTTCGCGCTCAACATCCGATTTCACACCTGTTCACCAACCCACTTGTGGTCGGTCTGGCAATCGCAATGGCGATCGCTATTCCCATCATTGTCAACAACTCCGACAGTGGAGCAGGAAGTCCGTAGTCTCTTTGAGTGGCTCAACCGTTCTTGAGCCGCAGGGCTGGTTGCCGGGCGCAGCACAAACACTGCTTGTCTACCTGATGTTCAACCCACAGATACAAGACTCGATGCCGTCCATGGAAGCACGCACGATCTCGCCACGACTATCACGAGAACATCTCTGCTTCGCGGACCAGAGACTTCCGCGTGGAATTGCCGCTCGGCAAGGAATCAACCTGATGCACGACATGGATCAGCCTCGGGCGGCGCTTGCGACGCGAACGGTTTGCGCTCTCGTGGCGGCCAGTTGCCTGATGTTGGCGGGCGGCTGTGCTCAGAAGAAGATTTCAGCATCGCGGTTGCCGCAGGAGATGCAAGCCAGAGTCGCTCAGGGCGCGGACCGGATCCCCTTGGGACGTCTAACCGGCGCCTGGGCGCCGACGGACCAGATCTACCCAGGCGATTCAGTTGCGGTTGTGGTCGCAACGGGCATTGAAGAGCAACCACCTGCGCCCTGGTTGGTTCGCGTCGGCGACAACGGCGTGGCGGAAGTCCCGATCATCGGTCCGCTGCAGTTAGCCGGCTTGCGTTTCCCGCAAGCTGAGATGGCTATTCGGAGCGAAGGTGTACGGCGTGGCATGTATGTGAATCCAACGGTTTCCGTGGGGCTCGCCGCCCGGCACACCAAACGGGTGACGGTCACTGGCGCAGTCGAAGAAGAAGGCGTGTATGACGTTCCCGCTGTCAACGCCAACCTGCTGGCGGCCCTGATGAAAGCCAAAGGGCTAAATAAGGAAGCCGGGCTGAATGTCGAAGTCCGCTATCCAGCCCCCAACCCAACCGGTCAAGTCGTCCCGGCGTCTTTCAGCGCTGACCAAGGTCGGACCACGAGAGTCAACTTGGCGGATGTCGCCAACGGTCGAAGTCCCAATATTCTGTTGGAAGATGGTGCGACGGTTACCGTACTTAGGAAACCACTCAATACGTTTCAGGTCATCGGCCTGGTGCGCAGACCTAACCAATTCGAAATGGAGCCCGATCACGAGTATCGCTTGCTTGAGGCCATCGCGTTGGCTGGAGAACGCACGCTCCAGATTGCGGACAAGGTGCATATCATTCGCCGGATGCCGAATCAAACAGCCCCGGTGGTGATCGAGGCTTCAATCACCAACGCAAAATCGGGAGGATCGGCCAACATAATCCTCGCCCCCGGCGATGTTGTGAGTGTTGAAGAGACAATCGTGACCTTCACGGTTGGCACCATTCGCGACTTTGTCGGTTTTGGCTTCTCCGCCGCGGTCCCCGGTCTGTAGTCCTATCTGGCTCCCAGAATCCCCGCGTTATTTCCAAGACACGAAATACAATGACGACTTCGCCCAATCCCTCCGCTGTTTCCATCGTGCAGACGCCGACGGACGCTATTCACGTAGCGATGCGTTTCCTACGGATGCTGCGCGCCCAATTGTGGATCGTTGTCGGGTGTGTGGCAATCGCCTGCGGGATTGGCACCGCCTATTACTTCACCGCCCCGCGGGTCTACGAAGCGTCCGCCTCGCTGCTGATTGAATCGACCGGTTCGGACGGCTGGAACGTCAACGTCACTGGCAATCAAGCCGCTGACTCACTGATTCCAACGCAAGAACTTCTGATCACCAAGTCAGTCGTGCTAGGCAGAGCAGCCGACGCTTTGCGCGACGTGCCCGCCGAATTACAGATTGACTTTGAGGATTATCCGTTTGAGAAATGGCCCGAGGTGATTCGCAAGAATCTGACCGCCCGGGGGTTTCGACGGACGCAGATCGTCGACCTTAGCTACCAGGCCAAGAGCCCTGAAAGCGCTGAAGCGATCCTCGGCGCCGTCGTCGACTCGTACTTAAACTTCATGGCGGAGAATCACAAGAACGTCTCGCTTAAAGAGATCGAGAACCTGGAAAGAGAACGACGCGAGTACGAAGGTAAGCTTGCCGCCAAACAGGCACAGCTCGTCGAAACTCGTCGACGAGTCCGTATTCTGGACGTGAAAGAAGGATCGCAACTGCTCCATCCGACCGTGCAGACCGCCCTCGACGTCAACAAGAACCTTGTCGACGTGCAAAAGGAGCGGATTCGCCTGCAGGCCTCACTCGCCTCGGTCCGCGAGGCCCACCGTACTGGTGGCGACTTGCGCAAGCACTTGTTTGAGGTCGACCCCGAACTCGGACGCCAGATGCTCAGCGGCGCGCTGGGGCTCGACTCCTTCTTTCAACAGTCCGCGACCGACATCGAACGCCAATTGAACGATTCGCGAGCAGAGTTGGCAAAGCTGAGCCGCGCCTACGGACCCAACAACCCAATCATTATCGAAATCCAATCGTCCATTCAACGAAATGAAGCGTACCTAGCGAATTACCAAGGCAATCTCGACAACAAACTTAATCACGTCCAGGACCGGCAACTCGGTCCCATGTTGATCGCGCTGCTTGAAGAGGACCTCAACAAGACTTGGAAGCATGAGACCGGGTTGCGAGAGCAGTACGTGGAAGCCGAATCTCTGGCGGTCCAATTCGGCGACGATGTTGAGATGCTGGCCATCGTCGAGCGTGAATGGAAGCAGATGAACAATCTGTTCGACACGCTCGTTGAACGAATCAACAAGATCCAAATCAAGGAAGACAGCACTAACGTTCGCGTGACGCCCGTCACCGACTCGCAGGCAAACGACGCTCCTGTGTCGCCGGTGAAACTTATTGTCGCGTTCGTCAGTATGGTCATGGGTTGCTTCGGCGGCGCTGCTATCGTCTATATCAAGGACCTGCTGGACGACCGATTCCGCTCGCCTGAAGAACTGCGCGACCAACTTGGCGTTCAAGTTCTGGCGATGGTTCGCAAGTTGACTGTGACCGCCGAGACCGGTCTGGACGCGATCCAAGTTCACGCCTCGTCGACTGCGGTCGAAAGCGAGGCGTTTCGCACCTTGCGCACGGCGCTTGCACTGGCTCAAGAGGACATTCAACGGATCGCCGTGACCAGTTCTGAACCGGGTGACGGCAAGACGACCGTGCTGGCAAACCTGGCTGTTTCGTACGCTCAAGCTGGACGACGGACGATTGTGATCGATTGCGATTTGCGGCGGCCTGGACTCACTAAGCTGTTCGCGATGCGGCGCGGTGTCGGCGTCTCGCAATTCCTGCGATCGCAAGGGGATGTATCCCAAACCGTGTCGACGTTTGTTCGACCCTCGGGCATTCGCGGGCTGGATATCATTCCTTGCGGTCCCAAACCGCCGGACCCGGCCGAACTGCTCAGCAGCGGACGACTTGAAGAACTGATCGCCTGGGCCGAGACGGAATACGATCAGGTGCTTGTCGACTGCCCTCCCGTCATGGCGGCCAGCGATGCGGCAATCGTGTCTCGTCTCACCGATGGCGTCATGCTCGTCGTACAACCGGAAAAGAACCACCGCCGATTGGTGTTGAGGGCTGTCGAGCACTTGCGGTCGATGCACGTCAATCTGTTGGGAGTGGTTGCCAACCGAGTCAGCCCGGAAAAAGACAACGGCTACTACGGCTACGGATATGGTTACGGCTATGGCTACGGCGAACAAGGCTATGGCTTGGAAGACAACGCCGAGTTCGAGTCGGTCGAATCCAAGCCGGATGTCGCACGCGAGAGCCAGCTCGAAGTCTATTCGCCTACCGAAGCCGGCCTCTCACCGGAGCCATCGATCGAGGCCGAGCCGCCGCAGACACTGACCATCCGCACAGCGCCGACCGATGGGTCGCCGCGTCCCGCCGAGGCCCGAAAGGGCAACCCGGCAGTGCGCCGGCGGGCCGCCTAGGGGCAATTCAAGATGAAGAGGAACGCCATGGTTCGGGATGTTTCGGTATCGCCCACAACGGCGTTCTTGACCCGCGCCGTGGAAATTGGACTAGCGGCCATCGTCTTCGTCGCGCCGCTCTTCATGTCAGGTCGCCACGCAATCGGCGAGTTCGTCTTCGTGACACTCTGTGCGATCACGTTCGTTCTTTGGCTGGGTCGCCAGGTATCCGCCAGCAACCACAAGTTTCTCCTCAGTGGCGCCGAGTGGCTGTGGGCCGGGGCCATCGCCATCGTTGCATTCCAGTTGCTCCCGTTGCCCGACTCACTACTTGTGAAACTGTCGCCTCAGATACCTCAACTACTACCCATGTGGGCTGGCGACTCAGGCGCTCAAATCGGTCTCGGGAGATGGAGCCAGATTTCACTCGACCCCGAGTCAACTCGAGGCACGCTGGCCCTGTTGATCGCATTTGCGATGTTGTTCACGGTGGCCACGCAGAGTATCAAGACCCTCGCTGACGCGCAGCGATTGCTGAAGTGGGTAGGCTGCTCGGCCGGAGCCTACAGCCTGCTCGCACTCGCCCAGTTGTTTGGAACTGAACACAACACACTCGCGGCCCTGGACTACGCGGTATTCACCCATACGAGCGGCGCGCGGGGCGCGTTCCCCAACCCCAACCACTTCGGCCATTTTGCTGCACTCGGTATCGGGCCGCTGCTAATATGGATCCATGTTGCTTGGGATAAATCGAGCCGCAAGAGTCGGCCAGGTTCGCGTTCCCAAACGGCGGCAGTCAAAGTCGACTTGGCCGGACGATATGCCGCGCCCGTATTGCTCGCAGCTTGCCTGCTTGGGGCGATGTTAACCTTCTCGCGAGGCGCCGCGGTTGGTGTCGCAGTCGCCATCGTCGTCACCGGAGCGATTTGCCTTTGCAAGCGGATCGTCGATGCACGGTCGCTCATAATTGCCGGCGTCTGCCTGGCAATTTCTGGGTTCGCGATAGGGACGTACAGCTACCGCCGCATTTCCGACGAACTGGCAACGCTGACCGCCGGAATCGATGGGCTCGACAACTCGCACCTGCGTCGAACGGTGTGGTCCGCCGACCTCCAGGGCGGACAGGCCTTCTCGCTTTTGGGCACTGGAGCCGGAACTCATCGAGAGGTTTATCGCACGTTTCTTGATCGACACCTCTCGCTGGAGATGAGCCATGCTGAAAATGGCTATCTGCAGATCTGGCTGGAAACAGGGTCGGCTGGGATCGCGTTGCTGACGGCGGGCATATTGATAAGCCTGTTTTGGGTTGGCCGTTCGCTAACTGGGCAGCGCGATCGCAAAACAGCTTGGCTATGCGCGGCAGCTTCCACAGCGGGCTTGGCTGCTTCGCTCGTGCATTCCGTCTACGACTTCATCTGGTCGGTTCCAGCCTGCGTTTCCCTCGCACTGATTCTGTTGGCCGTTGTCTGCCGCGTGGGCCGCATAGGTCTGCCGTCGTCCAAGCGAAGTGAAGTCGTCGCGCCTCAACATGCCTGGATGGCCGCTGTGGTGGGAGCCGCCTGTCTGGCCGTTGTGTTGATCCACCAAAGCGTCGCCCCGCTCCGAGCCTTCCCGCACTGGCAGGCCTATTTAGATCTGTCTATGAGGAGCAATCAGTTTGACGCGGCGCTAACGGAACAGAAACCCGGCGCCATCGATCCTCTGGCCGTGAGGAACATGGATCGGATGCTGATGCATCTGAGACGCGTTGTCGAAATTCAGCCGGGATTCGCTCGCGCACACGCAAGGCTGGCGGGGCTGCTGGAAAGGCGTTTTGAAATCAAGCAACTTGCCGCCGACAACGCCATGCCGCTGTCTCAGTTTCGCGACGCGGCCTACGCTTCTCAATTCAAATCAAAGGAAGAGCAAGAAGCGTGGCTCACTCGAGCCATGGGCGAGAACCGCCACGACCTCGACGACGCACTCAAGCACGCGCGGCTCGCGTTGCGGCAGTGCCCGATGTACGGCCAGGCTTACTGCCAGCTCTCAAACCTCGCGTTTCTCGAAGGCCACGGGGCCGACACAGCCTCGGCGCTGATCCGGCAAGCTCGGCTCGTCCGACCTCACAGCAGCATGGTCCTGCTGACCGCGGGGATTGAAGCCGCCGCCCAAGGAGACGGCGACGAAGCGCAGGTTCTGTTGAAACGCGTCTTCAACCAAGAGCCCCGCTTGCAGCTTCGAATCATCGCCTTGTTCGGCTACGCTCTCGGGCCAGACCAAATGCTGCAGGTCTTTGAACCCGGCTACCAGGGCCTTAAGACGCTCTACGCCTTCTACCGCGACAACCGCAACTCCAACGGAATGCGGACGATTGGCGTGAAGTACGCAGCCGAACTGGAAAGATTGGCGGCGACCCAGCCCAGGGCGCACTCGGCGAAGAACTTGCATTATGCACACTTGGTCTATCGTGAAATCGGCAACCTCGATGAAGCCCTTCGGTGCATTCGTCAAGCCTCGGCACTCTCGCCGCGAGACGTCGCCCTGCGCCGAGATCTAGGACTCCGCTTGGCGGAATCCCAGCGTTACGACGAAGCGGTTGAAACGCTGCAGTGGTGCCTGAGACGCAGACCTAGCGATGACAGTCTCCGCGCCCAACTGGTGGAAATCAACCGGCAGCGACTCGCCCCAAGACAAGCGGCGGACAGTCTGGTTCCAAGCCCAACCTCGCCCCGACGCTAGAACGCGAGTAGCGATCGGCGGGTATGCTCTGTTTTGCAGTCGCCCCGCGAATGTGTCCAACAAGAAGTTAAGACGGTCGCCTGAGCGATCTTGTGTTTCGGTCGTTCGTGGTCTCTCGCCGTCTTCTCGGCCTCCCTCTATCGACTCGACGCGTCAATGAATGGGCCAGGGGTTGGCCCGCCAAGTGCGTACGCTCAGATCGCCGTTCGATTCGACTTCCACTTGCACGGCGCCGGCTGTCGATGTCGACAAGAGGCGGGAATCTTGTCGCTGGCACGCGTTGGAGAGGTCGCTGAGCGAGCGACCGTGGCCGGTGCTGGCGATCACCCAATCAGGCTTGGACCATTCGACGAATTGGCGTGGGTTGCTGTGCCGACTGCCGTGATGCGGCGCGAGCACAACGTGGGCGCGGCGCGGTTCTGAAGCCAGCAGACTCACCATCCCCTCTTTCTCCAGGTCGCCGGTCAGCAGGATCGTTTTGCCACCGTACTTGGCCAGCAGCAGTAGGCTTTGGGCATTGTCAGTCGCCTGTTCCGAATTGCTGGGCTGCAAGACTCGAATGGCCACGCTTGGGTCGGCGCAGATCAGATCGCCGTCAAGACCAACCGCGACCTGGACGCCTCGGTCGCGCATTCGCTCGGCGACTCGGCAACCTGCACGGTTCTTCAGAAACGCTTGCGAGACAAGCAGGCGGCGAATGGGGAACCGCAAGGCGAGATGGTCGAGACCGTTGAAGTGGTCTGCATCCGCATGAGAGATAACAACCGTGTCAATCCGGCGAATTCGCTGAGCCCAACTGGCCTCGGCGGCCCGCCTGCCGGCACGCGTCGGCGCACCCAGGCTGCCAACATCGTAGACCAGCGTTGACCCGTTGGGCGTTTGCAACAAGACGCACGCGCCGTGGCCCATGGAGAGCACGGTACAGCGCAGCCGCGGCGGTTCGCTGCACTGCAGTACAAGTCCAATAGGCAAGCTGAGACACCAAACCGCCAGCGTTGTGGCCGTTCGCCGCGCTAGCGGTCTGACGGGCATCCAAGTAGCGACCGCGAAGAGCCCATAGAACCCAAACATCCACCATCGCGGCGGCCCGCCAGTCCAGTGGCTCGCATAGCTCAACTGCTCCGTGAATTCGAGCAACGAGATCATCGCCCCTATCGACAAGCTGCATACCTGCCCGGGCAGCCAACCGAGTCCCAAGGTGGCCTGTAAGACCGCCGCCAACAGGCCGCTAATCAACACGATTGCAGTGATTGGGCCAAGAACCAGATTCAGCAGTATCGCAGAGGGCGCGACGACATGAAATACTCGCGATGTGAGAGGCGCCGCGGCAACGCAAATCGCAAACGAGACAAACATCAACGAGAGGCAACGACGCCCCGACTCGATTAACATTCGTGAAACTCTCGAACGGCTCCGCTCAACCAACTGGTCGATCGGATCAGCTGAGGCTTGCACGATCAATTGCTTGGCGTAGCAGCCCAACACGGCGACCGCGAGGAATGACAACTGCACGCCCGTGTTAAAGAGATGAGATGGATTGACGAGTAATAAGAGGAGCGCAGCAGCCGACAGCACGGCAAGCGGCCGGCCCTCACGCGAACGCCATCGCGAGATCGCAACCGCCGAGACAAACATAGCCGCCCGCATGACCGGCGGTTGAGCGCCAGTGAATGCTGCAAATGCGACGGCCAAGGACGCGGCCAGCAACAGAGCCGTCCCCCGTCTCAACCACCCAACTCGCTCAAACATCCAAATGACTCCGACCAGCATCCCCACGTGTAGACCCGAAATCGCAAGCAAGTGCATGACGCCGGTAACTAAGAACGCTTGTCGTTGCCCAGCGGCTAACCCGCCGCGCTGCCCGACAACTAAGGCCGCCGCGATGGCGTAACGGTTTGGGGGTAGTAGCTCCTTGAGCGCTCTTGCCGTATTCATTCGCAAGCGGCTGAGCAGAACTTTAGGGCTCCACCACATCGTCCGCCGCAGCACGATGACCTGCTGGCAAAGGTTGACGTGGACCAGAAAGTCGATTTTGCGTGCGCGGCAATAGTGGCGAAAGTCAAACTCGCCTGGATTCAAGGAGGCCCTGGGGCGCTGCACTTTGCCCCAGCACCGAACTCGATCACCGACGGAAAGGCGACCGCTCGATCCCGATCCAACTCGCAGTTCGCCGAGCCCAGACGCCGACCGCCAGCGACTGCGATCCCGCACACGATGGGCGCGGACCTCGTATCGATGCATCGCCCGGTCGCCCTGGCCCGACGCGACAATGGGAACCTTGAGGATCTCCGCCTCGATGCACATCAGCGATCCCCGTTCGTCCGTCGCCAGGGCAAGGCTCGACGTGTCTCGCCACTGCCAACAGTCCGACGCGTAAGCCGCCGTCCAGCAAGCCACGGCCGTGAGCAACACCAGGCCAGCCAAACCGTCACGCTTCGCTCGCCTCAACAGAACCCAGCCGATGATCGTCGCAGCCCCCAAAAGAAACCACGCGTCGGGCTGCACGCTGGCGACATCTTGACACATCGAACCGACCGCCACGGCAAGGGAAACACTCGCCAAAGGCGTGTATTCGGGCCGCGACTGGAATTGCCGTATCGGCGTAGTCGAGTTCGACTGTTGCAACGTCTCTCCTCTCCACATGCCCCGGCCGCAGCAATCTCCGAAGGAGCGGCCATGAATGCGGCGCCCAAGGAATCGCCCGGAGAACATACCAACCGCCCCGGCCATCAGCTTGTCAGTCGCGGCTGAACTAGCGAACGGTTTCTTCAAGAAAATTGGGGCAGGCGTCGAGAGTTGGCAGTGTGTTGAGAGTTGGCAGCGTGTTGAGAAACGGCAAATCTCGAGAAACGGCAAACCGAAGCGCCGGGCCTCCTCTTGGGGCGCGGCGGCCTGCCGCCGTCTCCGATGCCGCCGAAAGGAATGCACGTGCTGTCCTGGGCAACCGTTGCCAATGAATCCTTGCTATATTAGGCCAGCTTCATTCTCTTGGGAGCTGAACGTTATGTCACTAGCTAGCTTTGGTCGTGCGCGCGTCACGAGGTGCCTTTTCGCGATGCGTTGTTTCGTGAGTTGTTTGTTTCTTGGCTACGTTTCGAGTGTCGCGTACAGGGTCGAAGGGAATCAACAAGGCAAAGAAGAACAAGGAGTACAAGAGCCCATGCCCAACGCTGATGTACGGCAGTCCTCAGCAGAGGGAACCAATCACGGATACCCCAAGGCTCGGTTCAGCAGCCACGTTGACGACTATCACGGCGCCGAGGTTCCCGACCCCTACCGCTGGCTGGAAGACCCCGACAGCGACGAAACCACAGCCTGGGTGAAGGCGCAGAATTCGGTCACCAATAACCACTTGTCCAAATTGCCGGGGCGAAGAGTCTATCGCAAGCGGATTACCAAGCTCTGGAATTACGAGCGTTTCGGCGCACCGCGAAAACGAGGCAACCGCTATTTCTACACTCGCAACGACGGCTTGCAGAACCAAAGCGTGCTGTTCGTAACGAAGGGAGAGGACGGGGAGCCCCGAGAGTTGCTTGACCCCAACACGCTCTCCAAAGACGGAACGGTGGCCCTGGCGGGCTGGTCGCCGAGCGAGAACGGAAAATTGCTAGCCTTCGGGCTCGCCGCCGCCGGATCGGATTGGCGAGAGTGGAAGGTGATGGATGTGTCGACTGGCAAAGTGTTGGATGATCACCTGCACTGGGTCAAGTTCTCAGGCGTCTCGTGGACTCCCGACGAGAAGGGATTCTTCTACAGCCGTTACGACGAGCCGAAGAAGGGCGAGGAGTTTACGGCTCAGAACTACTTCCAAAAACTCTACTATCATGAAATCGGCTCGCCTCAATCGGCTGATGCCTTGATTTACCAGCGAGAGGATGAGAAGGAATGGGGGTTTGGCGGTCAGGTTACGGAGGACGGAGACTACCTGCTGATCACGGTGTGGCGGGGGACGGAAAACAACAACCAAGTCTTCTATAAAAAGCTCTCAGGCAAGGACCAACCGGTGGTCGAGCTTCTGGCTGGGTTCGATGGCGAATACCAGTTCATCGCCAACGACGGGCCTCGTTTTTGGTTGATGACGGACAAGCAGGCGGCCAAGCGCCGAGTCGTGGAGATTGACATCCGCCGGCCGCAAGCCGAACATTGGCGCGAGATCATCCCTGAATCGAACAATGTCCTGCAAGGAGTCACTTTTGTCGGCGGATCGTTCTTCGCCCATTACTTAAAAGACGCCCAGACCGAGATCAAGCAATACTCGCCCGAGGGCCGTCTCATCCGCACGGTCGCCTTGCCCTCAATCGGATCTGCAGGCGGTTTCGGCGGCCGTAAAGATGCAACTGAAACATTCTACAGCTTCACCAATTTCACTTCGCCTTCAACAATCTATCGATTCGACATTCGATCGGGAGCGAGCACCGTCTACAGACGTCCGAACGTCGATTTCAACCCGGACGATTATGAAACCAAGCAGGTCTTTTATCGGAGCAAGGATGGCACACGAGTTCCGATGTTCATCACCCATCGGAAAGGACTTAAGCTAGACGGTTCGGCGCCGACGATTCTCTATGGCTACGGCGGATTCGACATTTCAATGACGCCCTCTTTCTCAGTCTCTAATCTCGTTTGGCTCGAACGCGGCGGCGTCTACGCAGTGCCCAATCTGCGAGGCGGCGGCGAGTATGGACGCGAGTGGCACGAGGCAGGGATGTTGCACAAGAAGCAGAACGTCTTTGACGACTTCATTGCCGCGGCGGAGTGGCTGATCGAAAAGAAGTACACCAGTTCCAAACACTTGGCCATTCGCGGCGGCAGCAACGGCGGATTGCTCGTCGGCGCCTGCATGACTCAGCGGCCCGAACTTTACGCCGCCGCGGTCCCAGCCGTGGGCGTTATGGACATGCTGCGGTACCACAAGTTCACGATTGGCTGGGCGTGGGTGAACGAGTACGGCTCGTCCGCCGATTCAGAACATTTCAAGAACCTGATTGCCTACTCGCCGCTGCACAATCTCAAGAACGGCGTCGATTACCCGGCGACTCTTGTCATGACCGCCGACCACGATGATCGAGTCGTCCCCGGCCACAGCTTCAAGTTCGCCGCGACCTTGCAGAAAGCGCACGCGGGGAAGGACCCCGTGCTGATTCGGATCGAGTCCAGCGCCGGGCATGGCGCAGGCACTCCGACCAAGAAGCGGATCGAAGCCGCCGCAGACGCGCTTGCCTTCCTTGAACATGCGTTGGGAAGCAAGGAATAAGGCGGCACGATGAAGCTGGGACTGATCAATTCGGTTTGGATTCATGCCGGCCAGCCAACAGAGTATGGCCTGCGAAAGACGAAAGAGCTGGGTTTCGACTCGGTTGACATCTGCACCGATCCGCTTGGGATTGACGTTCGAGAACGCCGCTTGATCAAGGACGAGTGCGATCGCTTAGACCTTCCCATCATTTCCCTCTGCTGTGTCGCGGCCGGCTTGATCGACCCCAACAGAAGCGTGCAGCGATTTCACGTTGATCGAGTCAAAGCCTACCTGGATCTCGTGTACGAATATGAAGCCAAGAACTTGCTCCTAGTTTTGGGCGAGTACATTTGGCAGCAGGAGGTGATCCCCCCTGACAGACAATGGCAAACTGCCGTCGTCCACTGCCGCGAGTTGGGAGATTACGCAGCCGATTTGGACGTCGAAATTGTGCTCGAGCTCGAGCCGTTCCGGTTGTCCTTAGTGAATTCCGTCGATGAGATGGTGCGGTTTCTCGACGACTGCGACCATCCGTCGGTCAAGGCGAACATTGACGTCTCCCACCTTCGCTTGGCCGATGTCAAGCCAGAAGAACTTCGCCGCTTAGCTGGACG
>CAZWOU010000055.1:5226-36073 GCA_964635375.1 uncultured Pirellulaceae bacterium | reverse complement strand
ACTGCTTGACGCCAATGTCAGACAACAGGTTCTTGAAGTCGGCCCGTATTCGCAGCGAGTCGAGGTCGACGTCTTTCTTCATGTGTTCGACATTGGCAGCGGCCTTGAAATGTCCAGCGACGTGGGCTCGCTTTAACAGGTTGATCGCTTGAATCGCGTAGTCCTCGGCCAGTTCGGATCGTCTTGTTTGTTCCAGCGACATGTCTTCCGCCGCCGCAACAACTGCAAGTGAATAAATACACGCGCTATTGTAGAAGGCCGCGTTGTTGGCGCTGGCGGCTATGGCCGTTGCCTCAAGGGCCGCGCGAATGTGATCTCCCGCACGCGCAGCGGAAGATGCAAGATGGCTACGAAAGAAATGACGTTGCTGACCGGTGTCCAGTTCTAGTGCTCGCTCCCAGTCGCTGGCCGCCTCAGCGTATCGCTTAAGCTCATCGACGGCTAACGCCCGCCCCCAATGCGCATTGCGGAGGAAGAGTTTCGCCGTCGGATTCTGCGGACTTCGTTTGAGCACATCCTCGAACACCTCGATCCCCTGGCGGTACGAATCTAGCGCCGCCTCAGGGTCACCGGTATTGCGGATCAGGTTACCCTGGTTAACGTAGCCTCCGCCCAGTTGAACGGCATGGTCTACGGCGGCGGGATAATTGCGGACAATCCGCTCTCGAATTTCGATCATCTTCTGAAATGCCGCCAGCGCTTCGGCTGGCTCGTCGGTTCGCTTGTGCAAGAACCCAATCCTGCTATGAGTAGCCGCCAGGGCGGTTTGATACTCGAGGATGTCGGGGCTATTACGGATCAACCGTTCTCTGATTTCGAGAGACTTCTGGTAGGCCGCCAGAGCTTTTGCTGGCCAAGTTTCTCCGTGCAGGGTCCCGACGCTGGAATAGTGTTTCGCCAAGTCGCTTTGATACTCGGAGACCTCCGGGTTCGCTTGCGCGAGCGGCTCTTGGATTTCAATCGCCTTCTGCAAGGCGGCCAAAGCCTCGCCCGGCTTGCCTGTTCGTCTATACAAATCCGCGATATTGTTGTAGTTCTTCGCTAGGCTGTTTTGGTATTGGGTGACATGGGGATTCTCGCGGGCCAGCGGCTCTTGGATTTTGAGGGCCGCCTGAAGGGCCGCTAGGGCTTCGCCCAGATCGTCGGCGTCATCGTATACAAGACCAATACTTGCGTAGCTGCTCGCCAGGTCGTGTTGGTGCTCGGGGAGTTGGGAGTCGCGAGCTAGCCGTTCTCGGATGTCGATCGCCTTCTTGTGGGCGGTCAGGGCCTCGCTCGGACTGCCGGTTCGCTGGTGCAATAATCCGGTGTTATGGTAGGTTCGCGCCAGGTTGGCTTGGTATGCGGTTGCCGTGGGGTTCTCGCTGACTAGCGGAACTAGGATGTCAAGCGATTTCTGGTAGGCGGCCGAGGCCTCGCCTAGCTTGCCGGTTTGATAGTGGTGCAAGTACCCAATGTTGTTGTAGCTTCTTCCCAAGCTGTTCTGGTTCTCAGAGAGCGTGGGGTGCTGGCGGGCTAGTCGCTCTTGGATGTCGACCGCTTTCTGGAAGGCAGCGAGAGCTTGGCCGCTCTTGCCAGCCTCTGTGTTTAGAAAGCCGATGTTGTTGTAGCATCTCGCCATAGCGTCTTGATACATCGCAACGCCGGGATTCTCACGGGCCAACGGCTGGAAGATTTCGAGCGTTTCTTGAAAGGCAGCCAAAGCCTTAGACTTCTCGCCCGTCTCGGTGGCAATCAGGGCGAGCCGAAAGTGGGCAGCCCCCAGGGCGGGCTGTAGGTCTTCGTCCCCAGCCCAGCGGAGGGCGAAGTCCTTGTAGTACTGTCGGGCCCGTTCCAGCAACTGCTTGCGGAGCGCTTGCGTGCCGGGCGTGCCTTTGAGGAGTTCCTGGCTCTCGCTGACATCGGTGAGGAATTCATCGACGACTTTGCGGGCTTCTTGGTAGTTCTCCTCGGCTCGTTTCCTGTGGTGTTCGGCCAGATCATGCTGCTCAGACTTCCCCTTAAGGGCGAGTGAGGTTTGCGCATAGCCGACAAATCCGACCACCGCCACCGCGATCAGCAGCATGACCGCTGTCGTCGATAAAGCTGCAACGTGCGGATTTCGGAGGGACCAGCGCCAGAGGCGCCCCGCCTGACTGACTGGGCGGGAATGGATCGGCTTTCCCTCCAGGTAGCGGCGCAGCTCAGCCAATAGCTCTGCCGCCGATGCATATCGCCGCTGGGTCTGCTTTTCCAGGCACTTGAGGCATATCGTCTCCAGATCGCGAGGGATGTGGCCGTTCAGTTTGCGGGGTCTGGGCGGCTCCTCGTTGAGAATTTGCACGATCAGCATCCGCTTTTCGCCGCGGAATGGGCACTCGCCCGTTAACAACTCGTAGAGGATTACGCCCAGTGAGTAGACGTCTGCCCTGGCGTCGGCTCGGTGCCCTTCGCCCCGGGCCTGTTCGGGTGACATGTAGGCGGGAGTGCCCAAGATGTGGCCCTCGACGGTCATCGTAATCTCGCCGGACTCCCGCCGCCGCAATGAACATCGTGATGTTGCCGGGCTTGAGGTCGCGGTGAATGACACCGGTTTCGTGCGCGTGGTGGAGGGCCTCTGCAATGGTGGCGCAAAGCTCGGCTGCTTCGCGGGGCGTAACCCGGGTGCCGGAAAGCCACTCCTTGAGATTGGCGCCCTCGATAAAATCGGAAGCGATAAAGATCGTCTCGTCTTCCCGTCCGACTTCGTGGACGCTTACGATATGCGGATGACGCAATTGGGCCGCGGCACGGGCCTCACGGAAGAAAATCTCTGCCTGCTCTGCATCGAGTTGGTCGTTGCGCGGGATCTTCAACGCCACCATGCGGTCGAGCTTCGTGTCGCGGGCCTTCCACACGCTGCCGAATTGGCCGGCGCCGACTCGTTCGATCAGCTCGAACTGTCCGAGAGTTCTCCGTTTCGCCCGGCTCCAGGAGCCTGTTGTTTCATTGCTGACGAGGCTGAAGTTGCTGCCGCAGGACGAGCAGTTGATTTCCGAGAGCGGAAAGTCGTCCAAGACTTCGATTGGGTTGTGGCAGTGCGGGCAGCGACAATGCATGGGGAAACCTCGTGCCGTGGGTCTCGAACGGGTGTTCGTGATTAGCAATCGGCTTTCAACACGGACAGTATCAGAATCAATGCACTCGACTCATCGGAGTCACTTGGAATCAACGTGTCAAGCGTATTCGCGAAGTTAGGCGAGAATCTCGCTCCGCCGTTGCGAATAAGTGCCTCGTTAACTTGGATGGTCTTTGGGCGTTGCAAACGACATCTCGATAAGCTCAGCTACCCTCCGCAAATCGTTTCATCTACAGTTGGGCGACGCCCTGATGGCATGTCGATTTCGCAGATGACAGAATGGACCTTGCTCGCTCCCGACGGTTTGGGCAATTGATGATGCTACCGAGACTGCGAAGAGTCGATTATTTTGGAGATGGCGACAATGAAATCTCTGTGTAACTTTCTCCTGGTTCAGGTGCTGCTAACCTCTCTTGTTTCAGCAGAAGACGCGAGGAACATCGCCGGCGTTTATCCCCATCTAACCATGTACAACAGCGAGAGCGAGTGTGGTACGGGGGCGGTAGTTCCCTGGGCCGGCAGACTGTGGGTTATCACCTACGCACCCCACAAACCGCTGGGATCGTCAGACCAGTTGTACGAGATAACGCCCGAGTTGAAGCAGATCATCCGCCGCGAAAGCGTCGGCGGAACACCTGCCAATCGCATGATTCATCGCGAGTCCGAGCAACTAAACATCGGTCCCTACCTGATCGATTCCAAGGGAACTGTGCGCGTCCTTTCGCCCCGGACGATCCCGGGCCGACTGACCGGCGCCGCCCGCCATCTGCGAGATCCGGAGAACAAGATCTACATTGCGACTATGGAGGAGGGACTTTATTCGGTCGACGTAAACACGCTCGAAATTGTCGAGCACATCAAGGACGGCAACGGACAGAAGGCGCTTGGGACGGGGATTCGATCGACACTGCCAGGCTATCATGGCAAGGGACTCTACTCCGGCCAGGGGGCGTTGATATACGCTAACAACGGCGAGCATGGCGCCAAGGCTAGAAGCGTTCCCAGCGTCCTCTCCGGCGCTTTGGCGTCGTGGCAAGAGGGGGGCGATTGGAAACTGATCCGTCGCAATCAGTTCACGGAAGTCACCGGTCCTGGAGGCATCTATGGAAACGCGAATCCCCAGACCGATCCGATTTGGTCACTCGGCTGGGACTACCGATCGTTGATCTTGATGCTGCTGGATGGCGGCAAATGGCGAGCCTATCGTTTGCCGAAGGCCAGCCACAGCTACGACGGCGCCCACGGCTGGAATACCGAGTGGCCGCGGATTCGCGACATCGGCGAGAAGGATCTGCTTGCCACAATGCACGGGACTTTCTGGCGGTTTCCCAAGACGTTCTCCGCCAAGAACTCCGCCGGGATTGCTCCCCGCTCAAACTACCTCAAGGTCGTAGCTGATTTTGCCCGTTGGGGAGACCGTTTGGTTCTTGGCTGCGATGACTCGGCGAAGAAAGAGTTTCTCAACCACCGACCGTTTAAGTCGACGCGCGCGGCGCCCGTTCAGTCCAACTCGAACTTGTGGTTTGTGGCTTCCGCATCGCTGGATCAGTTGGGGACCGTTCTTGGACGCGGTTCGGTCTGGATGAACGATGATGTTGAAGCCGGCCAAAGGAGCGATCCCTATCTGTTCGCCGGATACGACTATCGTACGATGGCGATCCGCCACGAAACAGGAAGGCAGGTTGCCTTCACCGTGGAAGTGGATGCCGAAGGCGACGGCAGGTGGAGCGAACTCGAGACATTCCGCGTCGAGGATTCACGGATTCACATATTTCCTGAATCCGCCAAGGGAGCTTGGATTCGGGTGAAGACGGATTCGGATGCGAAGTCGGTTGTCGTTCATTTCCATTACCGGAACCGAGACCACCGCACCGCCGAGAACGGTTCAATGTTTGCCGCCATCAGCAAGGTTGGGGCAGCCCACAAGACCAGAGGATTGGTCCGCAGTAACCGCCGCGTGCTCGGCCTGCGAACCAGCGACGGCGACTACGAATTGAACGACCGTTTGGAACTCACCCTTGGCAAAGACAATAACGAACTGTTCAAAGGCGTGGCTCAGCCCCGTGGCATCATCACTATTGACGGGGCTTCGGCCATCGTGAAGGAAGACGGCCGGACCTATCGGCTTCCCAAGAACGATGCATACGGAGACGACCTTGGTCGCATATGCCGAGAAGTGGCAACCGAGCGCGACTTGTTTAACCTGCACGGGACTTTCTATGAGTTGCCTGCTCGCAACGCGCAGGGGTTCGCGAAGATTCGTCCCATCGCGACCCACAACTTGGCCATCGACGATTACGCTTCGCACTTCGGTCTGTTGTTCATCACCGGTCTTAACGGTCAGGCGAATGCGCGAGTGCTTCGCAGCAGTGACGAAAAGGCGGCTGTTTGGGCTGGCGTGATCGACGACCTTTGGAAATTGGGGAAACCCCGCGGCCATGGGGGCCCCTGGAACAATACGCTGGTCCGAGCGGGAGTGGCGTCGGACCCGTATCTGATGACCGGTTATGACCAGAAGTCGGTCCAGCTGAAAGCGAGTAAAGGCGCCGAAATTGCGATGGAAGTCGACATCGACGGCACGGCAGTCTGGGTTCCCTACAAGACTTTTAAGCTCGCAGCCGGCATCTCTGTGAGGCACCACTTTCCAGTTGGGTTTTCCGCCTATTGGGTTCGTGTCACCTGCAGTGCCGAATGCCGGTCGACTGCGATGTTTAACTACGAATGATGTATCCCTGCGAATCACGTACTCTAGCCCCGGGCAATCGCCCTCACCAGGTTCTTGACGACGGCGAGTCACACAACGCGGCGCTGCGGACCCGCGGTTGTAGCGCGTTCGTCACTTGGTCGCATCGCCGAACACCGACGTCGAACCGAACCAAATCAGACAACCGTCTGGACGAATATCGCCGACTTCGAAGACGGCGCCGTCGTCGTCCAACAGTAACGCTCGTTCACCTTCGAGAACCGAAACGGCCATGTTGTTGAGCACGTCTTCGCCGCCACGCTCTACGCCGCGCTCCAAAGGGCATCGACCATCCTTCAACGCCCGGCAACGATTGGCCTCGCTACAGCGAACTTTGCAACTACACGGGCTCAGAAATCCTTCGGATCCTTGCGGCGCGTCAAGCTCGAAAAAACAGTCGAGATTGACGAGTTCGCCGAACTGGGGGCAAGCGTAGGGCACGCCTTCCTTGGTGTAGGTCGTTTTGATTGCCCATTTGGTCGATCTTTGCTTGTGCGACATGGCTTGCTATTCCACAGGCATTTCTGCGTGATTGGTATTCTGACGCGGAATCGACTCGCCCATTCTAACAAGTTATCGATGCAGCCGATGTCGTTGAAAAGTGGCGAGCAGCCATGAACAGCGGCGAGGAGCCAGACTGTCGGAACTCGAGTTCGGCACGACGAAGTTCAACTCTATCTTCGCCGACGCCCCTTGGCGACAAGCGTGGTTTTCGCTGGGTTGGCGCTTGACTACAATTCTGGGCGGCGGCGGCACACAAACAAGCTTGGAGGATGTTGTGGCAGGAAATATCAGTTGGCCGACGAAGAAGCGAGAACTACACAACCATCACTTCGACTCGACAATCTGGAACGACTTTGTATTCCGCGACGATGACATCGTTATCGCAACGTATGCGAAGGCGGGCACCACCTGGATGCAGCAGATTATCGCCCAACTTCTTTTCGACGGTGATCCCGACCTCCAGGTCGCGGATCTGTCGCCGTGGGTCGACCTACGAGTCCCCCCCAAAGAAGTAAAGCTCGCGATGGTTGAAGCGCAATCTCACAGGCGGTTCCTGAAGACCCACCTTCCCGTCGATGCGCTGCAATTCTCGCCCAAGGCGAAGTATGTCTACATCGGTCGCGACGCCCGCGACGTGGTTTGGAGTATGTACAACCATCACGCTCACGCCAATCAGAAATGGTATGACGCGTTGAACGATACTCCGGGGCGAGTCGGGCCGCCTATTGGACCGCCTCCGGACGACATTCGACAATATTGGGGCGATTGGTTGAAGCACGATGGCTATCCCTTCTGGCCCTTCTGGGATAACGTCCGCAGCTGGTGGCAAATTCGCAACCTTCCCAACGTGAAGCATGTGCACTTCACCAATCTCAAGCGGGACATGCCTGGCGAGATCCGTAGCATCGCGGAGTTCCTGGAGATCCCAATCAACGATTCGTCCTGGGACGCCATCCTCGAACATTGTTCGTTCCAGTGGATGAAGACCAACGCCACCAAGTGCGTTGTTGGCGGCGGTGTGTTCTGGGACGCGGGGCCGGGGGTGTTCATCAACAAGGGCGTCAACGGGCGGTGGCGTGACATACTGACCCCCGAGGAATCGATTGAATACGAGAAGCGGGCCGAGGCCGAACTTGGAACGGCGTGTGCTCTCTGGCTGGCAACGGGGGAAGAGATCGCTTGAGGCACCCGCACTGCGCTCGCGAATGTTATTTCTTCTCTTAGCTCTTCCGGAAAGGCATGACGATGAGAAAAGCTGTCGTCACTGGAGCGTTCAGTTACATCGGTTCAGCGGCTGCGAAAGAGCTGCTAGACCGGGGTTGGCAAGTTCGCACGCTGACCAACCGCGATGCGCCGCCGGACTGTGGCCAGATCACGTCCGCACCTCTCAAGTTTGACCGAGAACACCTCGAACGAGAGTTGGCCGGAGCCGATCTGTTCGTCAACACCTATTGGATTCGACTCCCCTACAGCGGGCAAACGTTCGAGTCGGCGGTCGGCAATTCGAAGTTGTTGCTCGGCGCGGCTAAGAGTGCCGGGGTGGACAGGGTTGTTCACGTCAGCGTGAGCAATGCGGAACGGGGAACCAATCTTGGTTACTACGCCGGGAAAGATCGTGTCGAAGACTTCATTCGTTCCGAATTGGAGAACTACGCCATCGTTCGGCCAACGCTCGTGGTCGGACCTCGCGATGTGTTGTCGAGCAACATTGCTTGGTTCCTGCGCCGTTTCCCCTTCTTTCCGATGCCGAACGGAGGTAACTGCCGGGTTCAACCGGTCACGCTGGAGGACACGGGACGAATCATCGTGGACGCTGCCGAGTGCCGAGAGAATCAGCAGGTCGACGCGGCAGGGCCCGACATCATCACATTCCGCGAGTATCTCTTGCTTCTGCAGAAAGCGTGTGGCGTCAAGCGGTGGATGCCAAGCGTCCCAGGTTGGCTGTCGTTGTTTCTTCTCAAGCCAATTGGCTGGATGCTGCAAGACATTGTCCTCACCAAGGAGGAACTGATGGGGCTTGAGCAAGAACTGCTGATATCTCACCATCCGCCCACTGGGACTTCCAGCGTCGAGGCGTGGTTGATGGAGAATGGCGAGTCAATAGGCTGTGCCTACGCCAACGATTTGAAACGCCATTTCGGCTGTGATTCCAGCAAGGCGGTCTGACGCACTCGCAGCAGCGCGAAACGGAGTGAGCATGTCCACGTATGATGCGGAGCGTCCGATGCGGCGGATCATCGTTCTGGGCGGGTTCGGTTTCTTCGGCGGCGTTGCGGTGAAGCGACTGCGGATGGCGGGCCTGTCTCCGTTGATCGGTTCACGTCGGCAGAACGCCGACGTCGTGGTCGATGTCGAGAACCAACAGTCGATTCGCGGCGCGTTGGACGCGGGCGACATTGTGATTGATGTTGTCGGCCCGTTTCAAAAACGAACGACCGCGCTCGTCGAGGCTGCGATCGAAATCGGGTTTGACGTCGTCGATCTCGCCGACAGCCTCGCGTATGTCGAGTCCGTCTACGACCTGAAAGACCGCATTGACGCAGCCGGCATCAAGGTCTTCACCGCGTGCAGCAGCGTGTCGACAGTTTCAGTTGCAATGATCGCTGCAAGCGAAGTCAAACACCCGGTTCGGGTTACCGGGATTCTCGTACCCGCCACACGGTACACGGCGGTGGAAGCGACCGCGGCGTCGTTGTTCTATTCGGTTGGTCGTTCGATTCGCCTGTTTGACGACAATGCGCTCGTGTCTCAACCAGGTTGGCGTTTGTCGCGGAGTTTTCGGTTTCCCCAGCCCCTGGGGACCGTCACAGGGCACTTGTTCGAATCGGCCGACTCGATCACATTGCCACGGATTTGGCCCACGCTTGAGACCGCCAATTTCTTCGTCGACACGAACGTCACAGGTCTCAATCTCGTCTTCAGCGTCGCCTCGCGGTTCCCCCTCTTACGCTGGGTGATCGACAAGTGCCAACGCTGGGGCCTGCCGCTGTCTCGCTATTTGGGCCACTCGGCGGGAGGGCTGGGCTACGAGATTGAAGACGAACGCGGAGACGTCACTCTAGTGGCTCTGACGGCAAGCGACCACGGCTATCTTATCCCCGTGATACCCGCCGTGCTGGTCGCACAACGCTTGGCCGAAGGCGCCGTCAGCGATCGCGGCCTGCTAACGCCGGATCGCCACATCGATCCCCAGGCGCTGCTGGTCTGTCTGCAAGACCTCGGCGTGATGCTCTCGCGCGAGCGGGAATGCGAAGCCCGCGAGATGTCGTGACGACCAGCATCAACTCGGTCTCAGGCGCTTTCGCCAATAAGCTTCGAGAAATCCCAAATTAATTCGAGATTCCTCGTCCAGGCTGTGGTTTCATACCAATCCTCTGCGTTTCACAGAGAAGCGGATGGGGTTTCGTGCGCGGGGGCGGCAATCGTTCACTTAGCGGAGAGTACCGAATGCGTCGGATTCTAGCTGGTTTGTTGGTATTGGTCGTCGGTATAGCGGGCTCGTCTCTGGTCGTGCAGTCGCAGCCGCCCGGCTCGCGAGGGCAAGGCAACCAGCCGCCAGGTGGCGGGCGAGGGCCTGGTTCAGGCGGTCGGGGCGGCTTTCCCCAACCACCTCCTCCTCCCGTATTGGCAGCGTTAGACACCAACAAAGATGGTGAGATCTCAGCTAAAGAATTGCAGAACGCTCCCGCCGCGCTGCGCACGCTCGACAAGAACCAGGACGGTGAGGTCGCTGGGACGGAACTGCGGCCCCAAGGAGGTCCTGGCGGCTCTGCACGCGGCGGCTTTGGGCCTGGTGGTTTCGGGCCTGGTGGTTTCGGGCCGGGGGGCGGGCCTGGCCGCGGCGGCTTCAACTCCGGCGGCAGTGGCGAGCGTTTGGCGCCAACCGAATTGCCGTTCCGCGACGGCGTCGCCGCGATTCCCGATCTGGCGACTTACCACAAGCTTGCCTACCGAGGCGAAGACTTGAGGGCTGACACCTTCTTGATCGATCTGGAGTTTGTCAAGTTTACGCTCGATGGCGCCTCGACCGAGAAACGGCAACTCTATTTCATCAACACGAAGACCCACCGCGCCCATCACCAGTTCGCCCAGGCTGCAGGGCTGGCGAGACGCGGCTCCGACCAAATGAAAGGTGTCTTGGTCTATCGCCCGATGCTGAATTCGCCCAACGGCGAGCCTGGTCTCTTCACTTTCGAGTTCGAACCATTTGATTCGTACGAACACAGTATGGTGAGGCTTTGTCTGGACGAGTTGCTCAAGAAGATGCCAATGCTCGACGGCAGGATTGGATACTATCCGCGGGGCTCGCGAGCACTGGCAAGATACGATGCGGACAGAGACCTCTACAAGCGCGCCGGTCCCCCGGTCTACCTGGATGAAGATCTCAGTAACACCGAGATCGGTTACCTACCGCTGAACCTTGGGCGAACGTTCGGCCGATTGCGAGTGATGAAGATCGATGAGCGTCCGAATTCTCGCGATGTTGTGCTCTACAAGACACTGCCCAACGAGATGCCGCGAGTGGCCGGGATCATTACGGAAGTCCGCCAAACGCCCCTTTCCCACGTCAATTTGCGCGCTATCCAAGATCACGTACCCAACGCGTTTATCACCAAGGCCGCCGAGGACGCGTCGATAAAGCCGCTGATCGGCAAGTACGTGTCGTATGCCGTCACGTTGGACGGCTACGATCTGCGCGAAGCAACGACAGCAGAAGTGGACGCCCATTTCGCAGCACTCCGACCTCGAGAGAAACAAGTTCCACGACGAGACCTCGCCGCTAAGAAGATTCGTCCTCTTAACGACATTCGATTCAAGGACTCAACCAGTGTCGGAGTGAAGGCGGCCAACGTCGCAACGATGCGGACCTTCGGGTTCCCAGACGAGACAGTGCCCAACGGGTTCGCCATTCCGTTCTATCTCTATGACGAGTTCATGAAGCATAATGACTTCTATGCCCACGCGCGGGCTTTGCTCGACAATCCTGAATTTCGCGAAGACCGCGACACTCAGGAAGCCAAGTTGAAGGAATTTCGCCAACTGATCCAAAAGGGCCGGATGCCCGACTGGATGATGCAGTCGCTTGCCGAGTTGCAACAGGCCTTTCCTCAAGGAACACCATTGCGTTGTCGTTCGAGCACCAACAACGAAGACTTGCCGGGCTTCAGCGGCGCGGGCTTATACGGCTCGCGCACCCACCGCCCTGACGAAGGACACCTCTCAACAACGATCAAACAGGTCTACGCCACCTTGTGGACGTTTCGCGCGTTTGATGAGCGAGAATTCTATCGCGTCGACCATTTTGAGACCGCCATGGGAGTGCTTGTTCACCCCAACTATCAAGGCGAATCGGCCAATGGCGTGGCGGTCACTACCGACATTTTGTATCAGACCTACGGCAACTACTACGTCAACACTCAGGTCGGCGAAGACCTGGTCACGAATCCCGATGAAGAGTCGGTGCCGGAGGAAATCCTGCTAGATTGGTGGAAGAGCACAAATGTCAAAGTCATGCGAACTTCAAATCGCGCCCCGGAGGGCAAGCCTCTGCTGTCCGCCGCCCACCTGAAGCAGCTGCGAAGCCACCTAAGCGACGTACACGCCAAGTTCGCAAGACTTTATGGAACGACTTTGGAAGACGAGAATTTTGCAATGGAGATCGAGTTCAAGATTACCAAGCGGGGGCGACTGGTGATCAAGCAGGCCCGACCCTGGGTCTTCGCGCCGCCCGTTCCAGAGCCATCCGTTTTGCCGCGGAAGCAAGCCGCCAGCGAGGAGCCTGCAAGATGATCAAGAACTTATTCTGTATCGGTCTGGTCCTATCCATGGCGACGTTTGCCTACGCTCAACGACCCGAGAACCCGACGAATCGGCGACAGCCCGGCGGCCAACAACCAAGTTTCGGCGGCCAGCAACGGGGTTTCGGCGGCCCGTCCGGTTTTCATCTGATGACGGCTCTTGACGCCGACAGGAACGGCAAGCTTTCGAAGAAGGAAATTGACAACGCGGTCGCAGCCCTAAAGCGGCTCGATAAGAACGCCGACGGCAAGCTCTCCTCGGAGGAGATCGGATGGCCGCCGCAGTTCGGGGGCCGCGGTCCTCAAGGCGGCGGCTTTCGAGATCGGGGCTTTCCGGGTGGCGGTGGCGGTGGACCTCCTCGCGGTCAGCAGCGCAACCAAGGTGATCGCTTCGACCAAGAAAGGCGCCCAACGCTTCAACCCAGAACGCCTCTCCCCCAACATCCTCGCTCGGGCGACGACCAGCCAGTCAACTGAGCAGCCAGCCAACCAAGCAGCGCCTTCTTGAATACACGGACGTCGAACTTGCACAGCAGAATCCACTGCCTGAGGAAGTCCTGGATCGCGTTGGCTGCCCTTGGGTTGTCAACCATCGCATTCGTGTGCGCCGCCCAAAGGCAGGGAGCTGGGCGACGTGGCCCGCGAACGTCTCAACGCAGTGATTACCCTGAGTGGACCATCGAGGAAGATTTCCAGGACGATGTCTTTACTTTCGCGCGCGTGCAATACGATTCCAACGGTTACGCGCGGCGAGGTAGGCATTGGGATAACGACTTTCCCGATTGCGATTGGAATTTCTCGGCCCGTTTGCAGCAATTGACGTCGCTGGAAGTGGACCCCAACGGCACTGTCCTCCGCCTAACTGACGACAAGCTGTTCGACTACCCGTTCGTCTATATGTCGAATGTTGGACGGATGAGTTTGAGCGAAGCCGAACTCAAGGCCCTCCGCCGCTATTTGCTCAATGGCGGCTTTCTGATGGCCGATGACTTCTGGGCCCCGGCGGCTTGGAGGCACGTTCAATACGAGATGAAACGAGTGTTCCCAAACCGTGAGCCGCGCGAACTCGCGCCCGACCACGAGATCTTTCACATCGTCTACGATCTTAAGGGGAAGCTGCAGGTTCCCAGTATCTTCGCTTGGCAACGGGGCGATGAATTCGAGTATTGGCACGGCGACCCCGAGGGCGACGAAGGCCCGCACTTCTGGGGCATCCACGACGACAATGGGAGACTGATGGCGCTACTTTGCCACAACAATGACATTGGCGACGGCTGGGAGCGAGAGGGTGAGAATCACGAGTACTTTCAGCGCTATTCGGAACGTGTTTCCTATCCACTTGGCATCAACATCGTCGTCTACGCGATGACCCATTGATGGGCGGGCTCTTGATGGAAGCGGCCTTCCCCCAAGAACCAGCCTGTGGCGTTTGGGCCAAGGATCCCGTCGGCGCGATATTATGCGATCGTTGCAGGCCGAACGAAGCCCTCGCTGTTCGAGTTACTTCCACGAGTTGGGTTTGACTGGTTTTCCATTGGTGGTCAGGATTTGAAAATGGTGGAAACCGGCCTTCATGCCTGAGAAACGCCAGACGATTTGCTTCTCTCGAGTAACCTCTAGAAGCTTCACGCGATCTCCCTTGGCGTGATAGCTAGAGATCACAGTGTTGCCGTTGGGCAAACGTTGAACGCCGCACGCGTCATCAATGAGAGGTTCGCCTAGGTCTTCGTTAGTTACGCTCCAGACAATGGCGCCCTTCGCGTCGACTTCGATCACCCGATTACCGTTGGTGCAGCCGATCAACGTGTTGCCGTCGGCCAATCGAATTGCGGTGAACGGCCAATCTCTCTTCTGTCGACCCCGGTCGTCGGTTGACAAAGTCTGGACAACGACGCCTGTTTTTGGGTTGTACTCTTTGACAGCGAAGTCGAGCAAATGAGGCGCCAGGTAATTGCCGTTGGGGAGCATACGCAGCATGCGAGTCTGCATGTGAACATTCTTCTTTTGACATTGCAGCGGCATCGACCTTGTTACGGCTCCTTCACGATCAACGACCAAGGCCCGGGGCTGAGGGCCCAGTTCGGCGATCAGCAACTCGCCATTGGGCAATGGCTGGACTGTACTTATTTCCCGTTGCTGGCCTTTATATTGAAACACAATCTTGTTCGTCGCTCGCTCAACTTCGACCACGCCGCCGTGCGGAAAACCTGCGGTGGGGTAGATCGCCGCGAGCACGTTTCCGTTAGCGAGTACCCATCCGTCGCTTCCTGGCATTTCGAGTTTCCACTCGACCTTGCCCAGTTCATTGACAATAACCACTTGGTTGGCCTTGCCGACTCCAAGAAACGAGTGTCGGACCGCTTCCTCTTCTCCATACGCATCAACGGACGTCAGCGAGGCGCTGAGCAGGGCAAGAATAGTCAGCCATTTCAACCGGCCCGTATTGGGACGGCAATCTGGAGCGGCGATTGTCAGCATGGGTAGTTCCGTCGATCTGGGGTGTGGGTTTGAAGAAACACAGTCTACCCGCTGCCCAGCCTCTTGGGTGTTTCTACGAGGCAAGAAGATCGTGGTTATGATATTTTCAGGGGGCTCGCTGCGAGGTAGGGACTTCTGTAATCCCTTCGAGCGGCTGGCAGCATCACTATTGCCTGAGAGGCGAGGAAACGTGTTAGAGAAACCTGGCTGCCGAGAGCCGCTTCAGCAAGTGACGCGCCGCACAGCCTTGGGCATGGGCGCGCTTGGCGGAGTGTTGAGCTTGGCGGAATTGTCAGGGCGCCAGTTGCAGGGGAGCGATCGAACGATTGCCTCCACGTTTGGCCGAGCGAAGCGAGTGCTGCTTGTCTACTTGCAGGGAGCTGCATCGCAGTACGAGACCTGGGATCCGAAGCCCGACGCGCCCGCGGGAATTCGAGGGCAGTGGAGCGCCACGCAAACGTCAGTCCCTGGGACCCTGATCTGCGACCAGCTTCCCAAACTTGCTGCGTTGACCGATCGCCTTGCCATCGTCCGCTCGATGACCCATGACAACAGCAACCATTCCAACCTGTACACGCTGACCGGCTACCCAGCTGTCGATTTCTCCAGTGAGACCAATCCGTTCGACAGCCGGCATCACCCGTTCTTCGGAAGCATGCTCGATTATCTCCAGGACCGAGCCAACCCCAACGCGGTTCCGGAACTGCCTCGCAACATCGGGCTGCCGTTCCGGTTCAGCCGCTTCGCGCCGTTCAGCCGGTGAGCAGGTCCTTACGGAGCCTTCTTGGGGAATGGTTACGACCCAGTTTGGACGGAGTTTGATGGGAAGGCGACGCGCACGGTCAACCGTGTCTCCTTCTTTCGCCGATTGGCTGGTATTGACGTCAAGGACCCCTTTCTGGGCATAACGCCGGAGAGTCGGCTTCGAGTCTCGACATCGGCCGAGTTGCGGCGTGGAATGAACGTCGGCCGACTGGACGAACGCCGCGCCTTGCTGGGGCAACTCGACGAGGAACGTCGACATCTTGGGGAAAGCGACGCTGCGCAGAGTTTCGATCGGTTCCAGGGAATGGCCTATGCGCTGCTCACTTCCGAGAAACTGCGCCAAGCGCTGGACATTGGACGAGAACCTATGCCATCGCGCGAGCAGTACGGGATGACGCTCTTCGGACAATCGGTTCTGACCGCGCGCCGTTTGCTGGAAGTCGGATGCCCGCTCGTTTCCGTCTTCTGGGATGAATACAAGGTGGTCAACACAGCGTGGGATACCCACTTCAACCACTTCTCTCGCTTGGGAGACGAGCTGTTGCCTGGTTTCGACAGCGCGATGAGTCGGCTTCTGCTAGATCTCGAGGAACGCGGACTGCTGGAAGAAACACTGGTGTTGTGCTTGACCGAACATGGCCGGACGCCGAGAATCACCAACCTCAAACGCGGAGGCGGGCGCGGACATTGGTCACAGGCATATAGCGTGATGCTCGCTGGCGGGGGGATCCAACCTGGAACCGTCGTCGGCGTTTCTGATTCGAAGGGCGCGTTCGTGAAGAATCGCCCCGTCAGCCCGGAAGATATCCTGGCGACGATGTATCACCTAAAAGGCGTCGATCCTGACACACGCGTACCGGACCGGAACGGACAACCCATACGGCTCACCGAGCACGGAGTCGTCGTCAAGGAACTAGTCTGAGCCGACCGCAATCGCCCGTGACGGCACGACGTCAATCGACTTCGCTCAGCTCGATCACCAAGTTGCCTTGCTGAGCTCGCACGAACCGGCCGTCTTTGCTGATCCAGAATGTGTTCTTGATTGGCATGACCTCGCATTCGTAGCATTCCACTTCATCCTCACCAATTTTGATTGGGGCCAGCGGTTTGGCGGTGAAGGTGAGTGGGATAATCTGAAGCGACGAGGGGTGGAATGTCTGAATCGTAACGGGCTCGCTCGGCTTCAGGTCGAGCTGCGAACAGATCAGCGCGAAGCATCCCATCAGGTTGTTGTCGAAACAGTAAGTGCCCGGAGAGATCTTGACGTCGCGAGACAAGCTGGTCGTTCCGCTGGTCTTAACCGCCACAACCCCATCCTTGAAGTCACATTCGATCTTGACCTTCTGGAGCAGAGCGGAAAGATCTCGTTCGAACGAAATGGGCAGAGCGTTTGGCGCCACGACCAGCGTGGTGTCGCTGGTAAGCGAACTGAGAAAATTGATGCGTAGCTTGATCTTGCTCGTAAGCTCTAGGGCCGGCTTGCCATCCCGTTTAACCGCCTTAAGAGTAAACGACTCGGTGCCCAGAGCTTTGTCACCTTGGCTAAAGTTGAACGTGTATTGCTTGTCCAGTTTCCAGGCGATAGGTTTGGCCTTGGCCGCCGTGAATTCCCTCACTTGGCGATTCGGCGGCTGATACGACTCGACTGAGATAGAGGTTGGCAGGACGCCGCCAACTCCTTCGAACAACTTGATATGGGTTGCGCTCATCTTTGCGAACTCGCCCGTGGTCGGGTCAATAGCAAGCCAACCAGAACCTCCCATATGGACCTCGACCCAAGCGTGCTGGCCGAAACTGCCGCCGAATGTGGGTGTGTATACCAGACCTCCGACAAGCCGAGCCGGGATTCCCGCAGACCTCATCAACGCCACGGCCAGAGTGGAATGGGGCCCACAATCGCCTTCCTTGTTTTTCAGAGCAAGCCGCGCCGAGGGCGTGTCGGCAATCGTGTAGGCGATCTCCTCGGAGACCCATTCCCCAATTTTTTTCACCGCCTCCCATCGCGTCTTGGCGCCCGCGGTCAGTTGTTTCGACAGAGCTACGATCGAGGCGTCGTCCGACTCGACAAAATCCGATGGGGCGAGCCACTGGGCCATCTTCTCCTGCGGCTCGGCCGTCGTGGGGAACGCGGGCGAAGTCGATGGGTCGTACGCGACGCTCGTGATCCGCACGACCCCAACAACGTGATCAACCTTCTTCGTTCCCTCGAACTCCTGCATCCCGGTCTTCAGAACCGACGCTTTGTTGGCGATTCCCGATCCGATCACGCGAACATCGATTTTTGCGACCATATGGCTGACGGCGAGAAAGTCGTCAAACAACACATTGGACTGGGAAAAGTGGCCCGCAAGCACCTCTTCTGCGCGGGACTTCTGGGCCAGTTTGACGATGCCCTCGTTGGCTAGCTCAATCTTCGTTTTTTGGCTAGGCAACCAAAGGGCGACGAACTCATAAGTCTTGGCGTCGACCCAAGCCTCGAGGTTCGCCTTCCTCAGACGCCAAGGAACACAGCTTCGCTTTCCAGAGGCCAGCGCAATCTCCTCCGCCTCGCCTCGTTCGAGCTCGAACGTCTCAACTTGCCCGCCATCCGGTAGGAAAACAGCAATCGTGGCCACGTTGTCCTTGGCCTCTCGGCGAGCCGCGTCAAGCAGTAGCTGCCAATGGGCGAAGTTGTTGCTGCCAAGCACCACGACGCCCTTAGGAAGCTTAATCTCCGTGGGATCGCCACGTTCGACATCCGCAGCGAAGATCCAGTTCAGCACGACGTCTTTGTCAAACTGCGATTCCACATGCCCAACGACCTTGTTGGTCTTGCTCGTCAAGCGATAAGTCAGCGGGCGTTGCGTTTCTGAATCGATAAGCGTCTCCGAATCGAGCAGCGTGCTGCGTTCCTTGCCGAGCATTGCGAACTTAAGCGACGTTTCCGACTTGAGTTGCACCACGGGCCTTCCGTTTCGTTGCGTCGTCTCGCGTCCAACGACCGCGTAGCCAATGATGTTGTCATTCATCCTGATCGAGAAGAACCTAGCCTTCGATTGCTCGGCGCCGAGCGGTCTTGGGCAGAGAACGGTCAGCAGGATGAAGATCAACGCCCACGTTCGCACCAGAGGACGTTGAGCTCTGAAAGAGGCCTTAATTATGAGCCACGCTGTTTGATTCATAACAATCTCCGGTTGCGAGTGCAGCATGTGGAACCACGCGGTCGGGCAATGAGATCATTCTATCTTGGTTTGGTCGACGAGGGGGAGGAGGCTCGAGAAACATGCAGCTCCTTACCGCGTCTGAGCTCATTCTTGCTCGGGCTCAGTTTCGATGACGCTACGTCCTTTTTGCTCCTCTTATCCGGCGACGCCGAGGTAAATCAATATGAAGGCAGCGGAGTCGATTAGGCCGTGGGCGATAATGCACACCCACAAGTTGCGTTTGACGATCAGGACGACAAAGCAGAACAAGAGTGATTGGCGGTTGCCTGTTCTACCTGATCAAAAAGTCCCTGGACGAAAAACTCGTGGTTATCGATGAAACCAGCTATTTGAATTCCTGGGCTGATTTTTGGGCTCGAACACTCGACTCACCAAGGGCCCAATAATTGCTTGGCGCGGAATTGGCGAGGAATTGGGGACGCCCGCAAGTCGAATCGCCGGAATCGAAAACCCATGCAACCGGTCTATCGTCGGTTGCAGGCGGGGTGAACTGAGAAGCAGCCATTGCCCCCATGCTCGAGCCGTACGACTGGCGCGGCACGACGCAACCCCACCGTCGACTCGCTCGTTCTCGTTAATCAGAACCGATTTTCGCGAGACGATTTGACCACTAGCCTGTTTCGACCTACTTATTCAATTGGGTGAAACATCGGATCCGCGGGAAAGTGGCAGAGCTCCGCGACAGTCATGGCGCAAACGCCTGCGCCACTAGCCATAGGGTTTGGCCATGAAGACCAGTCAGGCAGCACGCAATCCCCGCACCGCCAGGCGAAAGAGGCATGGCACCACGATGGTCGAAATGGCCGTTGTGCTTCCCGTGTTTCTCATCTTCATCTTTGGGATTGTTGAATACGGCCGCGTACAAATGGTTAGCAACATGCTGAAGAACGCCTGTCGAACAGCATCTCGGCAGGGTTCCACCGAAGGCGCGACAACAGCCAGTGTGGAAACTCGCGTCAGCGAAATAATGTCCTCTGTTATGGACACTTCTCATCTAACGGTCATCGTCAAGAACGCAGATGTTTTTGACGACGGAGGCACGCTTCCTACGTCGAGTTCCGAGTTCGCGGCGATGCCAGACATCGACCTGGCGGATGCGGAGCCGCGTCAGTTGTTCTTGGTTCGCGCATCGGTTGGCTATGACGACGTCGCGATATTCCCATTCGCAAGTCTTGTTGGCGCCCAACTGAGTGGGCAGTCCTTCATGCGGCACGAATAGACCCGCACAAGAGGCATTCTCATGAGACATTCAAGAAGACGCAGCAGCTCGCGACGTCGAGGCGTCGTATCGGTCGAATTCGCATTGATCGCGCCAGTGCTTGTCGGAATCGTGCTTGGCACGACCGAAGTAAGTCGTCTCTACGATGTTCAGAATCAGCTTTCCATCGCTGCCCGAGAGGGTGCGAGGCTGGCGTCGATGGACCGCACGGGGATGCTCAGCGAAGGCGAAACCACCAACGGGAAAGTCGTCCAAGACATTCAGAATTTCCTGACGGCCAACGGGCTGCCCGGTGATGATGTTACGGTCTTTATCGTCGACCCCGATGACCACACGACCCAGTTTGACTTGGATGATCCGAACAACGATCTGAATTTGTTCGAGATCCGAATTGAGGTGCCTTATTCGGCGATCGGCGGCTGGTCCGGGGAAGGCACGACGATGAGCGCGAAAGTCGTGTTCCGCAACGCACGGGCCGTGCTCATTCAATAGTCCGCGTTTCCGAATTCACAACGGTAGTCCGCATACCACTTAACTTTGCTCCGAGGCAAGAGAATCGCCATGACTAGAACATTTACTGAACCGAGGTTCGCGAAGCCGCGAGACGCTGACGGTGAATCCCGCAAAGGCGCAATCACCGTGCTCTCGGCCGTTCTGCTTGTGGGCCTGTTTGCCTTTGTTGCATTTGCCGTTGATACCGGGCGTTTGTCCCTCACGCAAACCAACATGCAGAACGCTGTCGATGCTGCGTCGCTGGCCGCGTCACAGGAGATAAGCGGCGCTATTGCACAGGCCGGTGAGAGCGGCGGTGAGGCAACGATCGACGCCAACTCAATTGCCGTGACAGAAGCTCGGCAAATGGCGTTTGATGTGGCGGCCGCTAATGGCGTCTACATCGACAAAGACAACGACGTGACGTTCGGCAAGCGGGCCTATGACGCCGCGACCCAGACTTGGCCGATTATCTGGGGGGCCGAACCGTACAATGTCGTGAAAGTTACGGCTCGGCGAGACAACGCTGATCTGTCAGAGCAGGATGGCGAACTCAAGCTCTCCTTCGGCTGGGCCGTCGGTATGGAATCTGTCTCGCTGACAAATTCCGCGGCCGCATTTGTCGAGGCGCGCGACATTGTCCTCGTGCTCGACTTCTCCGCGTCCATGAACGATGATTCATCGATGAAGTCCTTCTCGTCGCTGGGCCAATCGAACGTCGAAGCAACGCTCGACGGCATGTGGGACTCGCTAGTCGCGGCCAACCCAACATGGCCTAGCACAAGTGAATCGAAGTTTCCTTCGAGCGGCTTCGGTGGAGTTGATTCGTATTACGGCACCTACGTCAGCAGCAGCGACCGGTGGACGATCTACCAGACGCTCGGCCTTGACCAGATGGTGGGCAGCGACCCCATGTATCCTTTCCCCCAAGCGGGCAGAGACAGCAGCGGCATGCCAAAGAGCAAGCCCAGCTACAGCACCAGCCGGAGTCTTTGGCTGGGCTACATCAACTATGTCAAGCGGCTCAACGGAACGTACCGCAAACGATACGGCTACCGCACACTAATGAACTACTTGCAGGAGAGTCGTTACGCGAGTAACAAGTCCGAGGATTTATGGCGGACCGCCCACTATCCGTTCCACGGCATCAAGGAAGGGGCCACACTGTTCTTGGATTTCCTCACCGACTTAGATTTTGGCGACGAGGTCGGCCTGGTCAGCTATGGCGGCTATGCCCAAACCGAGCTTGTTTTGGATGACGGGGATGCGTACGTCAACATCACCAGCAATCCAATCACTGACGTCTACAGTGATATCGATACGATTCAGCGGCACAAGCAGGCGGGGCACTATAGCGGTTGGACGGGCATGGGGTACGGCATCAAGGACGCCAAGGAGTTGTTGATCGGCGACCCCAGCGATCCTTCGGACAACGGCAACGTACGTTACGGAGCTCGCCCAACAATGATCGTCATGACGGACGGCCAGACCAATCAAGGTCCGAGCGGCTGGAGTTTGCCGTCCGGCTGGGATTGGGCCGAATGGACTGACTACGACGGTGACGGAGACGCCGACTACTCGACCAGCAATAGCAAGAAGCAGTACGCATTCTGGGAGGCCACCGAGGCCATCCGCGGCGGCGTCACCGTCCACGCGATGAGTGTCGGCGCCGGAGCGGATCGCGACCTGATGGAAGCGATTGCGTTCGCTGGCAGTGGTGTGTGGATCGACGTCCCAGGCGGAACAACGGTCGCCCAAATGGAGGATGATCTGATCGCCGCCTTCCGCCAGATCGCTGCCAAGGTGCCGCCGTCCAAGCTAGTCTATTCGGCTGACTAGAGGCCAAGGCAAAAACCACGCTCGCCCCTGCTTATTCCGGTTCGTCTCAATGGAGAGGATCGATGGGCTGGGGCGTTTCGCGTTTGAGGGCGACAATTTCCACGCGTAACGTGGCCGCGCCCGGGCATGTTCTCGGACGGCATCCTATTTTTCGCCGCGTTGTTCGGTCAGAACGGCAGGCTGGCGGTTGGCGATGCCGCGAAATCGAAAGCTGATCATGGCCGGAGCGTCGGCCGAGTCGGGCCACCGGCCAACCAGTTCACTCTGGCGATCCCAGCGGTATCGAATAGTCCATTCGCCTCTGACATGCTGCAATTCCACGCGGTCAGCGGAAAGCTGAAGTCGATCGCAGATGGCGAGGGCTGCCCGTTCGTCCAACCAGCCGCCGCCAGGGGAGTTGATGGACCAGGCGGATGTCAAGAACCGCCGCTTCAGGCGATTGATGTCGATGGCGACGGGAATGTCCGTCTCGTCAGGCCGAGCAGTACGGCTCACGTCGCTTTCAGAGTCGGGGCGCGGTGTTTGGTCGGCGCTAAATTCGCTCACCAGCATCGATGTCCGCCGGGCCAGTGCCGAGCGTACCGGCGACGCCGAATCGACACTCCAGCGACGGGCAAGGCGAAGGAGCGTAAACAGATCCTCCTGCACATGCTGTGCTTTGGCGCTCCCAACGGGGGCCATCGCCATACTCGGCGGGGCGGTCGGGTTGGCCCGCCAATCCTCGAAGTCAGCCGTGAGGCTTTGCCTGAGCCGCAACAATCGTCGGCTTGAGTCCGAACGGTCGCTCATTGCCGCAAAGGTCGACGATGCATATCGCCCTCCGTCGGCTTCGAGCAGGAACTGCACCCATGCGCCCGGCGCGAGTTCGACGGGACCGGCGGGCGACCTCGATCGAACCCAACGGCTTGGCGGCGCCTGTCTCGGCGCCTGGTCGAATACAATGACTTGCTGAAAGTTGTCGGTAAAAGTGTGGGAGATGTACTGCTGTAATCCATCGTGGAACCAGGAGGGAAGCGAGGTGTCTAAGCCGCTCGCGTGCAAGAATGCGGCAGTCGCCCCGCGGTGTATCGCGGATTCCGATAGCGAGCTTTCTCTGCGATCCTCGGACGGACAATGGTGAATCACGAATTGCGACCCGACCGGGTAGTTCCGCGATTTCCGGCCCTCGACGGCCCCGAAACTATCAAAGAAGACGAGCGTCGAGTTGTTGGCGAAACCGACTCGGCGGTGGGTTGTGTCAAAATAGTCGGCTAGGCGCGACATCTTCTCCCATGCACCGCGAAAGTGCTTCTGTGCAAACCGGGCCTCCGCCTCGCCCCGATTGGCGACAATCGTGAAGGTCTGCTCGCGGATCTCCCACCCACGGTGGGTCACTCGTTGCCGATGCCTGGGCGACATCAACACATCGGGCAGTAGCGTGCGAGCATTGGCGACGCTACGAATCGGCTCGCGCCCATGGGCTATCGTCGCTGCTGCTCCGATTGGCGCCGCGACCAATGTGATCAGGGCCGAGCGTCTTCGTCTAAGTTGCGAGCTGCGGGTCATATCCAGGATCCCTCGAGCGAGGCGCTTTGTGCGTGACGGCCAGACGTTGGCGTCGCCCGCCCGCCTCTTTATCGGCAGACTTGAGACCTTTTGTGCGGAGAATAACGGTGTTGCGGCGCGGGGTTTGGGCTATTCGCGGCGTAACCAAGAGATCCGAAACGACCCTCTCTGCCTCTGTGATTAGAATAATTGGTACATTTTCTCAATTCCCTATTCGCCTGATCCGATATATCCAATCAACCACGTCCCTGGTGCGCCGGGCGCTCGATGCGTTCTGGTGCTCAATCCAATGAGCGTGATGGTGCTATTCGAGTCCGCGCGTCAATGCCCGTCAGTATTTGAATTGGGATGGCGTAGCTGAAGGGGGAATGTATGAAGCGTTCAGCTTCAGAACGACGCAGGGTTCCGCGGCTGCGATTCGCAGCTCTGGTCGCGGTCGGCGCTAGCCTTACATGCAATGCTATCGGACTTTCCGAGGACGGTGGAATCGGCGCGTACTTTGGGCGTCAAGTTCACAAGACACGACCGGCGGTGAAAGCGGACGCCAAGCCGGCTCAGGACACGCCAAACGCTTCGCGAAGTCAACCCACGAGCGGGTTGGCAGGCTTCATCCGCACCAGCGGCAAGGTGCTCAAGGCAGAGCCTCGAAAAGCTCTGCCGACAACCGCTCGGCCCCAGGCGACATCGACCCCGCAACTCCCTCCGAAGAAGACGCCGTACACCACGAAACAGTCGACCAGAAGCCAGTTAGCCGGTAGCCAGTCAAGCGTTAGCCAGTCAACCAAGGAGCAATCCACTGCGAATCGCGCCGGAGCCAGCCGACCGATTAACAAATTAGAGCGACACGATTCTCTGCTCAGCCGGCCGCTGCTTCCACGGTTCCCGCAAAGTCGTTACTCGCCAAACCAGTTCTTGAAATCGACGACGCGCCAAACTGCTCTGGGTCGCCCCAAGCCTCTGAAGGACACCGGCCAGGCACAACCCTTGATCGCGCCGAAGAAGAACGCCTTTGCCGCGACTCCGAATCTCCTCAGCCCGGGCGCGACGGCACAAGAACCCCAGCGCCTGTTGAAGTCGCCAGCGAAGCCGTTGAAGTCGAGTCGTTATCGGCCGGCAACGGCGGGTGCAGCGGCGCCGCACAGGGCCGAGGGCAAGCTGACGCCCCCCAACGCAGTCACCCGCGCACCGGCCCGGGTCATTGACGTGGAAGCGACTACATCCAGCCAATTCAAGCCGTCACAAGCGCAAGGCGCCAGCGAGAGTGCGAACAGATCCGTTTCTGACGGAGCGCCCCGCGTGGCGAGAACGATTGTCGCCAAGCCGATTCGCAAGTCGCCCTTAAACCCCTTGGGCGAAGGCGCACGACCAAGCCTTGAGCGACCGGTATACCAAGGAACACGAAATCAACTCACGGCTAAGCCGGCTTCCAAGCCGCCGCTGCTGCTGCCCGTTCCCCTGCCTGCTGCCACCACCAGGCAAACCTCGGAACTCCGACCCAACCCGCCCACACCCGCTCCGCCAATCCCGGCGCTGGCCGCTCAAACCGAATTGCCTCCCGCCGACTCGACTCGGACGAAAACTGCTCCAGGCAACTCGGCTCCTAGAGCCGTCATGCAGGCGAATCAAGAGCCGGCCGCCCCGAAAGAACGAGTGGCCGCCCCGCCCCAAGTCGCGACACCTTTGCTCGAAACGCCGCCAGTTGCTTCATTCGCGACGACGAACCGCATGAAGCCGACGCATCGCAAGCAGGCGCCGAGGCAGGCTGGGTCGAGGCAGGCTGGGTCGAACTCACAGTCGGCGTTACCTGAAACGGCTGTCGCCGGTCGTCGGCCTTCTTCTTCGTCGCCGCTGAGGACGGCCGTCAAGGCGGTGTCTCGCAACCACTCGTTGCCCGCTCAGGCCATCGCGCCAAGTCGGGCGGCTCCGCACAAGTTCATTGTCCCAATGGCGCCGAAAGCAACACAAGACCGTGGGTCACTAGACCGTTATCTGCAACGAAGACTCGTCCTTGCGCAACGCCAGGCAAGCGAAGATCTTCGCATCGCCCAAGCACCGCCGCGCGATGAGAGGCTAGCTGTCGCGAGGAGAGATCTGCCAGCCAACGCTCCATTTGAGATCATTGATGAGGCGGGTCGGCTTACAGTCGAGACGGGACGCAGTCGTTTGCTCAAATGCAAAGCTGGTGTTTTTCGCACTGCCATCGTCGACCCAACCGTTGTCGATATCGTGCAATTTACTCCACGGGAAGTTTCGATCATTGGGAAACGTATCGGCGCGACCCAAGTTACCTTCTGGTTTGAGAATGACGAGAGCGACCCACAGACTTATCTGATCGAGGTACAGCCTTCGTCAAAAGACCACGATGGAATTCAACGCAAGTATCAGTACTTGGAAGATCTGATCGCCGACTTCTTCCCCAACAGCAAAGTTCGACTGACTCTGGTTGCAGACAAGTTGGTTGTTCGCGGTCAAGCGAAAGGCGCGGCCGAGGCGGCCCAGATCATGGCGATCATTCGCGCCCAATCCGGGGGACTTGCCAACTCCAAAGGCGGACTTGGCGCCGGGGCTGTGGCTCGCGTCTTAGGACCGGGTGTGGATGGCGGGCAAACCGATGGCCAAGTGCAGATTATCAACCTGCTTCAGATACCTGGCGTGCAGCAAGTTGCCTTGCGAGTCAAGATCGCCGAGCTGAGTCGATCGGCGGCGAGGGGTGCTGGCATCGACTTGGAAACCGACATCAGCATCAACGGAAATGAAGGCGCATTGCTGCTGAATTCCCTCCTCAATACGGGCGCCGGGTCGAGCCCCGCGCTGCTGGGACAGATTAACCGGGAAGAAGTTGAAATCGGGTTCCGCTGGCTGCAGCAACACGGCATCGTTCGCGTTGTCTCCGAACCGACGCTCGTCACTTTGAGCGGCCACTCGGCCACATTCGTCGCGGGTGGCGAGTTTGCCGTGCCGACCGTTGTCGGAACCGGCGGGCTTAGCGCCGTCACAACGGACTTCCGAGCGTTCGGCGCCATCGTCAGTTTCCTACCTACGGTGATTGATAAGGACCGAATTCGATTGCAAGTTTCTCCGGAGTTCAGCAAGATCGACAGCGACCTGGAGGTCGGAGGCACGCCCGGACTGCAGGTTCGTTCGGTGTCAACCACTGTTGAAATGCGTGAGGGGCAGACGCTTGCTGTGGCAGGGCTATTGGATGAGTCTCTGACCGCCAAGAGAACCGGCAACTTGCCTTGGCTAGAGAAAATCATCGGCACTCGAGACACTGCTCGAAATGAAACCGAGTTGATCATCCTTGTGACGCCGGAACTGGTGCACCCGATGGATCCCGAAGAGGTCCCTCCCCTGCCCGGTTTTGATGTGACCGAGGCGACCAACAAGGAGTTCTACTGGCACGGGCGGATCGAGGGCAATCCAACGCGAGAATACCGCAGTACGATCTGGCCTCGGCTCAAACGACGTTATGGCGCCGGTGGTTCGTCGATGATCTCCGGACCGTTTGGCCACGGACAGTAGCGACCTCCGGGCGCTCGTTTCGGCAACGAAACGACGCTCGTCCTGCTCAAGACAAAAAGTAATCCTGAGACCCAGGGGGAATGGCAATGTTGTCGAAACGAGATTTGTGGACCCTAGCCAGCCTATGTGCGCTGCTCAGTTCAGGATGCGCCTATCACGAAGTGTTGGACATGGGGCCGGAACACGACCGCCCATTCCCGCTTGGCGCCGTAACGGACGCCCACTGGGAGACTCAGCAGACCAACGCCGAGGCGGCTGATTTTGTGATGTACGATCACGAATTCAAGGGGGACACCGCCGAACTGGCGCCCGGCGCGAAACGCCATCTCGAACAAATGGCCCTGCGGCTTGAGCACGTTCCGTTCCCGATCGTGATTGAGCAGACACAGCATAACGCCGAGCCACGGCTCGACCGAGCGCGTCGCCACGCAGTAGTCGAACACTTGGCCAGAATGGGCCTGCCGAACGTCGAGAATCGAATCGTCATCGCGCCGGCATTCGCCGAAGGGTTCACGGCGTCGGAAGGTGAGCAGGCCTACGGAAGCATGCTTGGCGGCGCCGGCGGCGGATTTGGCCGACGGTTTGGCGGAAGCGGCGGCATGTACCGATAACGCCTGGGACCAGGCATCGGCAATTCCCACGAGTACACAGATCAAAGGGTTGCACCATGAATCGCGTCCGCAAATCCGTCTCTGGGGCATTGGTCGTCGCCACCTTGTGTTGGACTACTGGATGCTCGACGTTGCGGAAGTTCTCGGCGCCGAGTTGGTTTGGCAGTGAAGCACAGGCGACAACCGAGGCGAGCGTCGAGGCGGAACTCGCGCGGGGGCGAGGTCTTGAGGAGGCTGGCAATTGGGACAAAGCTGCCGCGGTTTATGAAGAACTTGCCGTGCGAGAACCCAACAATTGGCAGGTCGCGCATCGACAGGGCGTGGTCGCAGACAATCAGAAACGATTCACTCGCGCCCAAGAACGATATGCAAGAGCCATTCAGTTGAACCCTAGAAACGGCGAGTTGTTTAGCGACCTGGGGTTCTGCTTCTACCTGCAAGGCAAGTTGGACAAGGCGGAGAGTGCGCTGCAAAAGTCGATCCAACTGGAACCGAACAAGCCGCGATTCCATAACAACCTGGGAATGGTCGTCGGTCAGCAAGGTCGGATGGACGAGGCGTTCGAACAGTTCGCGATGGCTGGCAGCGAGGCCGACGCGTTGTACAACGTCGCCTTCATCTACGCCTCAAACAACAACGACGAAGCCGCAATGCAGTGCTTCCAAATGGCGTTGGAATCCGACCCGACTCATGAAAAGGCGCGCAACGCGATCGAGTCGTTCGCTCGAAATGCTCACGATGATTCGTTCGAGCCTACTAGCGGCCATATGGTCCGTTACGAAGAGGACGCCCAGCAGGCGATTTCCAACACCTCATTCGAAGCGACGATTCCCAACAACCGCCAAGCTGGCGCGGCGACACGGCAACTCCGCACGCCATCGCGAGGCCACGGAAGTTCGGCCAGGGCGGGGCATGGCAATTCGGCTCAAATGCAAGCGGTAAACGCCGGGCAACCCGTATTGCCGTAGCCAACCCTCAAAGCCGCAAAGGGCCTGCAATCCTCCTTTTCGGCGGATTCGTCTTGGGCGGTCTAAGGCAAGCGACTGATGGCTCCGTTCTGGCTGGCGCCGTCACATTCGGCACTCTTTCGCGCCGTTCAAGGTAGCCTTTTGTTGGCCCACCACTTTTGACTGCGTTGGTCTCGATCGCGAGACAAGGCGGGCCCCTTTTTGTTCGGCTCCACCCTTACGTGTTGGCCTCGCTGGGTCGCTGCCTCCCCCTCAATGTTGAGCTTGACTATGACGAATTCACCTAATGACGGCTTGCTCTCCCGCTTGGCGGACGAGTCCGATCCGTCGGCCTGGAGTGAAGTGCCTGCCCAGTCGCCCCGCCCCGCGCCCTCCGCCAAATCCCAGGGAGACGGCCCGCCAGAGGCGAAGGACGCCAAGTTAGACGAATTGCTCGGACGGCTAGGCCAGCTGACTGGGACGTCGCCTACAGAAGAGCAGAATGTGGCGGTCGATACCGAGTTTGTTCCTTTGGAGCCGTCTTCATTCCGGCAAATGGAATTGACCGACACTGAGATCGAATCGCTCTTGCTTAAGTACTTGCTCGCGCGAGGGGACGCCTCTGGACGCGAGGTGGCTGAGCAGACGAAACTGCCATTTGTGTTGCTCGAGGACCTTCTGAGACAGTTGAAGTTTGATCAACTGCTGGTCTACCGCGGCACAGCGCCGATGAACGATTACATCTACCAACTCACGGATCTGGGCCGTGAGCGGGCGCGTCGATATGTCGAGCACTGCACGTATTTTGGCTCGGCGCCCGTTGTCCTTAGCGAGTATATCAAGAGCGTGCACGCCCAATCGCTTACGAAGCAGCATCCGACCAACGCCGACCTGGAGCGGACTTTCAAGGACTTGCTGATCAACCCAAACATGCTTCGGCGCCTGGGGCCCGCGATCAACTCGGGTAAGGGAATGTTCTTGTTCGGCGCGCCGGGCAATGGCAAGACCTCAATCGCTCGACGCGTCACAAGCGCATTTGGCAAATACATCTGGATACCTCGGGCGATCGGCATGGACGGCGAGATCATGCGGCTGTTTGATCCCATGAGCCATGAGGAGGCGCCTTTAGGTGACGAAGGCGGGCTGCTGAAAGACAAGAAGATCGATCATCGCTGGGTTAGAATTCGACGCCCCACGATCATCGTCGGCGGCGAACTGACCATGGACTACCTCGAGGTCATGCTGAATAACGCGACAGGCATCAATGAATCGCCGATCCAACTCAAAGCCAATTGCGGCACTCTGGTGATCGACGACTTTGGCCGCCAGCGAATGCCCGTTGACGAACTGCTCAATCGTTGGATCGTCCCGCTCGAAGATCGCGTCGACTATCTCAATCTTGCGAGCGGAAAGACGATCAAGGTGCCCTTCGATCAACTGATCGTGTTCTCTACCAACTTAGAGCCAAGAGACCTTGTCGACGAAGCCTTCCTACGGCGAATTCCTTACAAGATTGAAGTCGTCGATCCGACCGAGGAAGAGTTTCGCAAGCTGTTCAAGATCATATGTCCCATCCTTGGGTTTGAGTACAACGAGGCGGCCGTCGGCGGAATGATTGAAAAGCACTATCTCCAAGAAAAACGGGCATTCCGCTGTTGCCACCCAAGAGATCTGCTGCAGCAGGTCCACGATCTTTGTGTCTATATGGAATACCCGCTGGAACTGCGGCCCGAGTATTTTGACGCGGCGGCGGAGAACTACTTCTCAGTCATGTAGTGGAGGCCGTGTAGTAGGGGCGCCTCGAATGCCGACTGATCGAGTGGCGATTCGATCAGCCGGCCACATCATACCCGGCAAGCTCAATACACTCGGCATGCTTCGCGAGCGCGACTATTGTGGCGGTGAGAGATCGAACGTGTCGCCGCCAGCAGACGTGTAACGCACAACCCCGTCCGGCAAGTCGCCGATATCGATGATTCCGCCTGGCAAGTCGCCGATATCAAGGATCCCGTCGGGTAAGTCGCCAACATCGATGATTCCGCCTGGCAAGTCGCCGATGTCGATAATTCCGTCGGGCAAGTCGC
>CAZWOU010000055.1:0-5126 GCA_964635375.1 uncultured Pirellulaceae bacterium | reverse complement strand
TCGATGATTCCGCCTGGCAAGTCGCCGATGTCGATAATTCCGTCGGGCAAGTCGCCGATATCGATGATCCCATCCGCAGGCGGCGTACCAATATCGGCTTTCAGCTTGGCGACGGCCACCTGATCATCAGTCGGTTTGGCATCGCCCCCCGCTGCAGACGCGACATGATTTGTCATCGAAACGGCGGACACGCTTAGAACCATAGTTGCAAACTCCCAGTTGCCGACAGTTTTAGTTTCCCCAATGGAAAACGTACGTCGGAAACGGCCAGGGGCAAGTAACTTCGCCTTGAATTCGCTGATATCGACGAACTGTCTACCAGGCGCTGCCGCGAAAACCGCGGTCGCCTGGCGGCGTCCCTATGGCGTTGAAATCACGAGCGTGAAAGCCGCCGTAGTACTTTGGGTACCACTGGCGCCCGTCATTAACTCGGTAATAGTCGCCCGCGTTATCGCGGACATGCTGCGGCCGATTACCGTCTCGAAAGAGCGGGTAACGGTAGGCAATCCAAGGGCCCCGACGGGCGCCGAACAACGGGCCGCGTTCCGCCTGGCACGGCTGAACGAGAGAAACGGCCAGGAAGACAACAGCAAGCGTGAGAATCGAACGCATGGAATCACCTGGAGGGAACGCGGTGGCGGGCGGGCCATGCATTTGCACGCCCAAGCGGCGCAGAGTCCATTCCTCGCCCACCAACGTAGCTCGCCAATTGGGGCGAAGCAATTTGCGACCGTTAGAAACGTCTCGACATCGAATCGGACAATCGCTGCAGCCCCTTCAGCCCGGTCATTCCTTATTGCGATCATACGGCCAGACGCCTTGGGTCCAAAGCCCGCCATCGACGAACAAAGTCTGGCCGGTTACGAACAAAGACGATTCGCCGCAGAGAAAGACGACCGCGGCGGCAACGTCGTCGACTTGGCCGACACGACCGAGCGGCGTGATCCCGCCCCATGTGCCCGCGTAGTCTGGGTCCTCCTCCCGAGTGCGCTCAATCTCGATCGCCCCAGGAGCCACACAGTTCACGCGAATCTGGTGGGCGCCCAGTTCCACCGCACACACGCGTGTCATCTGGTCAATGCCGCCTTTCGAGGCACAGTAGTCCAGTAAATTGGGAAAGGGCGTCTTGTTCGCGCCGGAGCCGATATTGACGATCGAGCCTCCCGTCTTGACCATTCGCTGAGCTGCCTGCTTGGTGCAGAGGAAGCAGCCTTTCAAGTTCGTTCGAATGGTGCGATCGAAGTCTTCCTCGCTCAGGTCCAGCAGCGGCGCCCAGGTCTGCACCCCAGCATTGTTTACCAACGCATCGAGCCGTCCCGCCTGGGCGTCGAGCTGTTCGAAGATGCTGGTCACATCGGACGAGTTGCCGACATCGCCTGCCAACAGCCAAGCTTGCACGCCCTGCTCGCGCACCAGGTCGGCCGTTCGCTGGGCGCCCTCTAAGTCGGCTCGATAGTTGACTCCAATCGACCAGCCAGCTTTCGCCAGTCCCACAGCAATACCACGGCCAACGCCCTTGCTCGCACCCGTAACCAAAGCCACCTGATTCTCAGCCGACATCGAAGCCTCCTCCTGTTCGAATTGTGTTTAACGCGACTTTTCCGGTTAGGCAAACTCTGGCAGTTGCGACGATCGATCTGAAGATTAGGGTCGTGAGGCGTCGATTTTGCCTTAGTCGAAAGACTACCTTCTCAAACGGGGTTTTGGAACAATGGCGACTGGGCGGCATAGTAGGCGGCTTCGACAACGCGCGACTGCCCTCGTGTTGCTTTGGATCGCTGTTGTTGTGCCGAGTACCCTGTGGGGGCAAGAAGAGCGAGAGCTGCCGCCAATTGTGGTTGAGCCCGATGAGCCTCTTGTGGCGCCGGAATCGGGCAGTGGCGACGAAGATCTTGGCCGTTTCGGACTGTTTGATCAGCGGCTTGGGCAGGACGACGGCTTCGGGGAGAACACGGGCGTATTTCGCGGTGCGGGCAACATCTTCGATATTCCCTTTGCAGCTGATTTGATTGGTCGGGAGAAGATCCAGGAGAAACTGGCGCCCGACATGTTTCACGCGCTGCAAAATGAAGTTGGCATTCTGATGCAGAGCACGGGCGCCGGACAAGCGTCGCCTTTCGTGCGAGGTCTGACCGGGCAGCAAGTCCTGATCCTGGTCGACGGAATTCGGCTGAATAACTCAGTCTTTCGCTTCGGGCCCAATCAGTATTTTAACACCATTGACCCAGGCGCAATCGACCATGTTGAAGTGCTTCGGGGCGGCGGATCGGTGCTCTGGGGATCCGACGCAATCGGTGGCGTGATCAATCTCGTCACGCGTTCACCGTCGACACTCAACTCGTGCTGCGGCGATTACCAAGGCGGTGAGTTTCACCAGACGTTCAACACTGCCAACAATTCACCCTACACTCGCGTCAACGTGGAGGGGTGGGTTGGCCGAGTTGGCGCGTTTGGCGGCGCTTCGATGCTGAACGTCCGCGATTTGGATACGGGCTGGAACGCGATTGGGCGCCAGCCCGGCACGAACTACGAACAGTACGCGGGCGACATCAAGCTCAACATGCTGCTCGACGATTCGCAAATGCTCACCCTCGCTCTGCAGCATCACGAAATGCAGGACGTCATCCGCAGCGACCGGTATCCCGGATTTCCCGGCGACCGGAATAACAGCAACTCATTTGGCGGCGCCCGCTTTTTCGACCCTCAACAACGCGACCTGGCCTACTTGCGATACCAGTCGGTCGATCCGTTCGCCTGGTCGGATGCATTGACGATCACCGGTTCGTACCACCGTCAACGCGATAATCAGAAACGAGGGTTTCCCACCACATCCCGTTCTCAAGAGACGGATGTGGAAACGACCGGATTCAATATTGTCTCGAGCAAACAGGTTGGCTATGCCAGGTTGACTAGCGGCGTCGACTGGTACCACGATAACGTCGCGTCGCGATTCGGGGGATCGGCTTCGGGGCCGATCATTCCCGACGGCGCCTATTACGATCGGTTCGGTTGGTTCCTGAACTCGGACACGCGTGTGCTGGAGCGGTTGACGGCTCAGGCAGGCATCCGCTACGAGCGGATTAAGGCCGGCGCGACTCCCCTGGTTGGCGTCCAAAACGTCTTCATCTCGCCCTCCTACAATGACTGGATCGCCCATGCCGGGATGACTTATGAGTTGAGCCCGTGTGTCCGGCTTGTCGGTTCAGTCAGCGAAGGATTCCGAGCGCCTAACCTGGACGAGCTAACTGCGAATAACCCCAACGTGCTGCAGGGCGGAATGGACCTTCCCAGCTTGGATCTAATCCCCGAGCGATCGATCAATTACGAAGTTGGCTTGAAGACTGACTATGCGGGGCTCAAGACACAGACATTCGTCTTCTGGAATGATTTGAACAACAACATCGTGCCGATCTCCGCAGGCGCCAATCAGTTTCGTCGCGACAACCAGGATTCGTTCATTCAGGGAGTTGAGTTCGAAGGCGAGCTAGCGCTCGACATGAACTGGAGCCTCTACGGAAACTGTTGGTACACTTACGGAGAGAATCTCGTCACCGACTCGCCGCTCAGTCGGATTCCGCCTACGCAGGGCATTCTTGGGCTGCGATGGCGGGAGGGGTCGGGCTACGTCAACGTTTACACCTGGATGGTTCGTCGACAAGACCGGCTGGACCCGGTTCGCGACCTGGGCGACGAACGCATTCCGATCGGCGGGACGCCTGGCTACGCGACGCTCAATCTTCGCTTGGGCCGAGCGTACGGACAGCACGATCAACATCTAGTTTCGCTGAGCCTGGAGAATCTGACGGATAAGAACTACCTTGTCCACGGCTCCGGCGTCTTCGGCACCGGCGCCACCGCTCGATTCGGCTACTCGCTGATCTACTGACCGTTTCGTTTCGCTGAGAAGCTCAGTTCCGCGATTCTTGCGGTCTTGCTTCGATCCGGCGTGAATTTTTGGTTGCAGTTGTGACGCCGATAACTTCCAATACAGCGAGTTGTCCACCGCAGCCCCCGTTCTGGACCTCTCGCGCTCACCGTTTCTCGGCAACGATGACCGGCAAACCGGGGCTGGCAAATCTAGTGGACGGAACTGCAATCTGAAAACAAGTGAGCACAGAATGAATCGCCCAGAAGGAACGCCGTCCACAGACCAATCCATTTCGCTGAATCGCAGAGCCTTTGTCAAAGCTGGCTCCGCCGCGGTTGTCGCAACCGCTGCGGCTCAGACAGCTCTCGCGGGCAAGAAAAAAGGGCCATCGATGGCTGTGGCAGAGACCACCGTCGGCGAACTGTACGAGTCGCTTTCGCCACAACAGAAGGGGACGATCTGCTTCGAGTTTGGTCATCAGTTGCAGTCCAAGGTGAATCCGAACTGGCACATCACGAAGCCTCGACTCGAAAATCGTTTCTACACTAAGGCCCAACGCGAGCTCGTCGTTCGGATCATTCGGGGCGTCGCCAGCGAAGACGGTTTCAAACGGTTCGAGCAGCAGATGAAAGATGACGCCGGAGGATTGGGCGCTTACGCCATGGCCATTTTTGGGAAGCCGGGCGCCGGGAACTTTCAGTGGGTGCTCACAGGGCGACATTTGACATTGCGCGCCGACGGCAACACGACGAAGAATGTTGCTTTTGGCGGACCGATCGTGTACGGCCACAGCGCAGGGAAACCCGAACGCAATTTGTTCCATTACCAGACCAAGAAAGCGAACGAAGTTTTCGAATCGCTCGACGAGAAACACCATCAGCAAGCTCTCTTGAAAAAGGCGCCGAAGGAATCCGAAGTTCCGCTGCAAGGCGAAGCGGGCCAATTCCCCGGCGTCTCGGTCGGCGACTTGAGCAGCGATCAAAAAGAACTGGTTGAGCAAACCATCAAGATTGGTTTGGCTCCTTACCGCGAAGCCGATGTGGATGAAGTTCTGCAAGTCTTGAAGAAGGGCGGAGGACTCGACAAGCTAGGAATGGCGTTCTACCAGCAAGGTGATCTCAACGACGACAAGGTGTGGGATATCTGGCGAGTGGAAGGTCCTAGTTTCGTCTGGCACTTCCGAGGCGCACCGCACGTGCACACCTACGTCAACGTCGGGACAAAGCAAGGCTAAACCATCCGCCACTGGCCCCTGCGA
>CAZWOU010000054.1:19247-36757 GCA_964635375.1 uncultured Pirellulaceae bacterium | reverse complement strand
CAGCAACCCCAGAACAATGTCGTCCGGGTCGCCCTTCAAGCCCTGGCGGCCGCGGTGCTGGGTCTCGAGGATCCGCGCCGTCACGTCCTGCGACCCCGCCAGCTCGTTGATGCGATCGCGCACGCGCTCCACAGCTGCATGAAGGGCGTGGGGACCGACGAGGAACTCGATCGTCGCGCCGATCTCATCGGGCGTGATGAATGCTCGCTTCGGCATCGGTTCGAGCATGATCTTGTCGACGACTTCGTCCTCATTCAGGCCGTGGGCTGCCGCCTGCTCGGCGATCTGTTTCTCGACGAGCGGTGTGCGGATGTAGGAAGGGCAAATCGTATTGATCGTAATATTGGTTTCAGCCGTCTCGAGAGCCACAGTCTTGGCAAGGCCGAGCAGTCCGTGTTTGGCTGCAACGTAGGCGCTCTTGTAGGGCGAGGCGACGAGCGAATGGATCGAGCCGATATTGATGATTCGGCCAAAACGGTTGCGCCTCATCATCGGCAAGACGGATCGCGTCATGCGGGCCGCGCCGTTGAGCATCACATCGATCAGCAACTCCCATCGCGACGATTCAAATTCTTCCAGCGGCGCCACGTGTTGTAGCCCGGCGTTGTTAATCAGAATGTCGACCGGCGTCGTGAGAGCCTCAAAGAAGGCCGCAACTTCCGCCTCGTCCGTGACATCCAAGCGGTGTGCGCTGGCCTGGCAGTTCTCACCCAACCTAGCCAGTGTTTCCCTGGCTGACTCGAGGTCTCGGTCTGTGATTAGGATTCGGCGGCCCGTCTGGGCGAGGTATTCGCAGAGCGAACGCCCCAATCCGCTTCCGCCGCCAGTGATCAGAATTGCGCTTTGCACGAGTGCCTTTCTCCTGAAATTCTTTCTCAGCCTTACTTGTCGTTCAGTACTTGTTGTACTGCACTTGTCATGGGTCCGCGAATCGTGTGCGGCGAGTCTCTATCGCGTCGCTGAGCGAAGCTGCCGGCGCATGATCTTGTTGGAAGCGGTCCTGGGCAAGTGGTCGACAATGACGACTTCGGCGATCTTGAAGAGCGGGTTCAATTCGCTGCGAATCGCGGTTTGCATCTTCTCTCGCAGGTTCTGTGGGTTTTGTTCGCCGTCGATAACGGCGAACACAACCAGCCGACTCGGGCCGCCTTGGTCAGGTGTCTCGGCGACCGCGGCCAGTTCCCTTACGCCATTGGTCTCGCTAATCACGCGTTCAATCTCGGCCGAGCTCACTTTGACGCCTCCCAGGTTCATCGTGTCATCCACTCGACCATGGGCGCGGAAAAAGCCGTCCGGTAGTTTTTGCATCTCGTCGCCGTGCCGCCGCAACGTCTCGCCGTTTGGGCCCTTGGGGCAGTCCGCGTAATAGACCGCGTGGTGATCACGATGCAGCAGCCGGTCGGAGAGGCCAATGCATGGCGGCACGATAAACAGCTCGCCCTGATCGGCCGGTTGATCGTCCTCATCCAAAACCACGAGATCAACTCCAAGCGTCGGCGTGTTGAACGTGGCGGCGCGACAAGGTCGGAGGATGGCGTTCGCGATGTAGCCTCCAGCGAGCTCCGTGCCGCCACAGTATTCGATGATTGGGCGGCCGCCGGCGCGTTGCATCAACCATTCCATATCGCTTTGATTCGAGCATTCGCCCGTCGAACTAAAGAGCCGAATCCCGCTCCAGTCGACACCCTCCAAGATATCGTTTTCTCGCCAGGCAGCGACCAGACTGGGCACCACGCCTAACATACTGACTCCGGCCCGCTCGACGAACCTGGCGAAACCGCGTTCAGTCGGCGCGCCATCGTAAATCGCAATCGTTGCTCGATTCAGCAAGGCCGCGAAAATCAACCAGGGCCCCATCATCCAGCCCAGGCTTGTCGGCCAGGCGAGAACATCATCGGGGTGCACATCCTGATGGTAATGGGCGTCGGCCGCGCATTTGATCGGGCACAGGTTGGACCAAGGGATCGTCTTCGGATCACCTGTCGTCCCGGACGAGAAGAGTATGCCCGTTGGATCGTCTGGTCCCAAGGGTACGGCTTCAAAGTCCGCTTCGCCAACTAGAAACTCGGACCAAGCTTGGTCCATTGGCCTGAGCTTCGTAGGTTCGTCGCCGGGCGAATAGACGATGGCGGGAACATCGTTCGCCTGGATTCGCTCGTACAACGGATGACGCTTGGCGCCTCGCTGCAATGTGTCTTGGACGAGGATCAAGCGAGAGTTGCTCAGCCGGACTCGTGTGGCGATTTCTGGCTCGGTAAAGCTCTCTGCGATTCCGACCGCGACAGCTCCGCAGCGAAGAACGCCAAGATAGGCGGCGACGGCGACGCTCGTCATCGGCAAGATGATCGCGACGGAGTCACCGGCGCCGATGCCTCGGTTCTGTAACGACTGGGCGACGCGTGAGCTCAGGCTGTCGAGCTCGCCTACGCTTGTTGTCTCCAAGCCGCCTTGCCCATCCGGCTCAATGACGGCCGCCGAATCGGCCCTGGCGCGAAAGCAGCTCTCTGTGAGATTCCAGTTGGCGCCAACGAGCCACTTTGCGTGCTCAACGCCCGCTGTTGTGTCGAGCAGAGTCGTCCAGCGGTGGCGAAAGCGAAGACCAATCGCGTCAATGGCTGCTCGCCAGTACTCGCCGCGGTTGTCGATGGACCACGCGTGTAGCTGTTCGTATGTCGACAAGCCGACACGCCGCATCAGCTCGGCCAGATTGCTGCCGTTCGCCTCTGCCTCAGTCGCCATCCAAACCGGTTCATCGTAGGCCGACATTGTTGCTGCTCACACTAGCGGATACGGGACAAGCTATTCCTTTGCACTGATCATTTTGCAACGCCACTCGTCGTTTCGTCCGCCATAGGGCGGTGCTTGAGGCAAATCGGCTACCGGCCTGCAGCTTCCGACCTGTAACCTACCGACCAAGCGGTTGGCGAACAATCAGGCCAAACCTGGCGATTCGAGGAAGGCCGAGAAGATAAGCCGCCATGGCGAAGGTTGGCGAGTCGCGTCGGCGTCGCCGATATGCGATCATGTTGCCGAGAGTGGGCTTTGGTCAGTTTCAACGGATGTTTGATGCGAGATAGGATTTGCCATGACGCGCCGCGAACCGTTCGCTCTTGTCCTGTTACTTGCCCTTGTTTTTACCAACGAGTTGTTGTCGGCTGAACGAACGAGCGCGCCGTCGGCGGCGAGGCCACATTGGCTTTGGCCCAACGAGCATCGCGTTGAGGGCGATACCGTTCTGTTTGAGCGAGCATTTGAGGTTGGGCAGCCGATCGCATCGGCAACTTTGCGATGCCTGGGCGAATCCGCAAGCGTTGCGGTTAGCTTGAATGGTTCCGCGATCGTGGATAGCGAGGCGTATGATCCTATTCAACATGTGGATCTGACCGACGTGTTGGCGCGGGGCTCAAACAGCCTGCGCGTGCGGTGTCGAGCAGAGTCGGGCCCGGCGGCGTTCTTTCTTCTCATCGACATTCTCGACGTTAACGGCGGCCGGATCACAATCGCCTCAGACGACCGTTGGCGAGTGGTCGGAGACGACGGGGCGGTAACGAAGCCCGTCAGTTTTGGCCAGGTCGATGACAGATTGCTAATCAATCGAAAGCGATCTGTGGGAATATCGGCCGTCGACAATTATGAGCAATGGAAGCAAGCCCTTGGCGCCGAGGACGGATCCAATCCAGCCACTTTCGCAATCGCGCCCGGATTCGAAATCGATTTGGTTCGCTCAGCTCAGCCTGACGAAGACTCTTGGGTCAGTCTCGCTTTTGATCCGCAGGGCAGAGCGGTGATCGCGAAGGAGGAGCAGGGGCTGCTGCGAATGACGTTGTCCGGCGATGGAACTCGAGTTGCCAAGGTGGAAGCGATCAACAACGATCTCCAAGAGTGTCGCGGTTTGCTTTTCGCCCACGATAGCCTATTCGTCAACGCGAACAACTCGAAGGGGCTGTACCGCCTGCGCAGCAACGGACCAGATGATTTTGCGAAGCCGGAATTGCTTTACGCGTCCGAGGGCGGTGTCGGGCATGGCCGAAACGACTTGGCGCTGGGGCCTGACGGGATGATCTACACGATCCAGGGCGACTCAGTCCGAATCCCGTCGAAATCGCAAGACTATACGTCGCTATTTCGAGCTGCGAGGCAGGGCAGAACGACTAGCGAGGGGCATCTGCTTCGCATACACCCGGACAGCGGGAGCGTGGAGGTCTTTGCGGCCGGTTTGCGAAATCCGTTCGGAGTCGATTTTAATCGGGCCGGGGACGCGTTCACTTACGACGCCGACGCGGAATACGATATGGGATCACCCTGGTATCGGCCAACTCGCGTCAGCCACTTGGTGCTTGGCGGCGACTACGGTTGGCGCGGGGTGACGAAGTCCTGGCCTCCCTATTACCCGGACCACGCGGACAACGCGCTGCCCAATCTCGACATTGGCAAAGGCTCGCCCACGGCCGTCAAGTTTGGGACGAAGACGGATTTTCCTCCGCGTTATCGTGATGCGTTGTTCATCTTGGATTGGGCCTACGGTCGTGTGATTGCAGTCCATCAGGTGGCCCGCGGGAGCAGTTACGTGATGGCGTCAGAGACCTTCCTTAAGGGGCGGCCCTTGAACGTCACCGATTTGGATGTTGGCCCGGATGGAGCCATGTACCTGGTGACCGGCGGCCGAGCGACCCAGTCCGCACTCTACCGAATCCGCTATGCCGGCGCTAGCGAATCAGCGAAGAAGACGCCCACGAAACAACAGCGGGCGCGGGCATCGTTCATGATGTCGTCGCGAGAGCAACGCGTCGAATTGGAGACGCTGTTGAAGACGCCAGGCGACGCTGCGATTGAGTCGGCTTGGCCCTATCTGAGCAACGCGGACCCCTGGCTCAGGCACGCCGCTCGAAATGTCATTGAACAGCAGCCCGTCAAGTTGTGGCGATCCCGCGCGTTGGCGGAAGAGAACAGAACCGCCGCCGTGCACGCGCTTCTGTCGCTTGCCCGCAGCGGCGAATCCCAGGGCGAAGTGATCGGCCGACTGAACCGAATCGCCTGGGCTTCCGGATCGCGTTCCGACAAGCTTGCCGCGCTGCAGAGCTACTGGCTGTGCGCGTCCGATTCGACGAGCGACGCGTTGCGGGTCGAGTCTGCTGAACGAATTTCGTCCGCCTTTCCCGACGCGTCGTATCGAGTGAATCGCTTGCTGAGCGAGTTGCTTGTTCGACTTGAAGCCGAGGACGCCGACCACAAGATCCTGGACGTTCTCGACTCCACATCGGCTCAGAGGCGGCAAATGCACTTCCTCTTCGCCCTCCGCCACTCTGTCAAAAGGATGACGGCGAGCGACAAGCGTCGCTATTTTTCTCGGCTCGCAGAGACCCGGAACTACCTGGGCGGCGCCGGGATTCCCGACTTTATTCGGCGCATTCGCGAGGAGTCGATTGCGGGCTTGAGCGCTGCCGAACGCAAAGAGCTGGCGCCGCTGCTCTCGACCAAGTCGAATGGCGAGGAGACGGTTGCCCCGCGAGACTTTGTGAGGAAGTGGAGCATTGGCGACTTGGAGAAGCCGCTCGCGGCAGCCGGGCGGAATTCTGACTTGGAGCGAGGCGCCCAGATGTTCGCCGCCGCGTCTTGCTCGAAGTGTCACCGAGCCGCGGGCCGTGGCGGGATGGTTGGACCCGACCTCACCTCGGTCAGCAGTAGGTTCAGCCGCCGAGATTTGCTGGTCTCTATTCTGCAGCCTTCCAAGGTTATCCCCGAAAAATATCGCAGCTTGCAAGTCGCCACGAGCGATGGGCGCACCCTTGTTGGACAGGTTGTTGCGAGCGGAGACTTTCGTTCGCCCATCTTGCGGCTGGCAACCGACCCCCTCCGCCCAAGCGAGGTCGAGGAGATTGCGAAGAACGAGATAGAGCAGCAGAAAATGTCGCCCGTTTCATGGATGCCCGAAGGGTTGCTCGACACGCTTACAGAGAAGCAGATTCTCGATCTACTTGCGTACATTGAGTCGCTGAGCGGCGCTTAGCTCTGCTGGATAATCAGCGGCAATCGCCGCCGCTCGCTGCGAATAAGCGATTGGGCTTTCGCGCCAGACGGCTTTGTTAGATTTGACCAACAACGAGACAATGGAGCCGAGAACAATGAGAAGCCGAACCATCTTTCTCCTCGCCGTGGCTTGCCTGGCTTGGACCTTGTGCATGGCACACCCGTCGGGCTGCTCCGCCGCTGAAACCGCCAAGGTAACAGTCAGCAATATTCGCCGCGTGTTTCACAATGGAGAACACAACGCGTTCACCGACCTGGTTCGGTTTCGCGGTAAGTTCTATCTGACATTTCGCAGCTGCCCGGACGGGCACATGGTGCATCCCACGGCGTCTGTCATCATCCTTGTGAGCGACGACGCGAAACAGTGGCGACAAGTCCATCGGTTTCGCGTGGCGAAGCGCGATACGCGAGACCCGCACTTCTTGGTTTTCAAAGAGAAGCTGTTCGTCTACACGGGGACTTGGTACAGCGGAGAGAAGACGCTTCCGCGGAGCGAGTATGACCTAAACAAGCATCTTGGCTACGCCGCTTGGTCGGATGACGGCGCCAAGTGGCATAGTCCGGTCATGTTGGAAGGCACCTATGGACACTACATTTGGCGAGCCAATGTGTTCGAGGGGAAAGCCTATCTTTGCGGTCGACGCAAGGTCGAGTTTGAGACGGCGCCGCGAGGCGAGGGGCGAGCGGTTCAGTCGGCCATGCTGGAGAGCGACGACGGACTTATCTGGCGGATGCGATCGTTGTTTCAGCCCAGCCGCGGCGACGAGACGGCATTTCAGTTCGAAGCCGACGGATCGATCCTCGCCATTGGGCGGCAGGGAAGCGACAAAGCTCAAATCCTCCGCAGCAAGCCGCCTTATGACCAATGGGACCGCCGTTTCCTCGATCGGTATATCGGCGGCCCTCTACTCGTGCGATGGGGAGACCGCTACGTCGTCGGCGGGCGGAAGTCGATCGGAGGCCGCGGCCCCAAGACGTCCATGTATTGGCTGCAGGGCGACGACTTGGTCGAGTTCGCCGAACTCCCCAGCGGCGGCGACACATCCTATCCCGGATTCATTGAGCTGGACGAGCGGCGCGCCATCATGTCCTGGTACTCGTCGCATGAGAAGGACGATGACGGCAAGACCATCACGGCAATCTACATGGCCGACTTGGAGATTCAGCCGTAGGCCGAGCCGCCATCGCCGACCGTCGCACTCGAGGCCTGTGACGGTTGGCCGTTAAGAATTGTCGCCTGTCCATCGCCCGACAAACAGGAGTCGGTAGATTAGATAGAAGACGGGAACCAGATAGAGCACGAGGACCGTAGCCAGCAGCAGCCCAAAGCAGAGGCTTGTGGCCATGGGGATCACCAGCTGGGCTTGCAGCGATGTCTCGGTCAGGATGGGCAAGAGTCCGGCAATCGTCGTGATGGAAGTCAGCAGGACTGGTCGAAGCCGCCTCTTCCCGGCTTCAATTAACGATTCTTCGAGCGTGTCAAAGACGCCTTGCCTGGCGTTAATGAAGTCCATTAGCACAATGGAGTCATTGACCACAACGCCGGTCAGGGCGACCAGTCCAAGGATGCTGAACAGCGTCATCGGCAACGCCATCCAGACGTGCCCCCATATCGCGCCCACGGCGCCAAAGGGAATGATCAGCAGGATAATCATCGGCTGAAGATAGGATTTAAATTCGACCGTGAGCAAGACGTACATCGCCATCAGGGCAACGGCGAAGCCGACGAATAGGCTTTGCACCGACTCCTCACGCTGTTGTGCTTGCCCTTCCCAGAGAACTTGAATATCTGGGAACTTGCGTTGCAGCTCGGGGACAAAATCCGTCTTGAATTCGCTGGTGATCTGCTCCCCTCGAGCCGTTGCTTCATCGACCGACGCGAACACCGTGATCGAACGCAGTTGGTCGACGCGATTGATTTCCGCGACGCCTCGTTTGGCGCTGACGTCGACCAATTCCGTGAGCGGTCGCTCGGCGCCGTCATCGCCGCGAATTCGGATCCCATCGAAGCCGGCCAGCGTGCGGCGCTGGCTGCCTGGATAGCGCACCATTAGTTTGACTTCATGCCGACCGCGTTGCAGTCGCATCACTTCTTCGCCGTAGTAGGACGAGCGAACGGTTTGGGCGATCTCCGCCAAAGGGATCCCCATGTTCTGGGCCTTCTCTTTGACCCGCAACTGAAACTCCCACTTTCCCGGCCGCGAGTCGTCATCGATGTCGTATACGCCGGCGTAGGTGGTCAGCTTCGCTTTGCAGGCTTCGACGGCGGCTTCGAGCTGTTCGATCTTGGCGCCATCCGCGAGCAGCTTGAACTCGATCGCCTTGCCGCCTGGGCCCATCGAGACCGACCGGAAACTGGCGCTATCGACCCCAGGAATCTCGCGGGTCTCATTGCGCCATTGTTCGATAATCTCCTGGCTGGTCACCGTGCGTTCTTCCGAGGCGACCAGTTCAACGTCCACTGTGCCGATGTGAGATCCGGACGAGACGCCTTGAGCCCCGCCGCCGGGACCTCCGGACTGGCCTGATTGCCCCACCATCCGGTGAATAACCTTGGTGATCGGCTTGCCTGTTTCCTTGATGGCTCGCTCGTTCATCGCCAGAATCGCCGCTTCGGCTCGCTTAGTTGCCTCGTCGGTAAAGCGGCTTGGCGTCCCGTTGGGGAAAGTCAATTGAGCCTGGACTTGATTTCCGTCGAGCTGCGGAAAGAACCGCCACGGCGCCATTCCGGAATTGACCGCCCCGACTGAGATGATCAAGCCTCCCACGGCAATGGCCACAACGATTAACGGCTGCTTCAGGGCGAGACGAAGCGTCGGGATGTAGAACCGCTCGCGAAGCAGAGTGAGCCCGGAGTTGGAAAGACGGTTGATCCGCCGCGTAAGCCATTCCAAAGCGACCACCGGCAAGAAGAGGTATCCGAACGTGAACCGGATCCAACGCGGAACGAGCATTTCGTGCCCCAAGTGGCATGGCAGAATGAACATGCTCTCGACCAGCGAGATCAGGAGCATGGCGATCATCGCTGCCGGCATCACCGCGAAGAACTTTCCCATCACGCCTGTCACGAACAACATCGGCATGAAAGCGAAAATCGTCGTCGTTACCGACGCGCTCACCGACGGCAAGACCTCATACGTGCCATCAACGGCCGCCACCGTCAATTCCTTTCCCGTCTCGCGGTGCGAGTAGATATTCTCGCCAATCACGATCGCATCGTCGACAACGATGCCCAGCGCCATGAGAAACGAGAACATCGAGAGCATGTTCATCGTCTCGCCCATATAGAGCAGGACAGTGCAGGCGCCGAGCACGGAGATCGGTATCCCCAATGCGACCCACCAAGCCAAGCGGATCTCCAAGAAGACCGCCAGCACGATGAACACGAGGGCCAGACCCTGCAAGCCGTTTCTGCGAAGCAGGTCGATGCGATCGCGAACATTGACGGATCGGTCGCCCCAGATGACAAAGTTATAACCAGGCGGCAAACGCCGTTTGGAGACAAACTCACGCGTCTCCTTGGTCATCTTTAGCAGGTCTTCACGGGCGGCCGAGTTGACTGAGACGACGAGCCCTGGCTTGTTGTTAATGCGGCTGATCGAAGTCACGTCAGCGAACTCGTCCTTGACGACGCCCAATTCACCAACCGTCAGCTTCGCCCCATTGGGCCGAGTGACGAGTGGGATCCGGGCGAGCTCGCGCCCGGTTAGCCGCTTATTCTTGCCTCGCAGCAACACGTTGGCAGCCTGGGTCTTTAGATCGCCGCCTGGCATCTCAATGTTCTCGCGTCGAACAATCTGGGCTACCTGCCTTAGCGTTAGCCCGTACTTTCGCAGCGTCTCCTCGGGGATCTCAATGTCAATTTGGTAGGGGCGAGCACCTTCGATGCTCGCTTGCGAGACAGAAGGGAGTTGCAGTATTTCGTCGCGGACTTGTTCGCATACCGCCCTTAATTCCAATTCGCTTTCTGCGCTCATCAGCTCAGGGCCTGTGATACCTACTTTGATCGCCGCCCGCCGCATTGTGATTTGTTGTATCTCCGCGTCTTCCGACAATTCCGGAAAACTTGGGATGCGATCGACTTCGGAGCGGACCTCGTTGAGAATCTTTTGGACGTCGCGAATGTTGGCTTCCAATTCCAAGATGACGGATCCAGATCCCTCCTTGGCAACGGTTGTCTGTTTCTTGATCCCGTCGATCGATCGAACTGATTCCTCGATCTTTTGGCAGATCCCGCTGGCAACCTCTTCCGGGCTGGCGCCGGGGTAGGGCACGGAGATGAGAATGATCTCCAGCTCAAACTCGGGAAACTCCTCCCGCCTGAGGAAGTACATGCTCGCGGCGCCAACGAACAGGAAGACGACCATGATTGTGTTCATCGCCGGCGAATTCGAAATCGCCCAGCGGATAACCGCCTTCATTTCTCGTCTCCCTCAACGGGCACGACGGGTCGCGGTTCGTCCAGCTCGAGATCGAGCCCGACTTCGCGAATAGGCATGCCGTTGCGGGGCGCCACTAAGGGCGAGATGACCACGCGTGCGCCGGCCACTAGCATCTGGCTCTTCCGTACCACAGCGAAGCCTTTGGCGATGCGCACGATCGAGACCGGCACAACTCGCAGTTTGCCGCTGTCGAAAACCCAAACGGATTCGCCCGGGCGGATCGAAAATTCCGGGATTCGCAACAACGGTTCTTCGGCCGCGACATGGATTTGCACTTTGACGAACATGCCTCGCACTAATGTGGGCGGCGCGACAGCGACCTGGCCCTTGGGCATTTGCACCTTCGTCGGGTCATGCACCAAAACACGGCAGGGCATCGTGCGAGTCCGCTCGTCCAATCCGATCCCCTCGAATCGCGAGAGCTGCCCGCGCCACCGGTATTGCTGATCGCCAAGTTCATACACGACCGTCACCGGAGCTTGGGGAATCTCGTAATCGCGACGAGGCAGACCGGGATTGGACTCCGTGGACGCAGAGGCTTGGCGATTCGTCAGTCCCCAGAGCCAGTAGAGTTCCTCCATCTTGAGCTGACAGCGAACTTCCACTCGACTGGTGTCCTCCACCGTCATCAGCGGTGAACCTCGTTGCACGAAGGCGTCTTCCTCCGCCGGCGAAACAACGATGACTCCGCTAATCGGAGCTCTAACTCGAGTCCGCTCGAGATCCAATTTGGCGCGTTCAAGCTGAACTTGCTTGAGGGCCTCCGCAGCCTCCAGTCGAACTTGCCGCGAGTTGTGAAGACGAAGCTGATTGCGAAGCTGGGTGAGCCCGTTTTCGGCGGCGATGCGGACGCGTTGAGCTTGATCGACATCGGCAACGGAGGCGGCTTTCTTTTGCTGCAGTGAGACCAATCGATTGACCTCTCGCCTTTGAATTTCCAAGTCCTCCTCGGACAGCAGCAGCAGCTTCTTCACATTGTCTTTTTCAACATCCAGTTCCTTCAGGTTGCCGACTGCTTGCTCGATTTCCTTGTTCAATCGAGCCACTTCCAAGACGTAGTCTGCGTCGTCGAGCAGAATCAGTTCCTCGCCTTGTTCGACGTATCTTCCGGCTCGACAATTAGGGGACTTCCGAACGATCCGACCGGCGACTTCGGCGGCGACGGGAATCTCGCGGTACGGCGCCGCGACACCATTCACCTCGATGTCTAAGCCTGACTCATGCGCCTGCACGACGAACGTCTCGACGATCTTGGCCCGTTCCTCGTCGGTGGCCCGCAACGTGGGCGCTTCGCCCGTTCCCATCTTACGGAACACAGCGTACGCGCCGGCCAGAATGGCCACGGCGATCAGGAATCGTACAAGTTCAAGGAGAATCTTCTTCATGGATGCGAACTTTTCGGGTTGGCCCGTCGTGGCAACGCCGCAAGGTTGGTTTGTGCAGAAAGGTTGGCGGGCGCCTAATCTGGCTCGTGTGATCTGGCTGCGGCGAGCGGCCTCGCTTGATGGCCTCAGACGACGCTCGGGTGCTCCAGCCCCGCTGGTAGCCATGTTAGCATGAATGCGATTCGCCCACTCCATTTTGACTTGCCGCAGCGAGGTGGAAGGGCCGCGAAAAGAGACAAAGAGCACGAGAGGGGAATGTTGACGGCTAGAACCGCCGCGGTCGAGGGCCCCGCTCACTCTGTCTTTTTGTGATTCTTGTGGACGTTGTATGTCATCCAATCGCCTGGCCACGAAAAGACGCAGTTACTGCGGGCGCGGTATTTCGAGTGAACTGCGTATTTGCTCGGCTTTCTCGGCTTGGCCTAACTTGTCGTAGGTGGTGGCTAAGGCCAAGCGGTTCTCGGTCAGGTGCCGATGCAGTCGCGATTGTCGCGAGTCTTCCAGTCGTTTGACGGATCCTTCAAGGACCACAGCGGCTTCATCGAATCGTTGAAGACTGAAGAGTGATTCGGCGTAGCGATATTCCATCACGGCCAGACCTGCATGCTGAATCGACGACTCGCTATTCTTCTTGACAACCTGCGACTGCAACTCGACGGCCCGTGCCAGATCGTCCCGCGCTCTCTGTTTCTGTTCAGGACTGGGCGGCCCATCTGGCGTGGCATAGGACGTCTGAGCCCGTTCGAGGAGGACAAGCGAAAGTTCGCTCGCATACTGAATCACCGCTGGGTGTTTGCGAGTCAGTGTTTCAAGAATGGTGTGGGCTTTGTCGAGCCGTTCGGCCACGAGATCACGTTGCCAGGGGCTCCGCTGCCGGTCATTCCGATAGAGGTGGGTGATGTAGGTTCGGCTGAGGTCATTGGCGAAATCGGCCACGTCCGGGTGGTCGCGATGCAAGTTCTCGAACAGGTCAATCGCCTTGATGAGATCGGGCGAGAACGGATCGCTCGCGAGTTCGCGGTGGCAAAGGGCGCGCAACCTTGTGACTTCGGCGCCTTCGGAAGTACCGGCTAGTTCGACATCCAATGCCTCGAGAATCGAGACAGCTCGCTTGAGATACGCTGCTCCATTGTCAAACATGGCTTGCGGGGGCGGGCCAAGTTGCGGCCCCCAATGCATGGGTTCGTCGCCCATTTCGGGGCGACCAAACCGCCTCTGCCCCGGACCTTGCCCGCGTTCCGATCCGCCTCGGCCAGGTCCTCCGCGTCCCGGTCCAGGGCGACCCAATCCAGCGCGGCCCAACCCGCCGGGTCCGCGTCCGCCAGGCCCGCGTCCGCCCGATCCCCGTCCGCTGGGGCCGCGTAGCCCGGGCTGGCCTGCGCCAGGTGCAAAAGCCGGTCCGCCAGGCGGGTTCGCGGTCGGTGGGCTCGGTTGCTCCCCCGGCGGCGGCTGTTGAGTGGCCAACGGCGAGGCGATAAACAACGTGGCAAACAACGTGGGGCCAAGATCGTGCAGTCGCGACCCGATGGCGGAGGGCGCCATCGGCGGCTCGTCTCGAGGCGGTCCCTCTGGCGCGGGTTCGGGTCCGCCGTCTGGGGGCGGGGGATAGGGGAACGGCCCGTCTGGCCCTGGCCCGCCAGGACCGTCTGGCCCGCGTGGCGGCGGCCCGCGCCGATTCGGGCCGTTCCGTTCCGGCGGGCCGTCGCCGGAGCGGCGTCCTGAAGCTCTTCGGCCGCCTCGTCCCCCGGACGGCGGTCGGGGACTGCCCGGCGGGTGGATGCCAGTGGGGTGCTCGCGGCGGCGGCCCAAGTAGTAAAGAGTTCGCGCCAGTTCCAGGCGAGCTCCCCGTGTCTTCAGTTCCGGATGGGTATCGGCCGCCGGGTGTTCAGCTTCATCCAGTAGTCGCAGCGCTGCGAGGTACTCGTCTCTACCCTCATGGTTTTGTTGGCGCCATAGGACTTCGCCCAGCACATTGTGTATGCGAGCTATCTTGACGACATGACTTTGCTTCCCATTGGATTCAGCGGCCAGCATCTGGTACTGACCTATCGCTTTCTCCAACGTTGTCCGAGCCTGCCCATACTCTCCTAAGCGAAACTGAATCTCACCGATCCGCCGCTGAGCTTTGGCGGCCCGGATCTTGAGGTCGACGTTCGCGGTGTCGATGGTGGCGAACTGGTCGTAGGCGCTGATCAAGTCTTCCAGGATGGCTTCGGTGACCGGCGACAAACTTGGCGTAGCGGCGATTTCAACAGCTTGCCCCTCGTTATCGGCGACAGACCAGTCGTTCGCCGAGACTCGATCCGGGGCGATGTGTTTGTAGATTTGCTCGAGTACTTCGAGTGAGATGGCGAGCGTGTCTTCGGTCTTCTGCTTTTCAGCGATCTGTTCCTGAAGCGCGTTGTTCGCATTCGCGTAAGCCAACACGAGAACGCCTGCAAAGGCGAGCATTAGCGAGGCGACCAAGGCGACCAAGCTGGCTGCCAGCGGATTGCGACGGCTCCACCGCCAAGCGTGCTCGGCCCAAGAGGCTCGTTTGGCGAGAATCGGGCGGTCGTCCAAATAGAATTGGAGGTCGTCGGCCAGTCCTTGGGCCGTGGCGTACCTCGCCCCGGGTTCTCGGGCGATGGCTTTGAGCACAATCGTCTCCAAGTCTCGCGGCGCCTCGGGATTCAACTTTCTGGGCGAGGCGATATGGCCCTCAGACACTTTGCGAATCATTTGGCTGTAACCCTCGCGACCGTCGTAGGCCGGTTGCAGCGTCAGCATTTCGTAGAGGGTGAGGCCGAGGCTATAGATGTCGCTACGGGACTCGGGCTTTCCGCCAAGCTGTTCCGGCGCCATGTACGCCAAGGTGCCCACCACGTCGCCGGTTCGGCTGATCCCTTGTTGCTCGACCGCTTTGGCCAGACCGAAGTCGGCGACCCACAGATGGCCGGTGGCGTCGAGCAGCAGGTTGCCTGGCTTCAAGTCGCGGTGCATCGTGCCTTGCGCGTGGGCGTACGCCATGGCCGATGCGGCTTGCTGTCCAAGCCGGGCGACGCTCCGCCAATAGGCCGTTCCCAAACAGTCCTTGATCCGCCTCTGTGCCAACACGCGACTCGCTTCATCTGGCGGAGTTGGCGGCGATGTTAGTTCCGTTGGTTTCCTCGCTGGAGATTCGCTGGAAGATTCGCTGGTGTCCTCTTCAACAAACGCCACCGTGTCGACCGCGTTGCTGTGGGTCGACCTTGTCGGCTCGCTCGTCGAACGTTCGCGGGGCCGATCATGGAACTGGCCGTTCAAGAGTGATCGGGCGCTCTTGGAAACCTGGCCGCTGCGCATCTCACCCAAGTCAAAGACGAAATCGTCTTCGCTGTTCTCTTCGACAGCCCAGCAACGTAGTTGGAGCAGAATTTCATCGAGTCCCACGCCGTCGATAAATTGCATCACGATATAGTGATAGCCGTCATCGTATCCCACGCCGAACACAGGGACGATATTGGTATGGTGAAGTCGCGCCGCCATCATCGCTTCGCGTTGGAAGCGTTCGAGCTGTTTGGCTCGAAGCAACGATTGTTGAGGCAGCACTTTGACTGCGACTCGCCGGCCTAGTGAGAGCTGCTCCGCTTCATAGACGATACCCATACCGCCTCGGCCGATCTCGCCGATGATTCGATAATCTCCCAGTTGTTTGATACCGGTGGGCAACCGGCTTGGCGGGGGCGCCTGCTGTTTCTTCTCTTTGAGCCTTTCCAACGCGACCATGGTCGGGAACAGTTCGCGAATTTCGTTGGCCAACTGCGGGTGTCGAGACGCGAAATCGTCGACGTTTGGCCGATGGCCTTCGCGGTGCAGTTCAATGAACTGGGCGGCCAACATTTCCAGGTCGGGTTCGGGCATCGTGATTTTGGTTGTTGTAGCGAGGGTATGTTACAAGCCTTGCAGCTCTTCAAATCCTGGGATTTGAGCGAGGATGTTCTTTAACCTCGCAATCGCTCGAATGTATCGAATACTGGCCGCCTTTTGCTGGATCCCCAACACTTCAGCGACGTCGCGGTTGGAGAGTTCCTCGAAATGTCTCAAGGCGAGCACTTCCTGGTCGATCGGCTCCATCTTGCTCAAGGCCTCTTCTAATTGAATGGCCAGTTCGTCCCGCAACGCGGCTTGGCTCGGCGAGGTGAGCCGGCCGAGGAGCTGGGCGGCGAGCGAGATCGATGTTGCTTGCGGCATTTTTGCGTGAATCGAGACATCTCGGCCGGCATCTCGCATCTTGGCGCCGATGTGTCGACGGTGGACGTCGATCATGGTCTGCGAGGCGATTTGCCGGAGCCAGACAAAGAGCGTGTTGGATTCCTTGGCAATGTAATGGCCGACTCGTTGAGCCGCGGCCAAGTAGGCTTCCTGCAAAATGTCGTCCGCGTCGATTCGGCTGTGCAAACGAGCATCCATGCGAAAGCGGATCATCCGCCAGAGGCGATCTCGGTGCAGCGAGAACGCTTCGGCTAGAGCCGTCTCGTCGCCTTCCACCAGCCGTTGCCGCAGCAGGTCGTCTTGCTGTTCCAAATTGCTCATGAAGTCTCCGCTAGTAATGAACGGGCCTTTCCTCTCAATTCTACTCGTTTCGTCCCCGAAACCTGTAGACGGCAAACGACTCCTTCCGTTTATGGCCTTGGACGCGGTTGAGGGCGGCGGCGGAGGCTGCCCCAGTCGACTGCGTAATATGTGTCACGACAAGCATTTGCGGGTTTTCGCAGCATGCAAACGAGTCGAAGCTGGCGAATCGAAGCGGATGGCTCCGAACGGGTCTTTGGACTGGCCGAACCCGTCTATCGCGTGGCCCGCTGCCGTTGCGGCAGCGATCTGAGATTCTTCGCCGCGACATGGCGAATGCTACTTGAGCAAAGTGATCAGCGCTCCACGCGAGCCGCATGCGACTCCTGCGGCCATGTGGTCGTGCTGGATCGTCGGCAATTGGTCGCAATTGAATGCCCGGCGGACTGACAAGGAAGATCGACACAGTAAGATCGACACAGGATAGTTTCAGTTTTGACGAAGTTACAAGGCACTATCGCAAACCCCAAGCAATCACAAGGGTACCCAAATGAGAAGATGGAGTAGCTTAGCTGTTCTGACAGCAGTAGGCGCAATGGTCGTTTCAACGGCCTTTGCTCAACCACCTCGCCGCGATGAGGACGATGGTCCTGGCTTTCGGCGGGAACGCGGTGAACGGGACGGGGCGCGGGGAGCTGGCGGCGATCGAGCCGGCGGACGCCGAGGCGGGCCTCCTGGTGCTGATGGGCCCGGAGGCGGCGGTCGTGGCGGCCCAGGTGGCGGGTTCGGCGGCGGTCGAGGCGGACAAGGCGGACAAGGCGGCGGTCGCGGCGGTCCGGGTGGCGGATTCGGCGGCGGTCGCGGCGCGGGGCGCGGCGGATCGAGTGGCCACCCGCTGCTGATGCTCTTCGATACCAATCGTGACGGCGCCATTTCCGCGGCGGAAATTCAGGCGGCAGTTGCCAAACTCAAATCGATGGACAAGAACCGCGACGGCAAGATTAGCTCAGACGAACTGCCTCGCGGCAACGCTGGCGGCCGTGGCGGACCTGGTGCAGGCGGGCCTGGCCGTGGCGGACCTGGTGCAGGCGGACCCGACCGTGGCGGACCTGGTGCAGGCGGA
>CAZWOU010000054.1:0-19147 GCA_964635375.1 uncultured Pirellulaceae bacterium | reverse complement strand
GTGCAGGCGGACCCGACCGTGGCGGACCTGGTGCAGGCGGACCCGACCGTGGCGGTCCCGGAGCCGAAGGGCGCGGACGTCGGCGCGGCGGACGTCCTGGCGGGGGCGACGACGCCCCTCCCGGCGGCGCTCGACCCCGGCGGCCCATGGATGATGACACCGCCTAAGGCGGACGCATCTTTATTCGCCTCTCCCTCGCTAGTTCGGTGGGGGAGAGGTTTCCATTTGGCGAAGCGAAATGACCTGAAGAGTTATCCGAAGAGCGACGTGACGGGCGATCCGTCGTGGGCGACTTTAAAGGGGCGTTGATCGGGCGAGAAGAACTCTTTCTGAGTTGGAAGGCCCATCGCATAGGCGATCGTGGCGTTGAGGTCTGCGACGCTTACTAAATCATCATCGACAACAAGCGCGTCCTCGTTCGACGAACCGTAGACCTGGCCGCCGCGGATTCCGCCGCCGGCAAGCAGGCCGGAAAAGACGCTCGGGTGATGATCACGGCCCGCGTTTGCGTTGATCTTGGGGGTGCGACCAAACTCGGTCGTCAACACAATCAGCGTGCTTTCGAGCAGATTCTTTGCTGAGAGATCATCCAGCAAGGCCGACAAGGCCTGATCTAGCTGGGCGGCCTTCTCCGGGATCGTGGCAAAGATGTCGCGGTGGTTATCCCAACCGCCCGAGACGACTTCCACAAAGCGAACTTGGCTCTCCACGAGTCGTTTGGCCAGCAGGCACCCTTGACCGAGGGCGTTGTCGCCGTATTTCTCTCGTGTCGCCTCTGACTCCTGGGAAATGTCAAACGCTTTAAGCTCCGAACTCTTAAGCAGCTTGATCGCTTCATCGTAGAGTTGTGTGTAGGCGTTGACGTCTCGGTGTTTGTAGCGGCTGCGGAATGCGCGGTCGAACTTTGCCGAGAGACTCATCCGCTTGTTGAATTGGGCGTCGGACAAGTAGCCGGGCGGTTTGGTGTTTTGCAATCCAGCCGCCGCGTTGCCGACGGGCACGGGGGCATGCCGGGCTTCGAGGAACCCGGCGCCCGGATGGCCATCGGCGCCGCCGATCACGACGTTGCCGGGCAGTTCTTGATTATGCTTGCCGAGAATCTCTTGGCCCCAGGCGCCGATGGCTGGATGCCGAGTACTCGCGATCTCGTCGTAGCTCGTTCGCATCATGTAACGCGCTGACCCGTGGGCGCCCGTTTCTTGGCCGATCGAGCGGAGGACGGCGGCCTTCTTCAGACGCTTGGCCAGCTTGGGCAAGTGTTCGCTGATCTTGACGCCGGGCAGGACCGTCCCAATCGCCTTGGTTTCAGCTTGCACCTCGCGGCCCGGCTTTGGGTCGAGCGTATCGAGGTGGCTCATGCCGCCGCTCATGAACAAATAGATCACGTTCTTCGCCTTGCCTCCGCCAGCTGCGCCCTCTGCCGCCTGCAGCATTGGCGCGGCCCATGGAGCGGCAGTGACTCCCAGCAAGGCTTGTGCTGTGCCGCAGAGAAAACGGCGTCGATTGAGTTCGCTTTGATGGCGGTAGGTCTCGGCATTGAGCAATAGGTGTTTGCTATTCACAGTTCGAATCTTCGATGGTTGGGGTCGTTATTTGCCTGGAACGGATGGCTTTCCGCGAGAAGCGTCTCGCGACTCGTCGGCCCCGTGAAACGGAAGGGACCGACGATCGAGAGCCGGCTTATTGGATGAACAGGAACTCGCGCGTATTGATCAAGGCCCAGATGACGTTTCCGTATCCCGCGTTTCCGCCCGACTTAATCTCGGCCAAGGACAACTGTCGGTCGGACTTTGTCGGGCGGCGACCGAGAACGCTCAAGAAGATGACGTCAAGACGCTCGTTGCTCGTCTTGGCTTTGACTACGTTGTCGTAGATGACCGACCCCTTCTCCAACATCATGTGGGTCACGGGCCCGTTAAACATGGTCAGGATTTGGGGAACGGATCCGTCTGCGGACGATCCGGAAATCAGCTCTCGATCCCCTTGGCCAAATTGCCGGAGGAAATGGTCGGGCGGCAGAGGCATTTGCAATTCGGAGGCTCGCATCAGGGTCAATCCCTTATAGCCAAAGTCCTGCCTCTCCTGCCTCGCTGCGGCTCGACCCCAACGCGCTTCAAATGCCTCGGTCCTCTTCTTCATTTCGTCGGCGGTGACCGTGTTGAGGTCGACGTCTAGGACTTCCTTGGCGTCCAGGGCGGTCGAGCGAGCAATGCCATCCGGGCGATAGACCGCCAGCGTCAGCAGCGAGTCCCAAACTTGCTCTGCAGTCATGCGCCGCAGCGTGGGGCCGGGAAAGTGGTAGACCTCCTCCGGTTGGGGTTCCTGGATCCTCGCCTGACGTTGGTACGTTTGCGTGTTGTAAATGATCCGTTGAAACTCTTTCATGTCGTAGTCGATGAAGGTCAGCACTTTGACCAGATACTTCATCAACTCTTCGTTCTCCGGTTCGCTTTCGTCGCGGAGGTCGTCGACTGGCTCAATCACGCCGACACCCAGGGCTCGTTTCCAAAGCCGATTGGCGAGAGTGAGTGCGAAGCGAGGGTTCTCGGGACTGGTCATCCAACGCGCCATGCTTTGTCGCGGCGAGTTGCCTGGGTCGAATCCCTCGCCGGCGAACAACACGCTCGGCTTGACGAGCTGGTTGGGTTTGCCGTTGTCGTAGGAGTAATCGTGCGGCAGCTTGAGCTGCCGTTTGTCGTCGTTGACCACCGCGTAGGTGTTCGCCCGCATCAACCGCACAAAAGTGCCGTTGCCGCCGCTCTTCGGATCGACTCGCTTCATTTCGTCGCGAACTCGATTGATGGGGTTGCCATTCTTGTAGATCCCATCGCGGCCAGTCAGCCGCGTTCGCACGCCATACATCAACGAAGCGACTTCGTAGAACTGCTTCTGCGTCCAATGGTCAAACGGATGGTCATGACATTGAGCGCAGCCGATTCGCGTGCCTAAGAAGACCCGGACTGTGTTATCGACTCGAGCGAGCGGCATGCCGGCGTCGCGAAGAAAATAGCCGGCGGGCGGGTTCTCCCAGGCTTTGCCTTCGGCCGTCAGCATTTCGGTGACGAACTTGTCGTAGGGCATATTGTCGCGAATGGCCTTCTTGACCCAATCGTTGTACGGACGGGCGAAGACGTTGGGCTGAGGCCGGTCCGCCAGGCGCAAAATGTTGCCCCAGTAGTTGTAGAAGTGGCTCGCGTAGCCAGGCGAATTGAGCAAGCGATCAATCAGCTGCTGTCGTTTGAGCGTGGACCGCGATTGCAAGAACGTACGGGCTTGTTGATAGGTCGGCACGGTGCCGGTGATATCCAGGTAAACCCGCCGCACAAACTGCTCATCGCTCGTCATCGCATTCGGCTTGACGCTGTACTTGGCGTAGTTCTTCTCGACCAGTTGATCGATCTTCTTGGCCCCAACGAGCACTCGGTCAAGCGTCTCGGCTCTCACCGCGGCAATGTGTGGGGGCGGAGTTCGCTCGGCTCGCGGCAATTTTGGCTTGGCTGCAGGTTTCTTTTTCTTCCCCCGCTGCTGCCCCAACAATTCGCTTTGAGAGCCGCCAATCAGGGAAACGGAAAAGGCAGCGATAAAGAGGGCGAGAACATGAAGTCGCATCAAACACTCCCAGTGCAAACGAACGATAGTCAAGAGAGTCCATCTTGACACTCCAACCGCAATCTGTCCATTGAGTCGCGCGCCGGCAGTTATTCCCTGACCAGCGACTTCCCGTAGGCCACTCCCTGATTGGGGGGGACGGTTCACTTCATCCCGTCGGCCAAAGCTCGCTTGGCGATTTCTTGGTAGATCTTGAGAGCTTGCTCGAATTCCAGCAAGGATTCCGGGCCGATCACGCTGCGATTGCGCTCGATCTGACTTTGGACGCGGGAAATCAAGAAGTCGATCTCCTCTTGGCGGGGCCGCATCGGCTGGCCGTCCACAATCACTCGCCAAGGCGCCGTGTGGGCGAAGCGGACTCGGTGTTTGTCGAAGCGAAACGCTCGAACAGCTATCCAGGAGGTTCGCTTGATATTGAGACTTGTTGTCCAAGTCGAGCGATAGGCGCCGCGTTCTGTTTTCGTGTTGGTCGCTGTGATGGTCTTGGCGACTTGTCCGTTCACGATGATCTCGATGCGGCTGAGCGGTTCGGGGCCAACCGCCTCGCCTCGCACTGTTCGTTCCCCTGCTGTCTCTTGCTGGAACGTTTCGCCAGGAGGTCGCTTGTCCACCGTCGCCAGCAAGATCGGTTCGGTCGTCACGAAGCTTCGACCCTTGCGCAGACCGTCAATCCACTTCTGGCCCGTGAAGCCGCTCGGCGACTGCACATAAACGCGGCTGAACCCGAGTGGAACTGGGTGAACTCCCGATGCTGTTCCCGCAGTAGGTTGGATGGGGAATCCGCAATTCAGCAAGGCGTAGTAATTCTGCAAGCCAAACTGAATCCAGCCCAGCTCGCTCAGACCCTTCGCCGTCCGTTCAATCTTCATGTAGGCGGGCGGCGTTCCGCTTTTGAAGCCAAACTCGGTTCGCCATAGGCTGTTGTTGGATAGCTCGTACAGATCGATTTTGGCAATGGGAACCAGCATCATTGACCAGGGCCAGCTGTGTTTGTCTAAGTCCAGCAATGCGCCTTCGCGGTGGGCCTTTTCGGCGATTGCACGAACGGGTGGCGCGCCGGTTTCGAATCGAGTTCGATGGTTGAGAATGAATACAGCGCCCAGAACATGTCGTTTCTCGCCGACTGAAAAGATCTCGTATTCCGTATTGCGAGGAAAGATGACATGCGATTCGTCGATCGAGATCATCGGCGAGCCCTTGTCTTGGCGAGGCCCAAAGGGCGAGGGTCCTTGGCGGCGCAGCGGCGATGGCGAGAGTCCCGGCGCCTCAGCTGATTTCACCGTCCAAAACGTCACCGGAAAACTGACGTTGAGGTCTTCGGCAAGTTGCACGTTTGGCAGTTCGCGGATTCGGCGATGCACGTGTGTCTCTCCCGAATACCATCCCCGTTCGGCCATGTTGATCCAGCGCCGCAAACGGAACGTCTTGGCTTGATCTTGCTCGCCCATCTCGATCGTCACGGACAGCGGCAAGTACTCCTTTCCCCGCTCAATCTGAATCTGATACCGCCCCGGTTGGAGGTCAACTCGGAACGGATGGGCTGACAGAGTCGTGTGGCGTTCAACCGCTTGAGGCGTCGGCACCCATTGCTCGCGATAGGCGAGCGCGGTCCCTTCGCTCGACGCGGATTGAACGTAGAGCCATTGGCCTGCCGAGTCTTCTACATAGACGCGAGCAGGAACGGGCTCGCCGTTGTCGTGATCGACAATTCGCCCAGTGAAGCGACCCGCGTGCAAAGAGGACGTCATCGCTCCCCACGTCGCGCAGGCGAGCAGTATGGCCAGACCGCGTCGCCAACGAATCGACACCCGTTTGTTGATCTTTGCTGCTGAGTTCATTCGCTCAATTACTCGAAAGGTGACGTGTCAAAGGGGCGTCCGCACGAGGGCGCGGTCCAAGCCATGTTAACGTCTCGCGGGTTGCCTTGCCTCCAAGCCTGCCTGCAGAATCAGCGAGAGATATTACCGGTCTGGCTCGGCGAGTCGCTTGTGCAGAATTCGGTTGGACGCTTGCGATTACGGCGGAGGCGTGCGAAATTACCCAGAACGATGCCTTGCAACCCTATGACATAAGGCCAAATGACGATGGCAATCAAATCCGCACTTCCTGTTTTGCTTTGTTTCCTGACCGCCACCATTGTCTCGGCGGGCGAAGTTGTTCCGGTCGGCCGGGGACTCGCCGAAGAGAACATCGTCTGGTACGACATCCAACTGGCTGGCGTGGAGGGGCAGGCGTGGACCGATACGAAGTCTCCCTTTGACCGATTGCCAGCCGAAGCCGAGGGCGTCGTACGCGGCGCCGTCTGGTCGCTCAGTCAACACTCGGCCGGCCTGTGCGCTCGATTTGAAACCGACGCCAGCGAGATTCGTTGCCGCTGGAAACTGCTCTCGTCCCGCCTTGCGATGCCCCACATGGCGGCGACTGGCGTGAGTGGAGTCGACCTCTACGTGAAACACGAGGGGCGTTGGCGCTGGCTTGCCTGCGGGTTCCCGAGAGCCCAAGAGAATTCGCTGTCGCTCGCTTCGTCACTTCCCCAAGGAGACCGCGAGTACATGCTGTACTTGCCGCTCTACAACGGCGTCACCTCGGTCGAGATCGGTTTGCCAAAGACGGCCGAATTGCGAAAGCCGGCGGCTCGCCCCCATTCCAAGCCCATCGTGTTCTATGGGACTTCCATTACCCAAGGCGGCTGCGCGTCGCGACCCGGCATGGTGCACACGGCGATTCTGGGCCGCTGGCTCGATCGCTCCGTGATCAATCTCGGTTTTTCCGGCAACGGCAGAATGGAGGCGGAGGTGGCGACGTTGATGGCCCAAATCGACGCCGAGGTCTTCGTGATAGATTGCCTGCCGAATATCTCCGCCGCCGAGGTAACCGCTCGGACTGCGCCGTTGGTGAAGATCTTGCGACAGAAGCATCCGACCACGCCGATCGTGTTAGTCGAGGACCGCAACTACACGAATTCTTTCTTATCCAGCTCTGCCCGCAGGCGCAACAGCACCAGTCAGGCCGCGCTGCAGGCCGTCTTCGCAGAGCTAACAAAGACGGATGCCAATCTCAGTTACCTTCCCGGGGCGAACTTGTTGGGCGACGACAGCGAAGGCGCCGTTGACGGTTCACACCCCACCGATCTCGGCTTCTTTCGTCAATCCGAGGCCTTCCGCGACCACTTGCTGCCGATCCTGAAGAAACTGGAACAGTAGCGCGGCTGGTATTTCGTGGCAACTGAGGCATGGGCCCCAAGCTCCAAATGGGTCTTCGTTTCGTATCCAGCCTCTGTCTCTGGCAATAGTGCCTCTGCGTTTCAAAACCGGCGAATGCGCTGGCGCAAAGTTTCTACTTTTTTCGTTGGCCGACGCGTTGGCGATTGGTCATAATGGCCGCTCGCGAACGGAAGAATAATGCACGCTTGAAAACCTTGAGGAGTCTCCGATGATTCGTACGATTGAAGATGCATCCGCCAGCACCAAGCCGGAGACAGCGACGATGGGGCGACGCTCATTCTTAGCTGCCGCTGCTGCGGTCACAGGTAGTGCTGTGGCGCTGGGCCGAGACTATGGGCCGAACGCCGAACCGGTTCGCTATCCGGATCCGGACATTGTGGAACTCGACCCGCGCTTCAAGAAGTACAAGCTCGGCAACACGCCGATCCAGCGTCTCCATCAAGGCACGTTGTGGGCGGAAGGGCCGGCATGGAACGCCGTGGGGCGTTACCTCTTGTGGAGCGACATTCCCAACAACCTGCAACTGCGGCGGATCGATGACGACGGTCACGTGAGCGTGTTCCGGCGCCCGTCGGGGAACAGTAATGGGAATACGTTCGACTATCAAGGTCGGCAGATCTCGTGCGAGCACGGGAATCGCCGCGTGGTGCGTTATGAACACAACGGAGGCATCACGGTGTTGGCCGATCAATGGCAGGGCAAGCCGCTGAATGCGCCCAACGACGCAATCGTGCATCCTCGCGACGGGGCGATTTGGTTTACCGACCCCGGCTACGGCAGCCTGATGAATTACGAGGGCAAGAAGGGCAAGCTGCATATCAAGGAGGCGGTCTATCGGATCGACGCGAAGACGATGAAGATGGACAAGGTGACCGACGAAATCTACAAGCCGAACGGTCTCTGCTTCTCGCCTGACTACACGAAACTGTACGTTGCCGACACCGGCGCGTCACACTACGAGGCTGCTTCCCGCAGCATCAAGGTTTGGCGCATCAGCGAGGATGGGACGAAGCTGGCTGGAGGACGCGACTTCACTTCGATGGAGATGGACGGCAAGGCGGGGCTCGCCGACGGCATTCGCGCCGATGTGGATGGGAATATTTGGGCCAGCGCCGGTTGGGTTGGCGAAGGCTACGACGGCGTGCACATCTTTGCTCCCGACGGCGACCGCATCGGGCAGATCGTTCTTCCCGAAATCTGTTCCAATGTTTGCTTCGGCGGGCCCAAACGCAATCGGCTCTACATGACTGCTAGCCAATCGCTATATGCCGTTTACGTGGAAACGCAAGGCGCCCACATCAGCTAGGACGCTGCTCAAGCAAGTCGCATCAGTCTTCGTCTCGCCAGACGCCGTCGCGGTAAACGTTCTTGCGAGGGTCGAATTCTGTGATAGCGTCGAGTCGCAGGGAGGGGGCTGGGCGAGTTCGCCCGTCTCGCAACAGTTTGGACCAGGGCGCCGCGTCCGAGGCGTCCGCCGAGACGCCGCCGCTGATCAGGCCCGAGTCGCCCTGCAATTCCAATTCGAGCAAGATGACTTTGCGAAGCAGGCGATCGGGGATAGGTGGTTCGGTGTAGTTGCCTTCGCAGCGTTGGCAAGTGATTGTTCTGCGGCCATGGCAAGTTGGGCAGGCGCGCCCTGACACGCGCCCGCTGCCGCTGCAGGCGGGACACTTTTCCTTGCCTGACTTGCATTGCGGGCAACGCGGGTTCGCAGCGTCTGTGAACTCGGCCAGAGTTAACAGCTCACTGTGCTCGGCCAACACGTCGGCAAATCCCGCGCGGCGCGACAACGTGCGGGCTTCCTTCATCTTGCCTCGGCGCAATCTCTGCAGCGCTTGAATTACGCGCGATGTCGCCGCGTCCGTGGCGGGCTCGTCCGCGTCCGTGGCTGGTTTCGCTGTGTTGGCGAGCAGCATGCGTCTGTCGTGGCGATCGTCGAGCAAATAGACCATGGCCCGAAATCGTCGCTGTTCCGGCTCGCTTCTCGCCAGGGCTTTCATCCCCAGAAGAGAACTCCTGCCGAGTTCAGTCGGAGCGAGGTGTGCGGCGATTAGATAGAGTCGAATGGCCATCGCCCGGGCGTCGGGATCCGACTTCTTCTCCGCCAACTCCTCCGCGTAGTCACGGTAGGAATGCGGCTTGTCGCGACTGAGTTCGGCGAGTCGATCTTTGCTGATCGGGTCAAGTATCAGTTCGATCTGACTCATCGGGATGTCGCGCCTCGTCGTCTCGCCATTGGACTGTACAAGGTCGATCGTGACGCCACTGGGGTGTTTTCGAACTAGGACGCCCCGTACGGTTTCGCCGCCGTCCTTGAGCACGATCGTGACCGCGCTGGCTCGACCAACAGCGAGGACCCAGGACGCGGCTAACAGCGCGACGGCGAATCGGGTCATGGTTTTCGGGTGAGGGCGTTTGGCGATCATGGTTCGTTCACAATCCTCCACAGTTTCACCATCCGGCTCTCACCTTCGCGCAGCTGCTCGAGGACATTCGTGGCGGAGTGGTCGTAGGCGACAAGTTGTTGCAGGTTGTCCTGAATCGCGGCTATTCGGTCCTCGCGTTGTTGCATGACTTCGAGCGTGATCAGGCGAATCGCGAGTCGCTGCAGCATGACGAGGCGAACCAAGTCGTTATCCGCTGCGAAGTCCAACGCGGCGCGTTCATGCGGGAGACGAGACAAGATCGCCTTGACATCTGGCGTTTGCCGCTTGCCGCTGAGGCGATGGGCCAATCGCTCGACAATCAGGCCAAGGGCCTGCGAAGCCGACGTGGCCGAATCTGCCTGGTCGGCCGGAGCGCCGAGGACTCGAGCCCGTTCGGCATAGATATTCTTGAGCACTTTCGCGGCGCGATCGATTGCAGATAAGTCGCGAATCTCCGCAGCTCCTCCGCTAGAAGTCTGAGCGATCACGCTCTTCAGGAGTGACCGCCGCACGGCCCGTTTCCAATCATCTACATCCGTTTGAGGAAACGATTGTTGGGCCACCGATGAGACAACTTCGTCCAATTGTGGATCCTTGGCGGAGGCGGCGAGAACTTCATCAGCGAGCGCCAGTCGCAGGTGTTTCCACCGCCGGAACTGCGGCACGAATTCCATCATCTGCTGATGTTCAAGCCGCTGCTTGGGCGAGGCCAGATACTCCCCCAACTGGTAGCAGTATGTGGGCGAGAGCTGTTCGATGCTCGCGGCAGTGCTGGCAAGCAAACGCAGGAAGTTCAGGCGTGAGGGTATTCGAGAACTCCCTCGCAATGATTGGAATATTTGATCCAGGCGATTCTTGACTCCGGGCGCGCCAAACCGCATCGTAGGCGGGGGCGTTGTCCGCGCAGGTCTGCGGCCACCGCTTACGCCGGAGCCAATCGTCTCGATCTTTGGAGCGCCATCGGAGATCAATTCGTCGAATGAAGACGCGGCCAATTCGTGATGCGCTAGCGAACGACCCGCGCTGGCCGCATGGGCCAACTGAACCGTTTGGCGAAGAACCGTGGCCGGCTGCTTGCTCTCATCGGCGTTGTCCAACGCATCCTGAGAGAGCCGGTCGAATTGAATCCATCGATCGTCGTAAGTCGTTTCGCGAGGGACGCCGAGGTTCTTTCTCACTTCGTCTGCAACGGTGTCCGTTGTCACAGGCGTTCTTACGAGGTCGCTTCGTCCCTCGAATAGCAGACCGAGAAAATCCTTGAGCTCGTTATCGCCACTGCGTTCAAGCAACTCGACAAGCTTCAAAATCGTGTTGGAATTATCCGACGCGGCCCGGCGGCGAAGTTGCGGCTCCAACTCTTCCCAGCGCGACGCGGAACCTTGTATGGCGTCAGTCAGCAATTGCACTTCCAGTCGCTCGAATTCGTTTTCATCTAGGTGTCGATGGGCGACGTTTGCCAATACATCCATGGCTCGAGCGAACTTCTTGGGCGGCAACGTGACCGCTTTTCCCAACTTGCGATAGAGTTGGCGACAGAGCGCAGACGCGCATTGTGATTCGAGATCGACGGCGGACGCATTCGGATCGACGACCGTGCCCAAGACGTCGCTCAACAGTCGGGCCAACGACGCGGATCGCGACTCGGGTGAGTCGTTTCGCGTCATCGCGGCGACAGCGACCTCAAGAACCCAGAACAACTGTTCGACGCGTTGATCCTCAAAGGGCGCTTCGCCACGAAGCGAGGCGGCGAAACGCTCGCGCATTCGTGTTGCATTGGCTTCGACGGGGTCGAGCGCGTAGGCGCCGGCCAGGATGTCGGTTAGCAGGTCGCGGCGGTTTGCGCGATTCTCTTCCTCACCCAAGCGAATCAGCGATTGATAGGCCTCGTCTCGTTCGAGAGAAACGCCGTCGTGCATCTTGGTCAGATGAGGCCGGGCGTCGGCCCAGACGATGCGAGCCGACGAAATGGACAATTCGAGATCCCGGAGCCAGCCGGGATCGGGTGCCTCGGGGGTGGCTGGGTTCTCAATTCCATCTGTTGACAATGCCTGGCTGGGGCGAGGGGTCTCCCCGCTTGCAAGTTCTTGCCTGTCGAGCTTGTCGCCGGATTGCCAAGCGATCCAAGCACCTCCGCCAATGACTGCGAAGACGAGCACAGCGACCGCCCCCATCGCGGCAATTGCGACTTGCCGCGACTTCCTGGTCTGCCGCCGCTGGACTTCTTGTGCCGCCCCAATCAGGTTGAGAACCTGGTCCTCCATCAACCCCCATTGCTCTCCCTCGGCAACGATGCGTTGGCTTACCGTGGTCGACAGCCAGGATGAGGAAGCCAGTTTCTCATCGATCAAATCGGCGATGTGTTGTGTTGCTTGTTCTGGCGAAATGTATCGCAGGTCGAGTTCGCCGCAGGCGTCTCGGATTAGCTGGCTGGCTCGCGAGGCGGCGACGCCGAAACGGTCAACACCGGCAGCGGATAAGTCCCGCTCTTGGGTGGCTGTGACGATCCCCCGAGGCATTTTGGGCAGCGTTGTGTTGAGAAACTCGCGATAGTCGGCCTCTCGTAAATCGACCTGTTCCTTGCCTATTTCATGGCTCGCTTGAGCCTTGCCGCCGCCTTGCAGCAATTCCATCGATTTCTCGAATTCGCGCCGCGACAGGCCCATTTCCTGGCTGACCGCCTCCATCAGCATTCGGCTGCGCGCGTTGACTCCTCGTTGTTCTGCGAGGATGGGGGCGACTCGCTCCAAGAAGGATTCCAGTCTGGCCGATTCCTGCGCTTGGTCGGTTCCCTCCTCCTCCGCCTCTTGTAGCGAGAGGACGGGAACGCCGCGTTGGGCGGCCACGTCGTGAATGATCCAGCGGGCGAGCGTATCGGAGAGGGCCAGTTTGCCGCGGCCTTCCGTTGCCAGCTTCTCCTCTTTCTTCCGAGTCAATACGGGCGTCGACATCAAGGACAGGGCCTTGTTGACATAGGATTCAAACGACTCCGCCGGCTTTCGCTTCTTTCGCGGCGGTTTGGATTTCGCCCCAGCCGATTTCACCTCGTCAAGATCGGTGGGTGTCGCGTCGGCGTAGCCCCCAGGCGGTGGCGGCGGCTGGTGGGCGGCCCTTTCGTTTTCGACCGGCGCCGCCTCCACAAACTGAATGTCCTCGGCGTTCAGGTCGAGCGGCTGGATCTCGTTGAAACTACTGTCAGGAGGCGGAGGCGGAGGCGAGGGCGACGTGGTCTCCCGCGGTGGCGGAGGAGGCAAAGGCGGTCGTCGCGAAGGGCGGTGGGGCGGCTTGGGAGCGGAAGTGAACTCGATGCCCTCATCAATGGGCGGCGAGGGCTCAAGCCAGGTAACGTCCTGCCCAGCGTAGGGCTGCCCTGTCGGTTCCTGCCCAACTTCCCCCAGGCCAATACCCGCTTTGACTTGGTCCTCCCAGGTGCCATCTGGCAAGCCTTGTTCCAGCGCTACGATTCGCAGTTTGGCCCAGGTTTCCGGGTCGAGCGGTTCATTCTGCGCAACCCGAGCGGCTTGGTGGAGGAATGCCTGAAGGCGTTCAGCTTGAGAGCTGGGTCGCGACATAGACGAACGTCTTCGCTTTGGAGAGGCCGGCAAAATGAAAGTCTGCCACAGACGTCGTCAAGTCGAGCGTCGCGGGCGGACATTTCAACCCAAGGAGCCGCGGTGTACTCGCCGCGATCCGCAAGCTTCCATTGTACGGCACGGAGCGGGTGATCCGCAAAGCCACAGCCCGAAAGCTTTAGCTCACGGCAGTTTACGATCTTCCGCCGCTGCGTTACAGCCCCAGAGATGCGGCCAACTGCTGGAATTGACTGCGGTAGGAGGGGTCGCCGAAATCGGGGTACAACAACTGGTACTGTTTGAGCGTTCGTTTGGCGGACGCCTGGTCGCTCTTGGCCAAACAGGCAATCTGGTAATACTTCGCTTCGCACCAGGCCGGCTTGCCTTTGGGAAGCCCTCGCGCCAGGACTCGCCAGTGCTCGATGGCGTCGGCGAAATTGCCCGCTTGAAACTGGGCCAACCCGGCTCGGCGGATGTACGTCGTCTCCTTCGGGAAAGCGGCCAGCAGCTTAATGAGCACTGCGGCGGAGTCGCTTGGTCGACCGGCATCCAGCTCGTACTGGGCGAGTCGCGAGGCGGCGACGCGCGCGTTCTTGCTCGAGGTGAGCGTGTCGATCGATGTGCCGTACCGCGAACTGAGTCGGCGGTAGACGCCAACGAGTTCGCTGGCAAGACCGGGCTTGGCAGCGGCGGTAGCGGCCTTGATTTGTTTCTCGAGCGACTTGGCGACGATGACGAGCGCGGCGAGTTCGTAGGGGCTGCCGCCGCCATTTTCCACCAGCCACCGCGCTTCTCGTTTTCTTGAAACGTCATTGGATTCGTGGGTGGCTAGCTGCAGCAGGCGAAAGTGGTACTCGGCCTGCAACGCGTCGTTGGCTGGCACTTTGGAAGCTGGGCTCTTGGCCGCCGTCAAACGTTGCGCCGCCATCGCCCAATTCGGAGTCTTTTGAGTCATGGCGGCATCGGCGGCCAGCAAGAGGACTCGCATTCGCCACCGATCATCTTTCGCTTGCGGCGCGAATTCGTCGACGGCCAGCTGAAGCTTCTTGGCCAAGTCCGTGTTGTCTCGCTTTTCAGCCCACTGGCGATGCAGCAACACGCACAAATCGTATCGAGCCGAGAGGTATTGCGGATTGGATGGCGGGATGCTCATCAGATTCCGCACGGCCTGTTCCGGCGATCCTCCGGCGCGTTGGAGTTTCGCAATAAAGTAGTCGGCCTTTTCCGCGTAGCGATGTTCGGGAAAGCTCTTCTTGAGTCCCCGCAAGACATCGATTGCCCGCGAAGCGAATCGCCCATTCTTTGCAGCCAACTTGTTGTAGGAGACGAACGACATCCAAGCCGCCTCCGGAGCAGTCGCTTCCTTGGCCGCTTTCAGGCCAATCAAAGCTTGTTCATAGGCGCGTCCGGCCCGTTCGTATTCGGCTAACTGGTAGTAGCACCAGCCGAGCTCGTAGCGGCAGTTGGCGGCCGACCTAACATTTTCCTGAGCGTCGCTCGCTTGCAGTGCTTGCTCCATCGCTTGTGCCGCTTCTCGATACTTGTCCTGGTCTTTGTCGGCCCTGGCTTCATCCGCCAATTGCCGGCCCTTGATCCAGTTCAAATAAAACCCCGCAGGAGCCTTGAGTGAAATGCCGTACTGCTTGACGAGTTGTCCAATCGCCTTCTGCTGGCCGAGTTTTGCGAGGCCTGAGATTCCCAATTGGCCAAGCTCCTTGGCCAACCCCGTAGCTTTGGGGTCGGCGTAACCCGCGCGGACGAGGGCGACGCATAGACTGACCTTGCCTTGCGTCGCTCGACCCGCGAAGTTCGCGATTTCAGACCTCGCGTAGCCGAGAGTTTCCCCCAACTTGCCGGTGTTCAACATACCGCGAACGTACCAATAGGGCGCCTGGTCTTGTATCTCCGTGCTGACGCTGGCGTGGCGGAGAAGATTGAAGCAAGTTTTGCTGGAGGCGAGATCGCCGGCGGCCGCTTCGCTCAACCCCAACCCGATCAGCGATCGGGCTCGCCAAATCGACTCGAGCGCTAGCCATTCGGCTTCGACTTCATCATACGAATCGATCCCCAACAATTTCTTGAACACAATCCGCGCCGAATCGATCTCCGCTGCGCCGCTCCCTTTGAGCAGTCCCAGGTAGTAGTTTGACCAAGCGGCGAAATAGGAGGCTCGCCCGATGACCGCTTGCGTGCGGGCGAGTTCCTTCTCATTGAGAGCAAAAGCGCGATCGCCTTCCTCTAACTCGTCGAGCTTCTTCGTTAGCGCGTCGGCGTGCTTGGTCAACTCGGATCGACGCTGCATCAGCGAAGGTGTGATTTCGGTAAGGATCCGCTGGGCTTCGTTCCGAGCCGCTGTTTCCTTGGGATCTGAGATCCACTTCGACATCAGGGTCTCGGCTCGATTGTAATCTGCTTGCAACAAGATCACGCTCAGCGATGCGGTCCGAGCCTCAGGGACGCGTGTGGTGAGCTCTTGGATCTTAGCGAGCGTCGCGTCATACCTCGGCACATTGTCGGCGGCCGCCATCAACTGGCCCGCGTATAGGTCAGCCAGCTTCTTAGCCAGGCTGATGCGTCCTTGGGGCGTGTTGGGACCGCTGACCATCTTTTCCAGTTGCAGCACCCGCAAATCGGAAAGACCCAGCCTGGCGAGAAACTGCTCGAGTTGCTCCTCTTGAGGGGGGGCGGCGATCGCCGGCGTCGCCTGGGCGAACGTGAGTGCGATGAGCGGCGCGAGAAGCAGCAGCGCGGATGCCATTCGTTTCCCCAAAGCAGCGCTGACCGCCACGCTTTTGGAGGGGCGGACGGCGCACATTCCTCGAGTCCCTAATGAACTTGGCATGCGATCCATTCTGTGCTTTGAATACGCTGTCATTTGCCCGGCGCCATGGGGACATAAGAGACTGTCGTGAATTGGGCCGACTTACAAGCTTGGATTGCAGATGCGGCCATGCCAAAGGGCGCCCCGTCACTCACTCGGACAAAGGCCCCGTCAAGCTTGTTGTCAAACTGTTTGAGAATGCCCGTTAACTCCTCAAGCGACTCGGTTTCGCGGCCGCCAATTCGGTACAGGAACACACCGCCAGAGGAAACAACTTCGACGATCGCCGGCTCCAGGTCGTTAGGCGACGAACTAGATGATTTATCGTTCACCTTGATGGCTGTCGCCAAGTTGCGTTCCGTGCGGACGAAGCTGGCGGTGGTCATAAAGAAAATCAGCAACAAGAAAACAACGTCGATCATGCTCGTCATCTGTAACGACGCGCGGGGGTTGCGTTGTGTCTTGCGACTCGAAAGTTTCATCAGCAGCTCAGTTCCGATGGTGCTATTGGGGTACTTCAACGGCGAAACGAACTCGTTCGATTTGCATCCGCTTCAAAGCGTTGGCGATTTCGTTCATAGTCTTGCTTCTGGCGCGATGGTCGCCCCGGATCACGCACGTCAGCCGATTCGGATCGTCGCCTACCTCGACAAGTTGCCTGGCGACCAGGGAGATGAACTGCGGGAGGGCAAGGCGATTCCCGGCGATAACGATCTCGCCTTTCTCGGTGACGTTGACCGTCAAGAGAACGGGCTTCTGATCGTCGGCCCCTTCCAGTCGGGGCAAGTCGACGCGTTCATGATTGACAGCGGAGATCTGGGAGACCGTCATGAAGAAGATAATCAGCAGGAACACGATGTCGATCATGGGCGTCATATCGACTTCGCTCGTCGCCTCTCGCCGCTTCTTGGATAACCGCATTGACTCGCTCCCCGTATTGCCGATGTCGGCGCTCTGCCGCGCTGTGTTTGCCGCGCTGTGTTTGCATCGATCGAAACGGTCAACTACGCCGTCGTCCCAACGGCATCATGATCTGCTCAACTCGTTTTCCCGCTTCAGAGATAATGGAGTCGATCTTGTTGCGGAAGAAACTGTGGGCGATCATCGCAGGGATGGCGACGACCAAGCCCATCAGTGTGGTGACGAGCGCCTGGCCGATGCCGCCGGCGAGGTCGGCGGGTTTAGCCATTCCGTCGGAGCTGGCGATGGTGTTAAAGGCGTCGATCATGCCCAATACGGTTCCGGTCAGGCCGAGCATCGGGGCGATCGCTCCGATCAGACCGAGGACTTCCGTTTTGCGATAGAGTCGTCCGGTCTGGTCTTCGCCCGCTTCCTCGACAGCCGCCTTGTATTCGGCGAATCCGAATTCGGATCCTTGGTATCGCACTAAGCCGGCCTGGACAACTTGTGAGACCATCGAGTCGTTGTCGGGTGCTTCGCACGCTTGTATGGCCTCCTCGACTCGGCCAGTGCGAATCAGTTCTTCCAGTTCATCCATCACATGGTCTGGCATCAGAGTTGATTTGCGGATGGAAAGCGAGTGCTCGACGATGAAGGAGACGGCTGCCACGGACAGCAGGAAAATCAGAATCCCCACGACCCCTCCGTCGGCGACGGTATCCAGCAGTGATCGCTCCTTCTCGGTCGGATCGGCGGCATCGCCGCTGGCCGCGTCCGCAGGCCCTTCGTCGCTTCCGCTCAGAACCTCATCGGCCGGATCGACAAGCTCTTCGTCCTGGGCGAAAAGAGTCGCGAGATGCGACTCTTGTGTGGCGAAGTAGACGCCGAACATCGCGGTCAGCACAGCAATTCTGGCCATCCAGGCGTAGCGTTGAAACGAGCTTCCTCGAGTCATGGTCTCTCCTCAATATTCCGTTTGGTAGTCTTCTTCTGTGGTGTTTTTTTTTGCAGGCCAGCGTGATAGGTCTGGCTGTATTGTTCAAGCAATTCCCGCCGCACTCGCACGCTTCCGCTGGCGTCTCCCAGTTCGTCCAAGACCTGCATGGCGCGGTAGAGTCCGGCGGCCGCCAAGTCTGGGTGGTGTTCGCCGTGCACCGCCGGCAGGCGAAGCAAGTCCAGCAGCCCGGCTCGTCGTTGGGCCGAATCATCCAGCGCCGTCTTGGCGAACCCGATCCAATACCGGGCGAGTGGTTTGGACTCGAATGAAAACCCTGAGTCGGCGCCGTTCAGCGAGGCGAGTCCTGCTTGCGGCGTGCCGCCTTGAATCACCTGCTGCGCCAGCAAGATCTGACGAATCTCCTCGCCGCGTCCCTCAAGTGGTTCTTTGAGCACGGATGCGGCGCGGTCGAATTCGCCAGCGGTGATAGCCAGTGCGGCGAAGTAAAGACGGGCTGCCGCGGGGCGAGGCTGCGGCATGGCGGCAATGATCCCCACCACGGGTTCGATTTGCTCTTTGGCGGCCTGCTTGTCGAACCAGATCGGCGCCAAGTCGGGACAGAGGCCGGTGTTGGGGTCGATCACAAGTTTCCGATTTCCAGGCGTGGAGGGCGGTTGGTCCCCCCGCACCCGCAGAATTTCGGAGCAGCGCAAGTAGGCCGGCAAAGCGGCCTCGCGTTGACCGTCTGAGATGCGCCCCCACATCAGGCCGAGCGTTACCCAATACGCCGCGTCGCTTGTTCTTTTCTCATACCGACCGCTGATCTTTTCCGCATGAGAGAGCAGGCCTTGGTAGTCGCCTATCGAGAGACGTTGCCTGATTCGGTAGAGCGGGTTGCCCAACTCTTTCAACATCAAGTCGAAAGCCGCCTGCCGTTCGCCCGCCAACATGCCGGCTTCGATCTGGTCCCAAGTCAGGGTCTTGCCTGACTCCAGCCTGACGCCATCCTCATCGAACCCGCTGATCTTGACGTCATTGAGCACGTCGAAATTGCGCAGAATGATGCGGTCGCCCAGGGCCTCTGTCGAGCAGAGCCCCAGCGTCGCGCCAACGACGAGGCAGACGAGGCGCGTGCCGTGGAGGATGGTCGTGGAGAATCGAAATGGCATCACAAAGAACCTGGGAGTCAGAATCCAGCGACAAAGCGAAACTTGCCGCCGGATTGCTCAGCGATTCGCTTAAGCAGGGGGGCGGCGGCTCGGTTCAAAAAGGCGATCGTATGGACCGGGATTTTCTTTCCACGTTTCGAGTTGAGATCAGCGACCATTTTCTCCATGGCCGCGGGGATCTTACCATCCGTCATGAAGAAAATGGCATCCGGCGGCGGAGAAAGTTCAAAAGCGTGGAGAAACGACTCCGCTGGTCTCGTCCCGCCCTTGGAGGCGATCTCGCGCAACCACACTTCCACTTCATCCCGAATCTCGCCTGCGATTCCCCAATGCTCTGGGCAAGCCGTCCAGTCGTTAGCGTAGAATACCATGTGAATGGATGAACCAGTGCTCATCGTGTCGAGCGTCTTGCGAATCTCGACCTTGACATGCGAAAGCGGCCGCCCCGCCATGCTGCCTGATCGATCGGCGATGATGCAGAAACGGCGTCCG
>CAZWOU010000053.1:0-37486 GCA_964635375.1 uncultured Pirellulaceae bacterium | reverse complement strand
GCCTCTACTTCGACATAGGGAGGCAGGAAGTCGACCGGAAACCTCCCTCGCCAGAGGGCCAGCGCGCGCCCTGCATGGGTCAGAAACGTGTAGTACGTTTTGATCTTCTCGTCGTCCAACTCAATGATCCGACGAGCGAGCCACTGTCCGGCGCGAACGAGCCTCTCGCGAGGCGGATGCACTTCGCGGGGCGCCAGGGCGAGCCATTCAAGGGCGTGCCCGGTGGCCAGAATCCGAGCGGAATCAAGATCGCGATCTTTGTCATCGGCTGTCTCGGATTCGCCGGGCCACTGGTGATCCCAATACCCGTCTTCGTGTTGAGTCGCCACGAGTCTTTGCGACGCTTCCAGCAAGTGGGCCAGAATGCTGGTGCGGGCCTCGTCGCTGAGAATGTCTTCGCTGTCATCGATTCGGAGCATCATCACAAGCGTGTGGAGTCGGTGGTTGCCAAAGCAGACACCCTGGCGAAAGGGCTGTCGCATGATCCGCTCAGCCAAATCGTCAAACGTGACGCTTTGCCCTTCGGAGGTCACAAACCCCCGGTTGGGCGCCAAGAACAGGGCGAATGTCAGCGCCGACCATTCGTATTCAGTTTGGTTGAGGCGAAATTCTCGCAAGGCGTGGTGCACCAGTTCCCGCATCGTCGCGCGGCGGTTGGCAACATCCAGCGGAAAGTCCGCCGGAGTCCCAATTTCAGCGAGCCCGGCCACGGTGTGGTCGACATGGCTCGCCGTCGCTTGACCTCCGCGCGTGCGCACTCTTACGCCCGACTCCGTCATTTGCAGGAGCGGTTGTTCGTCCGCGCCCCAAAGCCGAGCGAACTCGCCATGGTTGGTCAGAATCGTCCGCATCTCCTTGCCAGAGAGCGCCTGCGGATCGTTGAATCTCGACTCCACGCCCCAAAAACGCAGGGCGTGGTCGACGTGGTTGATTTTTGGCGATTCACCTCGAAGACGAGGGTAGAGCTTAAAGAGGACTTGCTCAAGTTGGCCATCCGAGACGATCTGAGGGTAATCGTAGGTGGGCTCGATGTTGAGCGGCGATTGGCGCAGTTCCGGCAGCTTGCCGCGCGCCTCGATTTGCCGAATACGATGAGACACAACGCCCATAGCCAAGCAGAGAATAGCGACTTGGGCGACGACAAATGCCGACTTGGGAGGTTGGCGGCTGACATGGGACTCCGCGGGGGCCGTGGAGACCTTGGTTTCGGCGCCGTCTTCATTTCGATCGGGGCGGGCTTTCGCGAGCTTGTCGGACGGTTCGTTCATTTCCCTGCCTCCCCAACATTTGTCTTGCCGGGAGCATCTGCTTTCGAGAAAGGTCCCGCCGACTTCTTGCTGTCTTCGGCCTGGTCCGCGCCGCTCCGCTTCCTCACTTCGCCCAAGGATTCGGATCGTTCTTGCCCGTCCGTATCGGCTGAGCTGGGAGTCTTTGCTTCGGGTGTCTCAGTGATTAGATGTTTTCGTCGGTAAACCACGCCTTGGTCGTCTTGGTGGACTACGCCCCAATTGCCGCTTCTGCGAACGGCTCGGTGCATGACTGGCTGGAGTTCCTTGTCGATAACGATCGTGTTCACCGCGTATCGGTCCAGGGCGGCTTGCCATCCCGCATCGGCGTGGGCAATCCGCATGTAGTCCCGCCAAACGGAATGGGGCGCCAGGTGAAGCGTGGTGGTCATGAACACGCGCAGATCTTGCGGTCCATCCCAGACCAGCCAGTCTCCCCACCACTGCGGCGCCCAGATCAGCCCCTGCGGTGGGTTTTCGCGGAGAAACTTGGTCACGCCATGGGGCGTCCCTTTGCTCAGCACTTGTTTCAGGTCTCGCGGCTTACTTCCCAGTAGCGACTGGCTGATCGGCGACAGGGCAAACGCACACCAGACGGCCAGCCCCGCAATCAGCGTGTAGGCGTGAGGCGGAAGCGTCCATCGATACTCATCCTCGTCCGCCGTTGACGGTTCCGGATCGGCGGCAGTTTTAAGCGACCACCATTGGGCAACCCTCGATTCATTTCGCTTCCAGATGTCGGTCAGGTGCGGCATCATGCTGACGGTCCAGACGGGGGCCAACCACCCGATCATGCGAACGGTTGAGGCCATCATGACCGCCAGCATCGTCATCAGCAGCACTTCGGCCGGGTGAAACGCTCGGCGACTGTGGCGCACAAGCAGAAAGGAGACGAGCACGGCGATGAAAACCTGAATCCCCTCGAAGTCGATCAGGCGAAGTGGATACCACTCAAGCACATCGCGCAGATTTTCATTCTTGCCGAACCGAGCCGTCTCGATCAACAAGTCGAGGCCGTAGGGATTGAGTAACGTGGCGAGCACGGCGAGTTCCGTCAACCAGACCCAGCGACGCACTCGCGGATCGGCGATAACGCGGGCCCAACTTCGGTGCTTCCAAAGCGATTCCAGCGTGATGCCGATGGCGTGGCAGGCCAAGACGACAAGCCCCACAGCGTAGGAGCCGTGCATGTTGGCCCAGAGCGTGAACATCAGCGGGATCGCGATCCAAAAGTAGACGGGAAAAGCCGCCTGAGCTGACGCGTTTCGCCACATTTCGCAGCGATTTCGCCAGGGGTCGACGCGAATCAACAACCAGAAAAGCAGAGCCGCAAAGAGCCCGCCAAAAATCTCGGGCCGGATGATCGCGTGCCGCGTCCAGCCTGTCGCCAACAGCAGCATCATCCCCACCACCGCCAACCACTTTCGCCCAGAAATCAGATAGAAGACGCGTGAATAGATCGCGTAAGTCGCCAGCACAACGACAGCGAACAAGTTCGACATCAATTGCGCGCCCCCAAATCGCTCGGCGCCCGCGAATACAACTTGGCTAAGCCAGGCGTTATTCACGACTCGTACGCCCTCGGCCAGCGGTAAAAACGGGTCTTCCGTCACCCATTGGCCGTGGTCAATCATCCAGGCGCCGTAGTGGACATGGCACCAAATGTCCGAATGGAACAGAGGGATATAGTTTAGGTAGACAAAGAACACACAGAACCAGACGCAAACGGCCAGCTGCGACCGCGTCATCACAAATCGATCGCCCAGCACAGGTTGAAGAACCTCGAACGGTTGGGACTTGTCACTTGTGTTTGCCGTCGACGACAAGAGCGGCCCTTCGACCCATTACGGGCATTCATCGAGTGCTTTGTTGGCATTCAACCGAACTGGTCGAACCTGGAATTGAAGACGGGAAGTGAGTTTCTGGTGAGCCGGCCCGGCCCCAAACGGTCGGAGCTATTCGTTAAACATCTGTGAGCTAGTGCTGAGTGTCTTGCCCGTCATGGTCACGCCGAAACTGGATAACGCGTTGAGCATCGGGGCGGCGGTCATGTCAATGCAAATGGTGACGCGAACCTCATCCGCCGCCAACATAGGCGAGGCCGGCGCGGCGCAGGTATACGTCCCGCGTTGTTCCGAGAGAGCCATTGTCTCGCGAATGACGGACGCCTCTGTTCCAATCGCCAGGTTCACAGGAGACAAGACTTCGTTCACGGCATCCCGAACGGCATCGGCGTCGCCGCCCTTGGAGGCGACCTTGACGCCTTCGATGGATGCGTTCACCGCCGCTTGATGCACAAGCGACGCGATGAAGAACTGCCCGACGGCTAGCGTCGTGATAAAGAGTATTGGGATGACGAGAATGGCCTCGAGCGTGACGCTGCCGCGCCGACCACGCTGGAGGTCGCCCGCGGTCATAGCGGATCCGCAGACCGCTCGCCGCACAGCGCGCGGCGAAAGTCGATGGGCCATTCGATGGGAACGCGCCGCACTAAGGGGTGATCGCGTTAATTGCATTGGCCAAGTCGTTCAACTCGTTGAGTAACGCTGTGCGCACCGCGGCCAAGCCGACGATGACGCCAATTCCGATGAGAGTGAGCAACAGTAGGTACTCGACGAAGACCGACCCTTGAACCTGTGATCGCAATTCGCGAGCCAGAGAAATAATTCGCTTCATGCCTTTGATTCCGATGTGAATGGAACGCCGTCATTGATGCACAGCACCACAGCAGCGAAATGCACTTGTCGCGCCAAAGGTCCATATTTGCCAAAACCCGCCGCATTACAGGGCAGACAGCCCTCACTCGCGCTTGGTCGTGTTAACCGCCGTAAACAGTTGTTGACGTTTGGTTGTGAGATCAGGAGGCGCCGCAGGGAAGATCGTCCAGCGATCTTGGGGCGGGATGATGATCAAGCCTTGCTCTGCGCGGCGAATCACCGGCTCAAACTTGGGGATCCGCTTGACGAGTAGTGTAGATTGGCCGTCGGCAAACAGCTGAACCCAATCCGCACGACCGCGAACGTAGTCGCAGGTGGGCGACGAGGCTGGGAGCAGGGCGATCTCGGTTGGGTAGTCGTCCAGCATCGCGAGCGAGCCGGAACTCGTTTCGCTCAGCCGCCACAGCGCGAGAAAATCCGCCTCCAAGTCACTTGGATAGATCGTCCGATACCTCCCGTCGAAAGCAATTTTGCAATCCGGGTGGAGATGCCAGAGCATGTACTGTCCCCAGCTGTACGCGGTCAGCAGATTCCCCTGAACGCCTTCTCGCCGCATGAACGTAATTGCCCGCCGCGGGACGCCGGGCGCACTTTCGCTGCAGCGTACGGCAATAGCCCAAGGAGTCACGCCCTCCCGCCAAAGTCGCATGACCGACGGGGCCCGAAGGCCGCCAAGAACTATCAGCGCTGCAGCGACCGCGATCCGCCGCCGCTTTCGACCAGACGAACCGGAAAACTGTTGGCTGATTCGGCGAAACATCCGAGCCAGTGCATCGGAAATTGGACCCCCGCCAAGGACGAGCAATACGATGGCGAGCAAGGCAACATGCCGGATGTGGCTGACCGCCTGCTGGGCCACGACCGCACAGACTAAGGCGTCAATCCAATCCCAGGACCGAGAGGCGCCAAACATCAAGGCGAGCAACACAAACGGAACGTAGTACAAGGGCGATTGCCAGGCGCTCCAGAGCGGTTGCCACTCCCGAATCGCCTGTGCCGGAGCCAGGTGCTGCCAGAGCATGCCGTGCATCTCAATCCCATACGGATTCACCATGGTCGCCAACAACGACGTTGAGGCCACCGCGAATAAGATTGCGGCCGACCTTCGCGTTCCCGCCGATCCAATGGCCCGCAGTATCGCCGCAATCGCAAAGACGAATTGCAGCCCCAGGCCCGCGAGGAAGCCGCCGTGTAAGTTGACCCACGCCGCCATGATCACGGGCAACGCCCAGACCCAAGGCGTCGGCCGATCCCAATGCCTGCGCAGAATCGCCAAACTCAACGCCAACAGAGCGAACGTGGCAAGCTGGGGTCGGATGAAGATCGTGAACGCCGAGAGACACTCGGTCGAGAAGATCAATAGCAGCAGACAGGCGCCCAGATTGGCTCGAGCCCGAGAGAGCGACCAGAGCCCGACTGCGAACACGCAAGCCACCATCGCATTTCGCCACAGCAACAGACCGATTCCGCCAGCATTCGTCCAGAGCCAGCCGAATTGATACTCCGTCAGCCACTCGTGATTGATCCAGTCCGCACCGGGCGCCGTATACGAGAATGGGTCGTGAGTTTCGGTCAGTACACCCTGATCGAGGGCCCGAAGGCCGTAAAGCGTATGCCCCCAGAGATCGGGATCGGCCACCGCCATCGCGCAGCTGTAAATCATGCAGCCGACGCAAATCGCCCCCGCCAATCGCCAATCCTCAAAATTCCACGCCTTGCGGTCATTCTTCAACATCGGTTGCTCTTTGGCATCATCTGAATCGCTCTGCCGTGGGGCCATTGCGGAATCCTCCGAACGCCTATTCTGGGCCAGAAGCCGAACGCGAGGGCTGCGAAGCAAGGACGCGGCAGCCGGAAGAGAAGGACTAACGCAAGTGCCGCGCCAATAGCACGACGCTAATCGATGGTGACGAGGTGATCCCAATGGTTAGCGCCGTCGCTGAGTGGGTCTCGTCCTCGCTTTCCCCTGAATCTCCCGAACGAACGATTCTCCATGGCTGGGCAGCAGCGTCCGTGATTTGGGGGGAGGATGAGAGAACGGCACAAGAAATGCGACTGACGATCAGAGTCGAAAGAGCAAGGTGAGACTGCGCGCGGATGGCATGGGCTCCGCGATTGGACTCCTAGAAGGCGCTGCCATTCAATGCACAAGCCAAACCGTCAACGAGCCTGCAGGCCAACGCGTCGCCGCGCGGTAGCTGCTGTGACTTTGGAACTGATTCTGGCGCTGCCAATTCTGTTCATCGCTTTGCTGGCCGTCGTGGAGTTTGGAGCTGTCATGGCCAACTTGCAAGCCGTCGCCGCAGCCAGTCGCGAGGGGGGCCGCTTCGCAGCTCGGCAGGGCACTCTCAATGCCGGCACCGCCAGCAGCATCCGCACGCTCGTCGACAACCGGCTGCAAACTGCCGGATTCGGATCGACCGCAAGCACTGGCGTTGTCCTTGTCCACAACATCGGAGCAACCACCACGCTTACCGATGGCGTCTGTCCCGCTCCCACCTCCCCCGCGCTGCCATCCACTTCCGTGCGGGTCAGGGTCTGCGTCCCGCTCACACGACTAGCGCCGGACCTTCTCAACCCGTTTGGGTTCAGCCTCACTAGCAAGACGGTTCAACAGGACGCCACGTTCGATTACGAACCCTAGAGAAACCTGGGTTAACTACGGACGCAACGTTCGAACCATCTACCTGCTTCGATTGTATCGCGAGATGAGATACAACAATGTGAGAATCGACTGGAGGGTGGCCGCGACATAGGTCAAAGCGGCAGCCGTCAGCACTCGCCTCACGTAAGGCAATTCACCCTCTGAGATCATGCCTAGATCCACAAGTTGACGTTTCGCCCTTTGGCTCGCGTCGAACTCCACCGGCAAGTTGACAAGCTGAAAGAAGACCATCGCTGAAAAAAGCGCGATCCCGATGAGAAGCAGCCAGGACTGCGATGTCATCAGGCCCAAGAAGGCGATCAGCATTCCAGCATTGCTGCCGAACCCAGCCATGGAGACGGCCGCGTTGCGAACGACCAGTGGTGCGTAGCGTCTGGCATCCTGAATGGCGTGGCCCACCTCATGGGCGGCGATTCCGACTGCGGCCATCGATCGACCGTGGTAGACATCCGGACTCAGACGCAAGATCTTCTCGCGTGGGCTGTAATGGTCGCTCAGCTTCCCCGGCACGATTTCGATCTGCACGTCGCGCAGGCCGTTGCGGTCCAACATGTGCCGCGCCGCAGCAAAGCCGCTCATCTGCGCCGGGACGCGGCTCATCGACGAATAGGCCGACCTCACCATCCAACTCGCGATCAAACTCAACAGCAATGCGGGGGCAGTCCAAAGCAAGAGTTCTAATTGGGCGATGAACACTGGCAACTCGGCAATGAATGAAGAAGGGGATAACAAAGAAGCGGTGGGCGGTTTGCAACAACACATTCCACCGCCCACTAATGATATACATCCCATATTGCTTTTGTTGTCGTCGCCCGCGGAATTGTCGTCCAGGCGTACCGAAGCGATTCTAGCGATCATTGCCAATTTGAGGGTCGTTCTCGGCTTGCTGGGTTCAATCTCGGATCTGTTGCCGTAAATTTCCAGGTCTGGCCCCAGGATTGCCATTGCTCGCCCATTGTCTGGCCCATAGTTTCAAGGCAAGCTTGGATGCCGTTCCTTCCCCGTTTTCATATCGAGCCTTCCCTTGATTACCACCGATGACTCGATCCGTCGACGCGTTCCCTTCGTTGTGTTGTCGGCCGCTGCCGCCCTGCTTTGTTTGGGCTGCCCCAATCAGGCTCGCATCGAGACGACGCCGGTTAAGGTCGTTACCAGCGAAGAGTCGGGCACGCGGACCGAACGCATTGAGCGAATACTCGAATACACGCTCAACGAGCGAACGCTCGACTTGGAAGTTCACGCAGCTTGGCAGATCCTCCACGGCGCCCTGGCCTACCAGCAGGATTTTATGGTGGAGCACGATGGCAAATCCGTCTCAGCCGTAAAACACATTCTGGACGGCGGGCAGATGACGGGCTGGACCGTCGAGGTCATTCGGCAAAAGGACTCGGATCAACTCGGCTTGCGGGCCATTTTGGAGGAAGGGAGCAAGGCGGGGCAGGGACACGCTGATCAGTGGCTAGCCGTTCTCTCCCAATGCAACTTGACGGCGGAACAGACGATTCAAGTCGAGCAAGACGAAGTCACGATGAGGGGGTTCGTCGAGCAAGTTCAGCAAGATGTTCCGCGGAATCTGAAACAGGAATTCAGCTGGACTCTAATCGGCTTGACCGCCTACCTTCCAACGACCGCCGAATGGACCGCCAGCGATGGAAAGACGTGGAGCATCGAGAAACTTGTGGAGATTGAAGCTGATCAAGAATTGGCCTCCAGCGCCTGTGGCGGAACCCACCGGCTGATCGGTTTGGCCACTGCCCTTGAACGTCACCAATCGAGCCAGGGCGAAATGAGCCCGTCTTGGATGTCGGCCAAACAAGCGATCACCCAGGCCATTGCTCATGCCGAGCACCACCAAAACAAAGTGGACGGCTCGTTCTCCATTCACTATTTCGAGCGGCCAGGCAATTCACCCGACTTGGCTCAAAATCTCGGCGCCACTGGACACGTAGTCGAATTCCTCGCCGTTGCTCTGAGCGACGAAGAGATTCAGCAGCCCTGGGTCGGGCAAGCCGTCGATTACTTGTGCGAAGTATTCGAAAAGACCGAGCGCATCGATTTAGAGTGTGGAGCGCTCTACCACGCCGCCCACGGACTGAAGCTCTACCACCAGCGAATGACCAACTTAACGACGGTTCAGTCGACTGACCGCTAGTCTACTGAGCGCTACTTTACTGTCCGTTAAGTCGCAACGGCGGATCATCGCTCGATGTTCCCGTCCGAGCTCGCTCGCGAAGTCGTTTCCGTTCTTCCGCCAAAACGACGTCGTCCCGTTTCTTCTCTTCCAATTCGGCCGACTTTCGCTGGGCAGACACCTGTTCGTGGATTCGCTGAACATTCTGATAGACCTGTTCGCGACTTGAGCCGAGCGGCGACGAGTAGACGGGCGGCGGCGTGGCGGGCAGCCCTCCCACAACAGGGATGAACCCGGTGACGAACGGGCGTTGGTTAACGCTGGTGATCGTCCCCCCATAGCCGTTGGGCACCACGACACTGGGCGTCGTACTAACCATCGACCTGGAATTGCCTTGGCCAAACGAGAAGTTGAAGAAACCTGAGCCGTTGCGGCCGGCCGTTCCGAAACCTAGGTGGCCGTCCGAGTTAGGGTCGTATCCGCCAAAAGCGGGTGGCGCCCCCCCAGGTCCGTTGAAGAAAAACCCGCTGCCATTGGGTCGTCGCCTCGAAAATCCCCAGCCGATGTTGAAGTTCTCGTAGAACCCATCATTGATTTGCTGGAACGGCGTACTGACCTTCACTTGCTGAGCCTCAACGCTGGAGAGGCAAATTGCAGCGAGCACGATAGTGAGAAGGGGGCATAAGCGACGCATGAGAGGGGTCCCGACTGTGAAGATTGAACGGTCTTCGATTTCGCCTTGATCTGCGTATTCTCGCCGCCTGAACGGTCGGCCTCCAAGCCATTTGATTCTATCGGCAAATTTGGGCGTTGGTCAATCAAAAGAACTGCCAGAGGGAATTTTCAGCGAGGCGAGGCTGGCCGCTGCAATAGGGGGGCTCTGGCGGCCGTTGGGGCAAAGGACCGTCATCGATTGGCCATGCTCATTGGGCAACGCGAATGGGCCGAGTCAGCCACCTGCCCCTTGTCAGCCGATTAGCGGACTCGTAAGTTGGCGGGCTCCACGGACCCAATACTCCATATAGGAAGTGCCAATTATGAGCGTTTTAGTGACTCAGCCAGCACCCGATTTCAAGGCTGAAGCAGTCATGGCCGACGGGACATTCGAGCAGGTTTCGCTGTCGGATTATCGGGGCAAATACGTTGTCTTGTTCTTCTATCCGCTCGATTTCACCTTCGTGTGCCCCACGGAAATCATCGCCTTTTCGGATCGAGTCGTCGACTTCGAGTGCCTCGGCGTACAGGTGCTGGGCTGTTCGATCGACAGCCATTTCTCGCATCTGGCATGGCGGAACACGCCACGGAACGAAGGCGGTATCGGCGAGATCAAGTACCCGTTGATCGCCGACCTGAACAAAGAAATCGCCAAAGCCTACGACGTGCTGCTCCCCGGCGGCATCGCCCTTCGCGGGCTCTTCTTGATCGACGAGAAAGGCATCGTTCGCCACCAAGTCGTCAATGACCTCCCCTTGGGCCGCAGCGTGGACGAAGCTCTGCGAATGGTCAAAGCGTTGCAGTTCGTCGAGTTGAACGGGGAAGTCTGCCCGGCAGACTGGAAAGAGGGTGCTCGAACGATCAAGCCCGATCCGGATGAAAGCAAGGAGTTCTTTGGCGCCGAATACGGCAACTAGGGCCGTGGAGCAAGACCGCCATTTGGATAGTGTTCCAGATCGACCGACTCTCTAAGCCAAACGGTGGCATCGTCAGACGACGAGCCACCGTTTTCTTGTGCGCGAATGTCGGGCGCGACGACTGCCGCGTGAAGCGTTCGCTGTTTGTCCAGCGAGGAACGGTTCGCTCAGCGCAAAAAAAGGGACAACACTTGCGTGTTGTCCCTTTCGAGTTTCGCTCGACAAACTGACGTCACCTTACTCGGTGATGTCTATCGCAGGCGTCTCGCCGTTGGCCATCGACGACCAGTCGATGTAAGCATAATAGGTGGGAGTCCAGTGACGTTCTGCGACGTCGTGGGACACGCCTTTGACCGAACCATCCGCCAAGGCGAACTGAATCGAGCCTGGGTGCCAAGACGAACCGAAGTTGTACCACTGGGCGGCGTAACCCTTTCGCGTACCCCAATAGGTCGGGGCGGCGCCGGTGCCAAACCACGAGTAGCCATAATACTTCGTCTTGCCATTGTAACCACCGATGGTCTCACCGAACATCAGCGTATTACTTGTACCATCGAGGATGTCCGCGAAGCGGTTCTTGGATCGATCCCAGAAGGGGCCTTTGCGGGCTGACCAAGGACTGCCGTTCGGCAACGATTCGCCAAGCCATCCAGCGGAAGCCATATAGTTGGTTCGACCGACAGGTTGGTTGAGCCAATAGCCATACACCACGCCATTGTGGAAGGTACCAAAGTACGCATTAACGGCGCGACTCGATTCCATGTTGTCCGATGGGCAGAGATAACCGGGGATTCTTGTCTGTGACAAGGTCCACGATTCCGTTTGACCAGTGTCCAAACGCGGACGCCACCACTGGCGGGTCTTCGGCTCCAAATCGGCAGAGATCTTGCCAGTTCCAATGTCGCTGGGGTGATGGTCAATTCGGAGGTTCAAGTCGTTCTTGATGCCATCATAAATCATGACCTGTTCCATGTAGGGCAACAGGTAAACTAGGCATCCAGCATTCTGGCCAGACCCCACAGCTCCGCCACCGCCCACGCCAGTAACTTTAGCGCTGAGCGCACCGGGTGGCAGCCGGTTGTGTGTGTCGTGGAAGTTGTGTGCGGCCAACGCAACTTGTTTGATGTTGTTCACGCATTGCGTTCGTCGAGCGGCTTCGCGCGCCGCCTGGACAGCCGGCAGCAAGAGCGCCACCAAGATGCCGATGATGGCAATGACAACCAGCAATTCCACCAGCGTGAAACCACTCGGCCTTCGCCGAAGAGAATTACGAAACATGAGACGACCTCTCAAAAAAATTGGGATAGAACTTACAATATCCTCTTTGAGCCGACGAAGAACAGGAATCAGGAACTGTTCTGCCTCATTCCGTAGAGACAGTTCTTCCAGCCACAAGAACAAGGTTAACTGCTCGCCGCGTCGCGTCCATCACGCGTTCGCGTTATCCGCAGAGATTTTGAAATCTTCCAGCGAACCCCTCAAATGAGTGGTGCGCGGCCATTATGCGAGACGGATCAGTTCGCGCCGCGGAAAAACCACCAAAAAGGGCAGCACCGAAGTGCTGCCCTTCTTAACTTTGGTGATCGCAAGATTCTTGCGCTACGATCCGGGGGGTGTCTCTGGGGGCGGCTCAACGGCCGGGGGAGCTTCTGCTTCGCCAGGCGCGTCTGCCGGAGGCGGCGCGGGATTGTCAGGTGGCGTGGCCGGCCCACCGCTGTCAGCGCATCCGAAAGCGAACAAGCAGAGGGACAACAAGCAGAGCTTGAGCGTCAGTTTCATTGGGAACTCCTAATGCTGGAAAATGCAGGCAATTCACCTGCCTGCTAATCATACGAGTCTCATACGAGCTGAAACATTCCCTTTCCATAAGAAAAAAGAAAGGACCCCCGCACTCGCCTCGTTCCTAAAACGCACCGTCTTGGCTCAAATGGGTCGTCCTGACCAACAGACTCGGCCATCCGCAGTAAGAAAACACAGTAAGAAAACACAGTAAGAAAACACAGGGTGGACGAGGGGATTCGAACCCCCGACCCTCAGAACCACAATCTGATGCTCTAACCGACTGAGCTACGCCCACCATCAAGAAAGCCAGTCTAGCGGGGGCTCAATGAAGGGTCAACGCGCCGGCGCGGGGTCGCTCGGCGAGCTTCAAAGTGGCAGAGCCGCAGGGCACAGAGCACCTACTTTGAGAACGGAAAGTGCGAATCGATCGGAGCTTCCGATAGTTCAACTAGAAACTCCGACAGCCGATCGACCAGAATCTGCATCAATTGGCGGCCTTTTTCCGCGCTGGCTCGATGGGGATTTCCGGAGCCGCCATTGGTCGTCAGCAGATGCCAAGGTCGAGTGATCGAGACCCAACCTTGATTGAGCGCCTCGAACTGCATTGGATTGACCGCTCCGTCGTCAGCGGCCAGGGATCCGTCTGAGTTCTTGGCGACCAATTCGGGAAAATACGCCAAGGCAAAGGAGGTCTCCATTTCACCCGCGTGGTCTTCTTGGTTCTCAAAGATCTCCGCGTAGACGTCATGGACAGCTTGATACCAATTGCAAAGAAAGAGGTGGGCGGGCGACGAACCGTACATCTCTCGCAGCAGCGGCTTCATGTCGTTCCCGCCGTGGCTGTTGAGCAAGAGTACTTTCTTGACGCCGTTATGGACAAGCGACTCAACCAAGTCGCGCACAACTGCGTGCAAGGTGGAGGGATTGAGGTTCATTGCCAGCGGCAACTCGCGAAGATTCGTTTCCGTTCCATAGGGGATCGTCGGCAACAGCACGACTTTGGCGCCGCGCCGATAGGCCGATTCACAAATCTGCTCGCCAAGAAGAGTAGCCTCGAACAAATCCGTGCCGTAGGGCAGGTGCAAGTTATGGGGTTCGGTCGCGCCCAACGGAAGCACGGCGACTTCGACGGAAACGTCCTTGGTGTGGCCGTAGTTTGATTCCGCGAGGATCCAAGGTCGCATGTTGAGATCAGTTCTGCAGGAGAGGCAAAGAGGATTTCAGTTTCTTGATGCCGGCCGAGGTGACTGACGTGCCGCGGACGTGAATCCGTTTCAGGCTCTTCAGCGATCGCAGCGACAAAATGGCGTCGTCGTCCACGTCGGTTCCGGTGAGCCAAAGCACCTCGAGTTGGTCAAGATTCGACAAGTGCTTCAAGCCGGCGCCAGTGATTGCCGTGCCCGAAAGATCCAGGTCGATAAGCTTCTTCAATCGACCCAGTGACGGCAGGATCCCGTCGGTAATCTTGGTGTTTTCCAGGTTGAGTTGTTCGAGCGCGGTAAATCGCTGCAAGGTTGGGCCGCTCTCGTCCGTAATGGCGACAGACGCCAAGTCGAGCCAGTCGAGTTGCGGTTGTTCGCCCAGATGAATCAGACCTTGACCGGTAACTTGGGTGTGTCCCAAGGCGAGTTTCCGCAGCTCCGAATGAGGCCAGGCGGCGATATCTTTGTCCGAGACCATCAGCGACTGCCGATACTCGCGGTCGACATTTGACGGCGCCCCGCCCTCTTGGCGAAGCTTCTCTCCCAACCTATCGCCCAGCGAATCGGCGCCCGCGCGCCCCCGATAGACGTCCTTAATGTAGTCGATGAACGCCCGTCTTCTCGGCGGCGGCGCCCGGTCAAGGAAATAGCTCGCCAACCCAGCTGACTGGCTGTAGATTCGCGGCAGTTCATCGTGCTGCTGCAATTCACCACGAGAGAAACCGGTCAGCTCGCCAAGCGGCACGTAGAAGTGCTGGTTGTAGGCGCGGTAGCGAGCGTATTGAGTTCGATCGGCGTCGAGCCCGCCAAGGGTGTAGTAATCGCCGTGATCCTGCAACGACTCCATGTAGAGAGCGATGGCTTCCACGACCCAGAAATTGTTGCGCTGTCCCACCGCTTCCGTCAGGCCAGCCGCTTCGGAGAAGAACTGATGGCCCGCCTCGTGATACCGCGTCGCCTCGGTCGACTGCTCCCCGGCATAAAAATACGCGGCTCGCCGCTTGTCTAGATAAATGCCGACCGTCTTGCCAATCATTGGCTGATCGGGGCCTAGGACTTGCAAGTACTTTTCTCGGTTCTGAAAGAGCACGACAGAGAACTTGCGAGCGCTTCGGCGAGTCACCGCAGCCGCATCGAGCCGCTTCTTCAGCTGGGCCGGAGCGCCCCAATAGCGGTAGAAAGCCTGTCGCCATAGCGAGTACATGACTTCCAACTGCTCAACCGTCTTCACTCCCTCTTTCATGCTGTGGTCGGTGAGCAGACTGAAGTGCTCGCTCTCCATTCGCCAATGTCGCCGAGCCGAAAACTTCAGCAACGGGTTCGGCGTTCGAACCGTCGACACGCGCAGCCTGCCCTGCGGCAGACGCCAACGGCCATTGACAATTCTAAATCCCAACGCCGCTCGAGCCAGTTCATGATCGGGGTTCTCGTGCAACGCCTCGTGCAGCCACTGATAGGCCTTGTCCGCATGATCTGCGTCTATCGCCTGCCGAGCCAGCGTTACTAACCGCTCGGCCTGCTGGTTGCGAGCGGCGAGGAAATGACGGCGCCAGGACGTCTCAACCGAATTGTCCTCCGCGTCGACCGGCTTCCTTGGCGACGCCTCGCTCGGCAAGAACAAGTACAACCGGTTTGGATCGCGAGGGATCCGCCACGCGCGAGTTTCGCGAGCCCTCTCGGCAACGCCGAGCTGTTCACAGCGAGTCGCCAGTCGCTCTAACTGCTCGGCAAAAACAACTTCGATCTTCGGACGCTGCTCAAAAACATCAGATCCTTCGGCCGCAGCGGAGCGAGCGGCGAGAAAAAGGCCGCTTGCAATCGCGATGGTAGTGAGAAAACGAATCAACTCTCCGACTCCCGACGCCCATTGGTTGCAATAGACAGATGGTTGGAATAGACAAATGGCCCCCGTGGTCTGGGACGCTCCATTATCATTGTATCAAACGCCGATCTCATTCCGCTTCGCCGATCTCATTCCGCTTCGCGGCGGAGAAGTGAGCGAATGTGCTGCAGGCGCTGGATCAGTTCGGCTTCAAACCCACGGTTTACGGGACGGTAGTATTCTCGTTCGACGCCCAAATAGTCCTGGGCGGCGACCCCCTCCGGCGAATCGTGCGAATACTGATAACCTTCTCCATGCCCCAGGTCGGCCGAGCCCGAATAGTGCGAGTCGCGCAGGTGGCGGGGAACGGGAACCAACCGACCCTCGCGAATGTCATGCCTCGCTTCTCCAATCGCGACGGTGGCCGCGTTGGATTTCGGCGCGCAGGCGAGATAAGTGACCGCTTGCGAGAGGGCGAGCTGACATTCGGGAAGGCCGACCATCTCACAGGCTTGCATCGCGGCGACAGCCATGGTCAGAGCGCCAGGATCGGCGTTGCCCACATCCTCGCTCGCTAGAATGACCAACCGACGGCAAAGGAAACGGACGTCCTCACCCGCTTCCAACATCCGAGCCAACCAGTAAACGCCGGCGTCAGGATCGCTGCCGCGGATGCTCTTGATCAGCGCGCTCGCCGAGTCGTAGTGGTTGTCGCCGTCGCGGTCGTACTGGACAGCCTTCCTCTGCACCGACTCCGCCGCCAACTCCCGAGTGAATTGCAGAGGGCTTTCCGTTGAGGAGAGAGCGCCGATCTCGAGCGCCGCGAGAGCTCGCCGCGCATCGCCATCGCAGACATCGGCCAGGTAGGCGACCGCATCATCGTCGAGAGCGATATCTCGATCACCCAATCCTCGGCGTTTGTCTTGCACAGCGCGGTGCAAGAGTTCCGCGATGTCTTGGGTCGATAACGGTTCAAACTGAAAAACCTGGCTGCGGCTGACGAGCGCGCTGTTGACAGCAAAGAAAGGATTCGACGTCGTGGCCCCAACGAGCGTGACAACGCCTTCCTCCACGTCAGGCAGCATGGCGTCCTGCTGGGACTTGTTAAAGCGGTGGATCTCATCCACGAATAACAGTGTGCGGATCCCGCCAGTGGCGACCTCGTCCCGCGCTTGCTGCAAAACAGCGCGAAGCTCTTTCACACCGCTCTCGACAGCGCTGAGCTGCCGAAAGCGGCGGCGACTGGCCGTCGCCAGCAGACGCGCAAGCGTCGTCTTTCCAGTACCTGGCGGCCCATAGAAAATAACTGACCCCAAGCGATCCGCCTTGAGCAGCCGATGAAGCAGTCTTCCTTCGCCAAGAAACTGCTGCTGACCAACAAACTCATCCAACGTCTCAGGCCGCATTCGAGCCGCCAACGGTTGGACCCGGCGCAGGTTCTCAGACTCAGACTTCTCAAACAGCGACATGAATTGGTTCCGAATAGATTGGTGGAGCGCAGTGAGCCGCTTCGTGACGAGCCCAAACAGGTTTCTTCACTCAATGCGCAAAAAGCAATTTGCCGATCGCGGTCCGACTAGGCATATTGGAGCAGCAATAGGAGGATCTCTCAATGATCAGCGGCGCGGGCGAGTTTGAGTGGCATCGGCTCTTCGCTGCGCTTCCGGGACTGCTCTGCGTCATTATTCTCATGGTCATCATCTCGCTCACCGTGCGACCACTCACCTTCGGGCCCCTGCTGATCGAAGCTCGGGCGAAGAAGATGCAGCGGCGATATCAGTTGAGCGATCTGGTGGCGCTGATGGTCGTGCTCCAGTTCGCCGCCGGCGCGTCGCTCGCATTTTCGCGAAGGCCTGGTTTTGAACTCAGCACATTGTATTGGAACGATCCACTTGATTCGGTCGCCACCGCGGCCTTGATGATTGTCATCGCAAGCGTCGCCTTTTGGTGGTGGTGCGACAGCGCTTGGATGTTGAACGCGGCCCGAGTGGATTCGGGGAAGCAGAGGTTTTTGTTCCTCGTTATTTGGACTCCACTCGGGTATCTCTCCCATTGGATGATTTTCATTGGGGGCTGTAGCGTCTTCGCAATAATCATCGCCAATGATCGGTCCGGCATCGATTGGAGCGGCGATGTCGTTCGGATCCGCCCCATCTTCTACCTGGGTTTGGGGGCCTTCATCATGCTCGCATGCGGGCTCTTTGGAGCGATCGCCACCCGCTGGGCCTCCGATCGACTCGCGGACTTCGCCTTCAATAGCCGCATCGTCGAATTTCGCGAACGCCGCAGTTCGCCACGGATCGAACGATCCGACAGCGACGACTGACTCGCCCTATTAAATGTCGCTCTAGTTGTCAAAATTCGGGGATGCGGATCAGCACGGTGCCTCAGGGGTGCCTGGCCCACCTGCCACCTCTTAGAAAACCGAGGTTTTTTAGGGAGAAAAGCACCGCATTGCAGTAGTGTGCGATTACGCACGCATGTGCGTATTTGCGCGAAATTTCCCCCAATTGTCATACACAAGGCGGAGAACGCCGGATATATTGGAGGCACATTTTCCCCTGCCGCCCTCCAAAGATCTATCCACTTTCCCCTCGAGCCAATGTTTAGTAAGCCGGAACCGTTTGAGATCGTTTTGCCAGGATTAGCAACGATTGCCGGGGCCTCGCTGATCCTGTTCTGGCTGCAGGCCGCGCCCGTCCTCGTGTTAGAGGAGCGATCGCCGGATCGTGATGGCACGGTCGTCAGCGCCGCGGATGACGCGGTAAGTCCGGTGGCGGGCGAGCCGATCAAAGGGGACGCGACCGCCTCGGATCATCCCGGCGAGTGGCCCGCATTCCGTGGCCCTAACGGCGATGCGATCTCAACGGATCCGACCGAATTGGCTCGCTCCTGGCCAGCCGAAGGGCCGCCGCAGCTCTGGTCAATCGAAGTCGGTGAAGGCTATGCCGCGCCCGTGATTAGCAAAGGCAGGGTCTACTTGTTGGACTACGACAAGGAGACGGAGGCCGACACCTTACGATGTTTATCACTCGACACAGGTCGTGAGATCTGGAGAAACAGCTACCCGGTGCTTATCGCGTTTCATCATGGGATGTCGCGCACCGTGCCGGTGGTGGTCGACAACTACGTCATCACCATTGGACCGCGCTGCCAACTGGCATGTTGGGATGCGACGACAGGGGAAAACAAATGGCTGACCGACTTGGTCATTGAGCATGGTTCGCGCGTGCCGGAATGGTACACGGGACAATGCCCTTTAATCGACGAGGGGCGATTGATTGTGGCGCCCTGCGGTGAAGACGCGCTGATGATGGCGATGGATTATGAGACTGGGGAAGTGATCTGGAAGACGCCGAACCCCAAACGTTGGAACATGACCCACGTCAGCGTGGTTCCCATGGATTTTCAGGGCCGGCGAACCTACGTTTACTGCGCGAGCGGAGGAACCTTCGGCGTTGCAGCCGACGACGGCTCGCTGCTCTGGGATACGGTTGCCTGGAAGGAAATCAACGCCACCGGCCCGTCGCCCTTAATCTTGCCGGACGACAAGATCTTTCTCTCACGAGGATACGGTTCGGGCGCGATGATTCTGCAGTTGGCCGAGTCGAACGGGCAGATCGAAGCGAAGACCATACTCGAGCTGAAACCGAGGCAGTTTAATTCGGAACAGCAGACGCCCATCCTGCGTGACGGCCACATTTTCGGCCTGCGTAAGAAAGGCGCCAAGTCGATGCTCTGCCTGGACCTCGACGGCAACGAGGTCTGGTCAAGCGGCAGCGAACGATTTGGGCTCGGACCCTACATGTTTGCCGACGATCTGCTTCTAATCCTCGATGACGGCGGTACGCTCACGCTCGCCGAAGCAACGACTGCGGGCTTCCAAAGGCTGGCCCAACACGACGTGTGGTCTGAAGGGCATGACGCGTGGGGTCCCATGGCGATAGCTGGGGGACGCCTGATCGTCCGCGACATGACTAGAATGGTTTGCCTCGACCTCTCAAAACGCTGAGCAAGATGCGATTACTGAGAAATAACAGCGGTATGATTGTCACGGCAATCGTGGCTTTGGCCGCGGGTGTCGCCACGTATGCGGTCGTCCGCAGCGACCCCTACGCTGCGCGAACAGGGCGATCGTTCAGTTACGACATGTCGAGTCTTTACGAGATCGACCCGAGCTTGGTGCAGTTCGAGCAAACGGCCCAGTTCGCGGTCGATATGCAGCAGGTTCGCGCGGTCGACGCGGCGCCGACTGGGGAGATCTTTGTTGCCGGCGACCGAGCCGTCTTCGTCTTCACCGCGTCGGGCAAGGAACTGAAGCGGATCGCCTGCGAAGGACGCCCATCATGCCTGGAAGTCGCCGGCGAAAAACACACCCACCCCGGCCGCATGTACGTCGGCAGCGAGAACAAGATTGAGGTGTTCGATCAAGACCGCGAGCCCCTAGGCAGTTGGGACGCGCCCGGCGATGGCGTCATCCTGACCTCCATTGCAGCGGCTGAGAACGAAGTGTTCGTCGCCGACGCGGGGAACCGGGTCATCTTGCGTTACGACCTCAAGGGCAATCTGATCGGCAAGATCGGCGGCGCCGGGGCGGACCGCGAATTTACTGTGCCAAGTTCCTATTTCGACATTGCCGCATCGGCAGAGGGAACGCTTCATGTCGCCAATCCAGGCGTCCTGCGGATTGAAACGCTGACGCCCGAAGGTCAGCTGGAAGTTCGCTGGGGAGAGGGCGGCTCCACGATTAAAGAATTCTTTGGTTGCTGTAATCCAAGCCATTTCGCGGTCCTCCCGGACGGGGCTGTAGTTACATCAGAAAAAGGGGTTGCTCGAATCAAGGTCTACAGCCCATACGGCGAGTTTCGATGCGTTGTAGCCGGCCCCAAGCAACTCGGCGTCGCCCAGTCGGAACTCGGTGATCCTCGTTCAGTCAGGGCCAAGGCGGATTTTGATGTAGCCGTCGACGCCCAAGGGCAAGTCCTTGTCTTGGATCCAAGAGAAAAGGCGGTGCGAGTTTTCTCGCGAATCGAAACCGCTGATAAGGCGAGCGGCGAACAACAAACTGGATCGGAAGAAGAAGGCAAAGAAGAAGGCAAAGAAGAAGAAGGTGAACAGGATGCGAGCTGAGAACGAAAACTTGGAACGTCGCCACTGGCTGATCCATGTCGGGCGAGGCGTGATTCTGACTGGGCTGTCCGTTCTTTCGATCGACCTAGTCAACCGAAAGCTCAAGGCCGAGTGCATCGAACCGCAGTCGCCTTGCCCCAGGTGCGGCGTCTACACCCAGTGCGGACTTCCCCGCGCGAACGAGAGTCGCCAAGCGACTGAGGCAGAGCGATCTGAGACAAAGCGAGCGGAGACTAGACGATCCGGGACGAGGCGATCTGAGGAGAGGCAAATCCCATGAGTTCAATGAAGCCAAAAGACCGTCGTGGCTTTCTCCAGGACGGGCTGCGAGTTGCGGGCGTCGTAGCCGCTGGCGCTGTGGGCGGATTCCTTGTTGGGAAGCAGGGAAAGTCCGAGGGAACGCGATGGCAGATTGACCCCGACAAGTGTGTCGGCTGCGGAAACTGCGCAACTCATTGCGTGCTCGACGAGTCGGCCGTTAAGTGTGTTCAATGTTTCGACATGTGCGGATTCTGCAATCGCTGCACCGGTTATTACACGCTCGATGGACTCGACAGCCGAGACACAGCCGCCGAGGATTTGCTCTGTCCGACCGAAGCGATCATCCGAACGTTCGTCGAAGGGAAGGCGGGGCAGAACTTCTACGAGTACACGATCGATACCCAGGCCTGCATCGGCTGCGCGCTGTGCGTCAAAGGATGCGCCTTGATGAACGCCTCACTCTATTTGCAAGTGATGCATGATCGCTGCGTCGATTGCAACGAGTGCGCCATCGCCGTTGCTTGCCCAAGCGACGCGTTCGTCAACGTGCCTGCCGAAACGCCGTATCGACTAAAAGATGTCGCCGTTGGAGTGATCCGGCAGAAGGCCGGCGACTCGGACAAGGCGGCCCAGATCTTGCTTGACCAGGTTCACACGGATGACTAGATCCGAAACTCAGTTCGAGGACGCGAGCGACGCAGTCGGGAACCCGGCGGGCGCGCGGAGGTCCGCGCGCCTCGTTCCTCTTGGCCTCGCCCTGGTCTTACTTGTCGGCGCGTGTCAGGGCGTTGCCACAGCTGCCGAAGAACTCGAGCTCAAGTTCCCAGTTCCCGAGTTCTCCAATCATCCGATTCCAACGGCTAGCGTCCCCGAGCTTGACGGCGGAGTCGGCGCATTTTGGGACGTGGTGATCCTGCTTGCCGCCCTCAGCTTGGCGTCCTACTTCACGTTGGTGCTCCGCTCCCGCAAGGCACACCTGGCGATGACCATCGCCTCCCTCGCTTGGTTTGGCTTCTGGAGGCAGGGGTGCGTTTGCCCCATCGGAGCGACGCAAAACGTCGCCTTGGCAATTGCTGACCCGACGTACGTAGTACCGCTGACTGTTGTGGCCTTCTTCCTTCTGCCATTGGTGTTCACCGTCTTCTTTGGCCGCAGTTTTTGCGCATCCGTTTGTCCCTTGGGTGCGATGCAGGAGCTGATCGCCATCCGCAGCGTTACCGTTCCCAGATGGCTCGACCATTCGCTGGGATTGGTGGCCTACATCTATTTGGGCGCGGCCGTCATCCTGGCTGCCACAAGAACCGCGTTCATTATCTGCAGATACGACCCGTTCATCCCGTTCTTTCGCTTGGGCGGGAACACCGACATGCTGATCTTCGGCGCGTGTGTCCTCGTGATTGCCGTGTTTGTGGGCCGTCCGTACTGCCGCTACCTCTGCCCCTATGGCGCGATTCTTCGAGTGCTTTCGTGCTTCTCCAAGTGGCGTCTGATGATTCCGCCTGAGGCGTGCGTCAATTGCCAGCTGTGCGAAGACGTCTGCCCCTACGGCGCCATTCATCCCCCAACCGAGTTGCAATCGAGTGACAGTCGAGCGTCCGGGCGGCGGCGATTTATCTGGTCCTTGCTCGCCGCCCCTGTGATCATCGTCTTGTTCGGCTGGTTGGGAACGGTCATCGCGGTCCCTCTGGCTCAATGGCATCCTGAATCTCGCGTGGCCGAGCAAATGAGGCTGGAGGAGTTGAACGAAGACGTGTTGCCGACCGACGCCAGCGAGGCGTTCCGCGGAACGGGGCGTTCCACCCAGGAGCTCTACCAGTCCGCCCTGGAGAGACGCGAAAAGTTCACTCGATTTGGCGGACTGCTTGGGCTGTGGACCGGGCTGGTCATCGGCATCAAGTTCATTCACCTATCCAGTCGAAGGCAACGCGACGACTATCAGGCCGACCGAGCTGGCTGCGTCTCCTGCGGTCGCTGTTATTGGTACTGCCCTGTCGAAAAAGTGCGGCTCGGGCTGATCGAAGACATCTCCGAGGTCGTCCCCAACGTCAACACTGGGGCGAGTACTCCGCTCGATCAGATTCAGCCATCGGCAAAAGGAGAGGGCAAATGAGCAGCCTAATCAGCCATCGCTCTATGTCGCTGACCGCGCTGGTGGCTGGCATTTTCTCAGCCATCGTTGGCGTCGCCCTGCTCGTTGACGGCGCTCAGCGAAAGGCCAAAGTGCCTATGGAATCCGAAGAGTTCATCAAGCTTCGCGAACAATTCGTCGCCAACCCCATGGATGAGGACGTTCGCGTTGCGATTCGCAAACTCGATTTCACGCTTCGACAGGACCACTTCCGAGAGCAACGGTTCACCGAATTGGGCGCCTATCTTCTTTTGGGAGGGATCGCCACAACGCTGATTTTCGCCAAGTGGGCGGCGACGATGAAGAGAAGACTGCCATCGCCCAAACCGAAAGACTCAGGACCTGACGCCGACGAACAATTGAGTCGCTCGGGCCCCTGGGCTGTGGCGATCGTCGCGATCGCTCTGGTCTGTACCGCATGGGCGATGAAGGCGGTCTACCCAACAGTGTTGCCCAAGACAACGGCGGAACTCGCGGCGCTGATTGAACGAAATGATCCCAAGGGCGGCGGAACGGGCAGCGACCCCAAAGGCGGGAGTGACGCGGAATGCAAGCCTGTCATTCCGGAGTTGCCGAGCATCGAGGAATTTCGCCGAAACTGGACGAGTTTTCGCGGTCCGACGGGATCGGGAGTTTCGCTGGAGCAAACCGCGCCGACCGAGTGGGACGGCGCGACGGGGAAAGGCATACTGTGGAAGACAAGAGTCCCTCTGGCCGGCTTTAACTCGCCCATCACCTGGAACGACCGTGTGTTTCTCTCAGGCGCCAGCAAGGACATTCAAGAGGTCTTTTGCTTTGACGCCGCCAACGGAAAACTGCTCTGGCGGCAAGAGGTAAAACCGGACCTGCTTGAGGACACTTCGGAAGTCGATCCGTCGTACGCCGGTTTTGCCGGGCCGACGATGGCCACCGACGGGCGGCTTGTCTACGCCATGTTTGCCACGGGAAATGTGGTGGCGTTCGATTTTTCCGGCTGCCTCGTCTGGCAGAAATCGCTCGGAGTGCCCCAGAGAAACGGCTACGGCCACGCCTCATCTCTGGTCACCCATGCCGGTGCTCTGATCGTGCTGTTTGACCACGGAAAAGTGGATGACGACCTCTCCAAATTGATCTCACTGGACGGCGCCACAGGAGAAATCCGCTGGGAGGCGCCCCGTAAGATGTCGGCCACCTGGTCGTCGCCAATCATCATCGAATACAACGGCCAACCGCAGATTATCACTGCTGGAGAACCTTGGGTAATCGCCTACTCGCCGCCAGACGGCAAGGAACTCTGGCGAGCCAATTGTTTGGAGCTAGCTGAAGTGGGCCCCTCGCCCGTCTACTCCGACGGCGTTGTCTTCGTGGGCAACGAGAGCGCTTACGTGGCGGCGATCGGCGTCGATGGAAGCGGGGACGTCACGGAATCCCACATCAAGTGGACCGCCGATTGGGGCCTTCCCGACACCTGCAGCCCTGTCGTCTCTGGCGAGTTTGTGCTGACGCTTGACAACGTCGGAACGCTCAGTTGTTATGACAAAGGCAAGGGCGAAGACACGTTGTGGGAGGAAGACTTCGATACCGAGTTCAACTCTTCGCCGAGCGCCGTCGGCGATCTGGTCTACTTGATCAACAAGAAAGGCAAAGTCTGGATTGTCAAAGCGACTCGAGAAGAGTGCGTGAGAGTCGCGGAAGCTGATCTCGGTGAGGCGTGTGTAACGAGCCCCGCGTTTCACCAGGGGCGGATCTACCTTCGAGGAAGCGAACACCTATTCTGCATCGGAAAGGCGTCGCCTGAGAAAGAATGAGTCGATCGGCCACGACTGGCTCGATGACGACGGACTCGATCGCAACTACCGGCTTTGTGATTCGGATGAAAAACGGATGATCAACAAGACGACTGAAATGATAGACCTGGGGCATATCGGCCGCATTGTCGACGAGACTGGCGGCGAGCCGGATGCCGTCATACCCATACTCCAGGCAATTCAACAACAGTATCGCTATTTGCCTGAGGAGGCCTTGCGGCGAGTCTGCGAACTGACCGAGATCACGCCCGCGTCGATCATGGGCGTGTCGACATTCTACGACCACTTCCGACATCGCCCCGTCGGTCGACATATGATCAGCGTTTGCACTGGGACCGCCTGCCACGTCAAAGGCGCCAACTTAGTCGATGATGCAATCCGCCACACATTGGAAATCGGCGCCGGGAACGACACGACCGCGGACAACGAATTCACCGTTCAAGAAGTCGCCTGCTTGGGCTGCTGCACGCTCGGACCCGTTCTCCAAATCGACGAGGCGACATTTGGCTATGTCTCCTCACAGAAAGTGCCCCGAGTCCTCAAAGAATTCGATGAGGCCGTGTTCGTGCGGAAGCCCGCTGTCCATCGGCCCATCGCCCAATCGACTGGATCCAATACTACGGAGTTGCGAATCGGCTTGGGTTCATGCTGTTTGGCGCTCGGCAGCGATCAGGTTCACGACACGCTCTGCGATGTGATCGATGCGACCGGCGGACAAGGCTACGTGAAGCAAGTCGGCTGCACTGGGGTTTGCCACAAGACGCCTTTGGTGGAGTTGATCGAGCCCGACGGCAAGTCTCGTATTTTCACCAACGTCGAGCCCGAGATGGCTCGAAAAATTGTACTCGACCATGTCAAACCGGCGGGACTGCTCAAGTCGATTCGTTATGGTCTGTCGCGGTTCCTTGAACAGTTTCAATCGGATGAGGAGAAGGATGTTCTGGAGAAACACGAAGACGCGCGCGACGGCCCGATGTGCGCCTTCATCGGGCCTCAGAAGCACCTGACCATGGACTTGCTTGACGTTGTCGATCCGCTTGATTTCGACGAATACCTCCGTCACGAAGGTTTCGCGACGCTCAAGAAATGCCTCAACGACATGGAGATTAGCCAGATTCTCGATGAGATGGAGGCGAGTGGCTTGCGCGGCCGCGGCGGGGCGGGCTTTCCGACCCACATCAAATGGCGGGCTGTGAACTCCCAAGGCAATCCGACGAAGTATGTCATCTGCAACGGGGATGAAGGGGACCCGGGAGCCTTCATGGATCGGATGCTGTTGGAGTCGATACCATTTCGAGTTATCGAGGGAATGGCGATCGCCGCTCGCGCGGTCGGTTCGCACGAGGGCATTTTCTATATCCGCGCCGAGTACCCGCTGGCGGTCAAACGAGTTCGCGAAGCGATCAAGATTTGCGAGCAGCGAGGAATCTTGGGTGACTCGGTGATGGGCAGTGGTTTCGAGTTTCGGATGGACGTTCGCGAAGGCGCAGGCGCTTTCATCTGCGGCGAGGAGACGGCACTGATTCACTCGATCGAAGGACACCGCGGCAGCCCCCGTCTCCGCCCGCCTTTCCCCGCCGAAAGCGGACTCTGGGAAAAGCCGACGTTGATCAACAACGTGGAGACCTTTGCGACAGTCCCCTGGATTCTGCAACATGGCGGCGCGGAATTGGCAAAATTGGGCACCGAGACCAGCAAGGGCACGAAAGTGTTCGCCCTCGCGGGCAAGGTCCGCAACGGCGGCCTGATCGAAGTTCCCATGGGCGTTACGATTCGCCAGATCGTCGATGAGATCGGCGGCGGCGTCGAGCCGGGGCGGACGTTCAAGGCGGTGCAGATCGGCGGGCCCTCGGGCGGCTGCGTGCCCGCCGCGCTGGGGGAAACGCAGATCGACTACGAGTCGCTGGCGGAAGTAGGCGCGATCATGGGTAGCGGCGGCCTGGTCGTGTTGGACGACAAAGACTGTATGGTCGACATCGCTCGCTACTTCCTGAAATTCACCCAGGATCAGTCCTGCGGAAAATGTACTTTTTGCCGAGTCGGCACGAAGCGGTTGCTCGACATTCTCACTCGACTGTGTGAGGGCAAAGGCAAGAAAGGCGACTTGGAAGAGCTTGAGGAGCTGTCCAAGATGGTCGGCGCCGGAAGCATTTGCGGACTTGGCAAGACGGCGCCCAACCCGGTTCTCTCGACGCTCGAGCATTTCCGCGAAGAGTATGAAGCCCACATCCAAGGCCAATGCCCGGCGGGCAAGTGCATTCAGATGATCGACTATCGCATCAATGACAAGTGCATTGGCTGCACCCTCTGCTCGCAACATTGTCCTGTCGACGCGATCCCAATGACGCCCTATGCCCGCCACACAATCGAAGTGGACATCTGCATTCGCTGCGATACGTGTTACCAAGTTTGCCCCGAAGACGCTGTATTTATCCACTCCGAACCCAAGCAGGAAAGCCGACCGAAACACCCGCAAATGGTCTGAGCCTGGTTTGGCAGGTGAACGCAATACAAGATGAGGCTATCTACCGTGGTCAAAATCAAGATCGACAATCGAGAAACCGAACTGCCTGCCGGTTCGAATATTATCGATGCCGCCGAGACGCTTGGGATCGAGATCCCTACGCTCTGCTATCTGAAAGGCTACGAGCCCTCGACTTCGTGCCAGGTATGCACCGTCAAGGACGCGCGCAGCGGGCGCCTGATCCCGGCCTGCGGAACGAAGATCGCCGAAGGTATGGAGATCGAGTGCGAGACGGACGAGATCTTCGGAGTCCGCCGAACTGCCCTGGAACTGCTGTTGAGCGAGCACGTGGGTGACTGTCGCGCACCGTGCGATTTCGCCTGCCCGGCCCATATGGACATCCCGCTGATGTTGCAGCAGATCAGCGACGAAGAGTTGCGTAACGCGATCGTCACCGTGAAAGAGGATATCGCCCTGCCGGCCGTGTTGGGGCGAGTCTGCCCCAAACCGTGTGAGAAGGGTTGCCGGAGAAAAGGCGCAGACAGTCCTGTCGCAATTTGCGATCTCAAACGCTACGTGGCCGATGTCGATTTGGCCACCGAGGATCCCTATCTCCCGCCCTGCAAACCAGAGAGTGGAAAGCATGTAGCGGTCGTCGGCTCGGGTCCCTCCGGCCTCGCAGGCGCCTACTACCTCCGGCGAGCCGGCCACGCCTGCACTTTCATCGAGAAATGTGACGTACTGGGTGGCCGCTTGCGCACGGAAGAGAGCGAGGAGGACCTACCCCGCGATGTTCTTGACGGCGAGATTCGACAAATCACGCGGCTGGGCGTCCAGCAAGTCATGCAAACAGCGGTGACGAGCAAAGAGCAGATGGACTCGCTCTGTAAGGACTACGACGCAGTGTTGCTTGCCATTGGTAAAACCACGCCCGCCGATGTGGAACAACTCGGCTTGGGGGCTTCCCGGAAAGGGATCGATGTCGATCGCGAAACCTACTCCACCAATCGACGCGGCGTGTTCGCTGTCGGCAATGCGCTTCGCGGAAAAGGCATGGTTGTTCGCAGCACGGCTGACGGGAAAGAAGCTGCATTCATTATCGACCAGTTTCTGGCAGGCAAGCGGGAATTGAGCTTGGGATACGAGTTTTCGTCTCGCATTGGCCGAGTCGAATCGGGCGAGATCGATGAGTTTCTGGCTGGCTCCACCGCCTCGGAGCGCGCTATGCCGGAATTCGGGACCAATTACAATCAACACGACGCGGCTGAGCAATCAGATCGTTGCTTTGACTGCACCTGCTCCAGTCATGGAAATTGTAAGCTCGAGCACTGGTCAGAGTTCTATGGGGCCAACCCCAACCGCTACCCGCGAGAACGACGACCCTACGAAGTTATCGGACGCGAATCGTCCGTGTTCTTTGAACCAGGCAAGTGCATCAAGTGCGAGTTGTGCATCAAAATTGCTGAGAGGGCCAGCGAACCACTGGGGCTGGCCTTTGTGGGCCGAGGTTTCGACGTCATCGTCACCGCGCCATTCGAGGGCACCATGGATGACGCGCTGACGAAAGTCGCCGACGATTGCATCGCTGCTTGCCCGACCGCCGCACTGTCTTTCGCAGAGAAACGACGACCGCCCGTGCTCGTCCAGCTTGAACTGACTCCGCAACAAGAAAAGAGCCAAGTTGCGGATTCCGGCTAAGCGAGTTGCAAACGAATGCACGGGCCGAGTGATGTCAGTCCTTGATCGGCTCGACGGTGCCATCAGCAAGCATCCGCAACTTCGTTGGCCGCGCCGAAGGCCATGCGTTCCACAACGAGGCGATCAATAAGAGCGATGCGCCGCCGTAGAACGCGGGATCCCAAACGAATACAAACTTGCCAAGGAGCAAGGCGAAGCCACCGATCGCCCCGGCGACAAAGGGGCCGTAACCTTGGCGCCGCCTGGCGCCGACCAACAGCCCGCCAACGGCAAACGTCAAGAACGTCACGGTCACGGGCAGCAAGTAAACGGTCTTCGCCAGGAACGCCAACCCCAAGGAGCCGAGTAGGCCGACGTAGGCTGGCATTTGGCAAGGGCAGATGAGTCTAGGTAGGAGCGCCAGGCCGATAGCCGGCAACAAGGCGAGAAATCCTCGCGCACTGAACGTCGGCTTACCGTGACGCATCCGAAGACGCTCCCGTTGACCCAGAGGCTTGCAAACAACCGCTCTGGTCTATTGTAGCCAACTTCCAGCGGCGCCACTCAATGGGCACCCGCCAATATCGCGGAAACCCTCACTCCTCGGTGACCGGAATTGCGATTACCAACCCGGCAAAACGCTTGATCTTCGTGTCGGCGGCGCCAAACCCCATGTGGCAGCCGAGACAGCCGCCGTTCATCAATGAAATGCCCTGTACGCGACGGTAGATGCCGTCCTCCACTGCTTCATAGTCAGCGTCTCCCGCTGCAATCCGCGTGGCGGCCTCTTTCTCGAACTTGCCCTTGGCCCGGTGGTTGATGCTCATCGCCTTCGTGTTAATCGCGATCCACTTTGCCTCGATACGTTCTTCTCGAGCAATCGCGGTGAAGACGTCCTCCATGGCGCGAGCGGGGATGGCGGTCCGATCGCCGCGGAAATAGCGGTGGTGCATCACGCCAAGCGTTGTGGCATAGATGCTGTGGACCAGCTTGGCTCGCTTTCGCGCCGCGACGAGAGGAATTCGCTTCTTGTCGTCCGAGTTCGCTTTGGATGCGGAGGCGTCTTTTGATTTAGCCCCCTCGCTCGTCTTGTCAGCATCGGCCGTGTCGGCTTTCGCCGGTGCAACCTTCGTCGTGTCAGCTTTCGGCGGGGCGGCCTGGGTGGCGAGTCCCACCCAAAAGATGCTGGCCAGGGCGAGTGGCGAACAGATCGTAACCCAAGCGTTTGAGTGCATTGCGAACTCCTGAAGAACTCGGCCGTGTGGGGAACATGGACGAAAAGGCAAGCGAGTTGCCGCCAACTGGCCAGATTGACTTCGCGCGGGAGAAAATCCTAATCGGACCTTTTTATCCATTTTCAGGGAGATTGTTCAACGTGTCAATATTCATGCCGCCACAGATCAAAATTTTCCACTGGTGCGATTTTCCAGATTCGCCTACGATGCCGCCCGGCGCGTCAAAAAGCGCTGTGGTGTGTTGGATCAAACCGCCAAATCCGAAACGAATTCGGCGGGGAAGCCATTGGTTGCGACCAATTTATGTGACCTTCGTCATGGAGGACGGAAGGGTGGATGTGCTCCGTACAGCAATCGTGTTGGTACTCTTGATGGCGCTCGGCTATGGCGTCTGGGTTGTTCTTGATCACGACGACAGCGTGGAAGATCCACCCGTCGATTGGGAGATAAGCGGCCCCTTGGCCGAAGGAGAGGAGGGCGATCGGCCGTTCGCCCCGCCACCCAATGGTGGAGTTGCCCAGGGTGGAGTTGCCCAGGGTGGAGCTGCCCAGGGCGCTTCGTTGGGCAGTCCGGCCGGATACGCCCAGACACCTTCAAGCGACGACTCCTCAACCAACGACTCGGCGACCACTAGCGGCTACGCGGCTGATTCCAGTCCAGCCTACGCCAACCAGGTCACGACGCCGACAGCGGAATCAAGTTTCCCGCCGCCCCCGCCCGGCTTCGGAGGAGAAACTGCGTCTGACTCGGCCGCAGGTTTTGGCGCGGAGAACGGCTCGACACTGCCGGAACCCGCGCTGCCTGACCCGGCACTGGCGGAGCACGGCCATTCGCATCCTGATCACGGGGCACCCAGCGTTTACGGCGCTGATACGTCCAAGGCCGCGATACCGAACGAACATTCAGCAAGCCCCACGGCTGTCGCAACCGAAGAGCCGGCGGCGACCAGCGCCGCGCCTGCAAGCACTTTTCAAGTTGCGGTGGAAACCGCCCAACGACAGATCAAGGAGGAGCAACCCTATGACGCCCTCTATACCCTGTCTTTGATCTTTGGCGATCCCGGCCTCTCCGCCGATGAAAGCCGAACTCTCTACGGCATGCTCGATCCGCTCGCGGGCAAGGTGATCTACTCCAAGGAACATTTGTTGGAGCCAGGCTATCAAGTTCAGCGAGGCGAGGATCTGTTCGCGATCGCCAAACGAATGCACGTTCCCCACCAATTGCTGCAGAACATCAACGGAATCAAAGACCCCACGCTGCTCAGAGCCGGCTCAACCCTCAAGGTTGTTCAAGGGCCGTTCCGCGCGGAAGTGGACCTCTCGAGCAACGAGCTCATTTTGTTCCTGGGAAAACTGTACGCTGGACGCTTTCCCATCAGCGTCGGCAACGAACCGGCGCCGCGTCCCGGTGAATTCGAAGTTCGCGGCAAAGAGACGGGCAAAGCTTATTACGGCCCTAGCGGCGCGACTTTCGAAGTCAATCACCCCAACAACCCTTACGGCAGACACTGGCTCGACCTTGGCAGCCAGTTCTGCATCCACGGTACGTCCTCCATCGGGGAGAATCACGCCATGGGCTGCGTGAGTTTGAGCCCAGTCGATGCTGGCGACGTGTTTGGGATTCTTTCAGTGGGATCGCGAGTGCTCTTTCGCCGCTAGCCCGAGGTTCCTTCGGCTCCTCAACAACGAACACGTCCTGCGTAACGTGCGGCAGCAAGAGCGCCGAGTGAAATGGGTTGCCCGGCATGGCGGAAACGTCTCTTCATAAGCAGCTGAAAGAAATCTACGCGGGTGACGAGGCGCAAACCGAGGTGGTGCTCGGCGACTACCGCATCGACGCCATCTCCGACAATGTACTGATCGAAATCCAACATGGGTCGCTGGGCGCGATTCGTGATAAGATCGCCCAGTTGTTGGACGCCAACGAAGTGTTGGTGGTCAAGCCGATTATCCGCTCTAAGATGTTGGTCAAATTAGACGCCAAGGGCGGCGACGTCGTTCAGCGACGGCGGAGCCCAAAACAGAGCAACGTGTTGTCCCTTTTCGATGAACTTGTCTACTTCACTTCGGTCTTCCCCCATCCGAACTTGACACTCGAAGCTGTCTTGGTCGATGTCGAAGAATGGCGTTATCCGGGTCATGGAAAACGGCGGCGGCGACGAGCTCGCGATCATCAAGTCGATGCGCTGAAGCTCGTTCAAGTCCACAAGATGGTTCGCTTTCACGACGCCGCTGACTTGCTGCGAATCTTGCCTGAATCGCTTCCGCGTTCGTTGCCCGAACCGTTTCACACCGGCCACCTGGCAAAGAAACTCAAGATCAAACGCTGGGACGCCCAACGGATCGCCTACTGTCTGCGGGAGACCGGCGTCGCCGAAAACGTCGGGAAACAAGGCAACACCCTGCTCTACTCGCTGAAGACCGCCTGAAGAAAGAGGACGTAAAGTCCTAAGAGTCGGTCGCAGCGTCTTCTTCTCTAGCGGTCTCTAACTCTCGGGCTCAATGCCGAAATCTCGAATCGTCAGCAGCGAGTCGAACTGGTAACCAGCTTTTTCGAAAGTCTCCCGGCCGCCCTTGAGCCGATCGACGATGGCGACCACGCGTTGGATCTTGAGACCCGCGTCTTCCGCCTTTTGGATGGCCGTCAATGAACTCCCGCCCGTGGTGACAACGTCCTCGAGAATGACAGCCGTGTCGCCTTTCTCGAAAGGACCTTCCACGTCTTGGCCCGTCCCGTGCGCCTTACTCTCCTTGCGGACAATAAAGCCTTTGAGGCGTTTGCCCTGCTGGCCAGCCTTCGTTATCACGGCCCCCGTAATCGGGTCGGCGCCGATCGCCATCCCGCCTACCGCATCGGGTAAGTCGGGACCAAGCAGATCGAGGATGCCATCGGCGACCAAATTGGCGCCTCGGGAATCGAGCGTCACGCGACGACAATCCATGTAATAGGACGCCGTTTGCCCAGATGCGAGAGTAAACTCGCCGAACTTCAGTGCCAGTTCCCGGACAATCGCAATCAACGCTTGGCGGTCAAACATCGTAAGATCAGGCTTCTGCATTCTGCGCCTTTTGTCGGGCTTCGCGTAAACCACGACTGAGGATGTCACGCAGCAGCGGAGAAAAGTCTTCGTACTTGTGCTTGTCCGGTGAACCAGCCGCAAATTGATAAATCGCGTCGCGCGGCTTCTGGCCTAGCGAAAGCAAGGTCGAACTCACCGTGCCCCGCTCCTTGCCTCGAATCACCATGCTCGGGCGACCCGGGGTCGATGGCACGCGTGCAAAAACCTTGCTGGCCACCGCCAAAAACTTCACGGGCGAGTCGAGCGTTTGCAGGGTCAGCAGCCGGCGAGCCAAACGAACGCGTTCGTCACGCTGATCGTTGACATCCCGGTTGGAGATGATGCTTAACCCCTCTTCCAATTCGGCGACCTCGTACTCGTCACCGCCGTGCACGATCCAACCCGATTCGGCGTCAGCAATCACGTAGTTGACGCCCTCGTAGCGACCCGTCGACAGCTCTTCCATCGCCAAGTCAACGCCTTGCCGAGCGGAATCGCATTTCAACAGATCGCGACACAGCAGGCCGCGAGAACGAGGCGCCAATGGCGGCGACAGTTTGAGCCGGTTGCAGGCCGCTACAAACAGACCGTGTTGGTTTACGCCCAACCAAGTCCCGCTCGTCTGCTGGTCGACACCGCTCAGAATTCGCGGCTTGCCAGATTGAATCGAAGGGAGGGTCGAGGGGCGGTCGTAGTATTCCTCTCGGTTGGCGGCAACGAGTATCGGCGACTCGGGCACCAATCGATATTGAACAGCCAAAAGGCACATATGATTCGTCTTTTTCCGTTTTGGGGTTAGTTCTTTTGAGGGGTGCGTCACCCCGTCACTCTCCTCGTAACATGAACGAACAATGTATGGCCTCGCAGGCCGATATAACACCCTCGAATGGGGGGAACGCATTGAAATCGACGAGCGGAGACTGGCGTCCAGAGGGCCGGACGGGGCTTGAGCGAACTGAATCGAGGCCGTACGCTTCACCCCAAGTGATTCTCTTCCAGCGACTTAGAATGAGCGGTCTGATTTGGGGAGCAGGCGACTGGCCAGGACGTCGAACTGCCCAAATAAATCCCTCCCGCGAGCCCAAAGCACATCAAGATCGTGGCAATTCGGCCCGATTCGACTCCCTGCGGCTCGCCTAGGCCAACCGAGATCATGGCAGACTTGAGCGAAATCGCCGGGAGCGGGGCAACCGGCTGCGACTTTTGCCAGTAAGGATCACCAGTAAACACTTACCAAGCCATTACTTACGTGGACCGAACCGATGAGCAACATTGCCACACTGCCCGCCCGATCCGAGGTCGCGGCAGCGGATACGTGGGACCTCTCGACCCTGTACGCTGACGATGATTCCTGGGAGGCCGATTTCACGCGTTTTCAGGGCAGGATCGGCGGATTCGAGCCGTTCGCGGGAACGTTGGCGGCCAGTCCGGAACGGCTGGCTGAGTGTCTGGAGTTTGACGAGTCGATCGATCGATTGGGCGAGCAACTTGGGGTCTACGCGTTTCTCCGCACGACCGAAGACCAAGCGGACAGCGGATCACAGGGGATGATGCTTCGTTTTCAAAACGCCGCTGCCCAAGCGGGCCAACTAGCCAGCTTCATTCGACCCGAGGTCCTCGCGATTCCTGAGGACCAAATGAGCTCGATGCTCCAGCACGCGTCCCTTGCTCCCTTCAAAGTCGCCCTTGAGCGGATGGTCCGTTTCAAGCCGCACACCTTGAGTCTTGAGGAAGAATCGCTTTTGTCCATGCAGGCTGAAATGGCCTCAACCGCTGGCCAGGCGTTCAATCAGTTGCACGATGCAGATCTCAAGTTCGGTTTGGTCGAAAATGAAGACGGCGTGCAAGTGGAATTAGGAAACGCGACTTTCGGCCAGCTACTCAACTCGCCCAAACGAGAAGTGCGCAAGCAGGCCTTCCACCAGTATTACGAACAATTCGCCGCCCACGAGAATACCCTCGCGGCCCTGTTGGGCGGATCGATCAAGACCAACGTCTATTACGCCAACGCGCGGCGTTACGACGGCTCGCTCGTCAACGCCTTGTTCCCCGACAATGTGCCGCCCGCCGTGTACGACCGCTTGATCGAGTCGGTGCGAACCAAGCTCTCGGCCGTCCACCGATACTACGACGTGCGACGCCGCAAAATGGGACTCGACGACATTCACCAATACGACACCTACGTGCCAATCCTCAGTGAGCTGGAAGTCGAGCGAAGTTGGGAGGAGGCCGTCGAGCTGGTGTTGGCGTCATTGACGCCGTTGGGCGATGAATACTGCGCCGTCTTGCGCGACGGGTTGACCACCGCTCGCTGGTCGGACCGGTACCCCAATCAAGGCAAACGAAGCGGCGCCTTCAGTTGCGGTTCCTTCGACGCCGCCCCGTTCATCCTAATGAACTACAAACCGACTGTGCTCAACGACGTCTACACCCTGGCTCACGAAGCGGGCCACTCCATGCACTCCTACTATTCCGCCCAGAGCCAAGCCTACACCTATTACAACTACACTATTTTTGTGGCGGAGGTAGCCAGTACGTTTAACGAGCAGTTGTTGAGTCGGCATATGTTGAGTCAAGCCGAGGACGATAAGACGCGGGCTTATCTGTTGAATCGTCAGATTGACGACATACGCGGCACGATCATTCGGCAGACGATGTTCGCCGAGTTTGAAAAAGCGACACACGAGATGGCTGAGCGAGGTGAGGCCTTAACGGTCGACGCGTTCAAGCAAGTGTACGACCAGCTGTTGAAGGATTACTTTGGGCCCGATTTCGTGATCGACGGGGAGCTGTCGTTGGAGTGCTTCCGAATTCCTCATTTCTATCGCGCATTCTACGTCTACAAATATGCGACAGGATTATCCGCCGCGATTGCGCTCAGCCAACGCGTACTTGGCGGCGGAGCGGAAGAGCTCGGTGACTACCTCTCGTTCCTTCAGGGCGGATGTTCGAAGGAGCCCTTGGACTTGCTCCGCGACGCGGGCGTTGACATGGAGAGCCCCGAGCCGGTCAACACGGCCCTCGACCACTTCGAAACCTTGGTGGACGAATTGGACTCGCTGCTGTAGCGGCCCTAATCGCCTTCCGCCTTGGGCTCAGGATGGCGAGCGTGTTTGGCCAGCCGGCTATTTGAGCGGCCGGCTATTTGAACGGGTTGCGGAGTGTCGTGATCCAGAAGAACGCTTTGTCGTTTTCGTCCAGGCGAACTTCCATTTTCAGCATGGCTGGCGTCAGCGCTCGATCCATGATCTTTTTGTAGTACGACCTGCCGCTGGGCAGGGTGACTTTGACCTTCGCCGGTTCGATGCCAAGTGCGGCGAGGGAGTTGTGGTCATAGAACAGGGGCGCCTCAAGCCGCGGCTTCAAGGCCGTGATCAGCGCGTCGAGGGCCACGCCGCGGACTTCAACGTCTTCGGTAAACTTGAACAGTTGCGGCGCGACATCGCTCGCTTTCTTCTTATCGAGCGGCCAACCGTTGGGCCAAGCTTCTTTTGCCTTGCGGGAATCGGTCGCGACATACTGTATCCCGCGCGTGGTGCGCACAATCGTTAGCGCCGCGCCCAGCGGCCGAAGCATCAGCGCCATGGCGGAACCCGAGCTGACTCCTTTGTACTCTTCACCGAGCGCCTTGGTATCGGCCTCAAAGCGAACGGACGGGTCCACTGTCACTCCGAGCGGAACAGCGACGCGACGAAAGGCATCACGTCTAGACATCTGCATTGTGTCGATAGTCACGGGGCGAGAGAGTTGCTGATGGGCTTCGAGTAGTTGTTTCGTGGTCAACCCAAACGCTTTCCGCGGACCACCAAGCTCGCCAATCCCGTCCCGGCGAAGCTTGTCAACCCAGTCGCGAATTCGTTTTCCATCGGTGAGCCGGAACTCCTTGCCGGGGACTCGCAATGTGTTTCGCGAGGTTAGGGCGCCGGTGATTCGGTAGGCCGGGGACCGCTCGGTTCCGCGGTTCTCGACTCTTAGACTCTCTCCGTCACGCCCCTTTCGGATCTGAACGTTCGTGATCTTCACCCGCCGGAGCGTATCCAGCCATTTCCGAGACCCGGATGGCGGGAACCCGGCGTCCATCAACAGCACGACGTCCACCCGAGGATCTTCGGCAAGGGCCGCGCAAGGGCTCGCTAGGATCAGCAGAAACGGCAAAACACGGCGAATCATGGCGACCTCATTCAACTTTCCGGCAACATAAAGGACTCAAGTCGAGTATAGCACTTCCCAGCGCAAGGGGGTTCGCAAGCGGGCCGCTCCTGTTGGCCTTAAATCAATGTGCCACAACGATATGCGCGAACATCGAACCGCGAAAAGTCCGCCGCGACAGGGACGATGATACGGCGATCGGTCCATTTTGTCTGAAGCGACTACCGGCCGTTTCCGCCGAGTGGCGGCGATTCCCCAATCCAGCCTTGCCGCTTGCCACCGCTGCCGTCGGCCGCAACAATAACGACTCGATTGACGCCCCAGCGGTGCTCAGAACACTTGGTCAATGCGAGCTAGAAGG
>CAZWOU010000052.1:0-38505 GCA_964635375.1 uncultured Pirellulaceae bacterium | reverse complement strand
AGCAACCTTTTATGCACCATGTCGCGCAGCGTTCCGTTGGCGGAGTCGAGGCGAGTTGCCAAATCGGCGGGGCTCAGTTCGGCCAACCCGGACCAGTCGCGCCGTCTGACTCCGTCAGGAATGACGCGAAAGATACGACCGTACTTCTGACCGGCAAAGACATTCAGCTGAGACCGCGTCGATTCCGGGATCCACTTCGGGTGTTCGATCACATAGCGGTACATGTCGACAATCCACAACCCACCGTCGGGACCTGTTCTGGCTTGAACAGGGCGAAACCACTGATCGGTTGAGCTGAGAAATTCACTCGACGTCTCGCTGGCGGCGCGGCGCCCTCGGATCAACGATCCACTCTGGCGAAGTTGCAGTCGATGCACAAGTTGGTTGACCGGTTCACAAGTGAAGCTGTTGCCGTAGTACTGCTCCCCCATCAGGGAATCCCGATAGATGCCCAGCCCACATGCCGAGGTCGGGCGGCCGGCTGGACCCGACAGTTTGAAACGGACCAATTCACCAGCTGGGAAAAGTTGATTGGGGTCGTCGTAATCAGGGACAAACACTGCCGTCGCCGGTGGAGCAATGAACGGGTTGCGGCGGGCATAACGGTCGAACACCGGGTAGTGCTGAATCAGGGTTCCATTGTTGCAACCAAACCAGTCGCCCCAATCATTTCGGCATCTTCCCTGTTGCGTGGTTCCAGTGACCGGTTCGATTAGTCCCTGGTCCGGACGAAGACGAAAATCTCGGCCGCCGAGAGCCAGTTTTTGACCGCTGTGAGAAGTAATCGTTCCCCCAAACAGACCGCACGAGCCGTACAGCCAATTGTCGAGCCCCAGTCTTAGACTGTTGACGCGAGCATGAGGATTGTGCGTTGCGAATCCGCTGTAGTAGACTTCGCGCCGGTCCGCCTTGCCATCACCGTCCTCATCAACCAGGAAGAGGATATCTGGGGCATCGCACACCAAGACACCATCTCGCCACGCCTTAACCTCGGTAGGAAAACGAAAGCCGTCTGCGAACAGTGTGGCTTTCTCGAAAAGACCATCGGCATCAATGTCTTCAAGAAACTTGATGCGACCTGAATGAGAGAACTCTCCCTCTACCGGCTGCGCGTAGTCGGCCATTTCGGCGACCCAGAGTTTGCCGTCGAGACCGAAATCGATGGCGACCGGATCTTGAACTTGGGGCTCGCTCGCCACCAGTTCAACGTTTAATCCGGCGTGCGTCGAAAGCGTTTGCAATGACTGCTCAGGTGACTTCGGCGGAACCCCCGCCGTTCCGGGCGCCACGTGGTGCGACTTAGGCACCTGTCGCCTGACCTCATCAATAATCTTCTTTTCCAAGCCCGGTTTCAATGTTGTCGGCAACGCGAAGTAGACGACTTCAGCGCCGCCGCCATATCCACCCTCCTTGAGGAGCCTTTCGGAAGGTATATAGGCGCAAAAGTCGTTGGCGTAGGCGTTGATCCACAAATGGTCGCGATTCAGTTCCTTCTTCAGTCGCGATGAGTAATCGACGCAGACCTCTCCGGCCAAGAAGACCATGGATAGCGAATCACCGAAGCTCCATGTCTGGATTGGGTATTCGAGGCTGGCGACGAGTTTGCGTCCTGAGGCCAATCGTTGTAGCTGGTAACTGGCGTTGTATCCCGCTGGTCCTCCTTTGGCAGCCACTGCTTCCAACTGTTGTTTGTTCGGCAGGTCCTTGAGCGGGAGGTCGATCCGTTTCAGCGTTGTGGAGAGTCTTCCCTTTACCGCACGCAGTGGACGACTCATCAGTCGAAAGACTTCATCGGCGATTTCGGCGCCCTGCCTTGCCGCCACATCTCCCTTGCCGCCGGTTACACCCGAACTTGGATTGGAGTCGCTTCCTGCTCCGATCGAAACAAGGGCGATCGCGCCGGGGAATCGTCGTTCGATCGCCTGCTGCGCAAAACCGGCCCAGTCGCCGCTGATCAAGTTGTCCGAAAGCGTCACGCAATGGCAGGCATAGGAAACGTAGATTGCCCGAACCGAGTTGTCAGGGGCCCGGACCACCAGCATAGGTAGATCATGATCAACCGGGCCTCCAGCCGTTCTCCGATTGATCGCGAATCCAACCTTACCCACCGACCATTGCAGCCGAGACGGCTTGCGATTCTTCAGTGCCGCCAGAGCGGCCGCCGTCAAATGATCGGTCAGCTCAGCTGTGTAGCGATCGATATGTTTCTGGTGGTCCGCGGGAATCGGCACCGAGAAAATAGTGTCCGCTGCGCCGTTTACTTTCGGCGTTGTATGCGAATGTGAAAAAGTCAGAGCCACATGATCTCGTTTTATCCCGGCCTGTTGGCGGAGCCGACGAGCGACTTCATCAACCATGGGCATGCGGATCCCCAAGCTGTCGATTGTCAGCAAGATCGCCGGATTCTGTTCGTCGTTACCAATCGCAATCGCCTTGGCCCAGATGCGCTGACGGACTCCTTCCGATTCTGTCCGACGTCCTCCGAATCCATTCAGACGAATTGGGTAATCGGGCGTGATATCGACCCTCGCAACTCCCACCTCATACAACTCTGACTTGTCCGCGGCGCGTAGTTGCAGAGGCGTTTGGGCGATCAGGGCGAACGGCAATAGGGCAATGGACAAGATCGCTTTTGGGCCAAGGTGAGACATCTTGTTGGCTCTCATGCAACGGGTGGGACAAGCAGGGCGGGGCGTTGGCGGCGACCCAGCATGCAGGCGGCGGTTGAGCGTAGCATAACTCAAGTTGCCTCAGATTGCGCGATGCGCAATTTCGGTGTTTCCCCCTTAGGGGTCCGGACATGCAGCCGGACTTCTTTCATCCTGGTAATAGCCACGCGTTAGTTGCTCTTCAACTTGATTCGTCTGGCCATTACCAAATCCTCGCCGAACTCTTTCCGGAGATTGAAGGTCAGACCTTCAACTGTCTCCTCCCAGGGCTGGTATGTTGCGCCCCTTCGGGGAGGGGGAAACGTTCCCCAGCGGTTCGAATCGCGATTATTCTATATGCCGCGTACGATCTGCCGCGTCTTAAAGAGGTGGATCTTACCGACTTTCGGAGGGGCGTCGAGTGAGAACCGATCAGTGATACAATAGCGAGAGGATACAATAGCGAGAGATCTGAAACAGAGTCATTCTCGACCAATGCGTCGGAGCCGTTTTTATGAGAGTTAACAAATGACAGACCGACGCAAGTTTTTGCAAAGCTCAGCTGCTGGCCTTGCCATCGCCAGTACAACGAACGTCGTGGCCGGCAAGGAAGACGACAGGGCAACTAGTGAGGCGGGCAAGGTTCGCGCGAACGTCGATGTACTTGTGGTCGGAGGCGGCACAGCGGGAACGATTGCGGCTATTCAAGCTGGCCGCGTCGGCGCCAAGACTCTGTTGGTTGAGCGCAACGGTCAACTCGGCGGCACAACGACAACGGGCGGCGTTGCTTTCCCCGGACTATTTGACGCTTGGGGCAAACAGATCATTGCTGGCATCGGCTGGGAGTTAGTCAAGGAGAGCGTCGAACTGGATGGCGGAAGGTTTCCAGATTTTTCTAGAGTACCCAGGCGGCATTGGCAAAACCAGCTCCAGGTCAATATGTTCCTCTACGCTATACTCGCTGAGGAAAAATGCAAAGACGCCTCCGTTCAGATTGCTTACTACGAATTTCCGCAAGCCATCGTCAAGACTGCTGAGGGCTGGCAGGTCGACTGCGGCGGTTTCGGCACCCAACGTCGTGTCTACTGCAAACAGATCATTGACTGCACCGGCGGCGCAGAGGTGGTCGGTTTGCTGAACCTGCCAAGGTTGCGGGAAGAGGAACAGCAGCCGGGATCGATGTTATTTCAATTAGGCGAAGCAAATGACCCCGGACGCGGCCAACTTCACGCGCTCTATGTTCACGGAGCCGACTCAACGAACTCTCGGACCGTCACCACGGCCAACTTGGCGGGTCGTCAGGCCATTCTCAATAAGGTCCGTGCATCGAAGAAACGCCTGATGCATATGCAGCCAGAGACCGGCTTCCGCGAAAGCTACCGGATCGTCGGCGAGACGATGGTTACGGTGAATGACTACACCTCCGGCCGCCACTTTGACGACGCCGTTTCCAACGCATTCTACCCAGTCGATTTGCATACGAAGTCGGGCGTCCGACCAAAGCCGCTCAAGTCGGGCACTGTGCCGACCATTCCACTTGGCGCCTTGGTCCCCAAAGAAAGCCGCAATATTATTGTCGCCGGACGCTGCGTCTGCAGTGACCGATTGGCAAACTCCGGCTTGCGTGTCCAAGCGTCGTGTATGGGAATGGGCCAAGCGGCGGGGGTCGCAGCATCACTGGCGGCGAGGAATGGGAACACGCCTCTGGAAGTGCCGCTCGCCTCCATTCACGAGCTGCTTCGCGAACACGGCGCGATCGTCCCAGGTAAGGCATAGGCCGCATGAAACGCTGGAAGCAAGGGCTGCGAGACGGTTTGCAACGCAGGCTCGTGACTCTGCTTGTTACACTGACCTTCGCCGTGCTTGCAGCCTCGGGCGTGCTTGCATTTGTGGGCGCCTTCTCCATCGAGATCGTGGGCCTGCACGCCCTGATGGGCTTCGTGTTCATCGTTCTTGTCGGGATCCATCTGGTGAACAACCGAGAGCCGCTGAAGAACTGTCTTCACGGCAAGGCGGTGTGGGTTAGTATCGCAATCACCACCGCCTTAACGAGCGTCATACTGCTTTGGTATGTACGCAAGCCGTTGTTGGACCGCGTCGTGTGCGACGCTCACGGCCGAACAGGCGTCGGCGAAGGCGATCTGTCCCATCAATGCTCAACCGAAGTGATCCCGGAACGCACGGCGTACTTTGTGAGTTCGGCGATGCTGTGGAGATCGAGCTTCGCCATGGTTCGCTGACGATGCGTTTCGATGGTCTTCGCGCTGACATGAAGCCGAGCAGCAACCGCTTTGGTGCTGTGCCCCTCGGCCAACAGTTGAAGCACTTCGCGTTCTCGGTCGGTCAGCACGTCGCTGGCGGCAGCCGTTGTCGCCGCTGATTTCTTCAAGTAATCCTTGACCAGAACGCCGCTGATCGCGGGGCTCAAATAGACTTGACCAGCGACGGCTGTGCGCACAGCGCGGGCCAATTCGTCGAACGCACAATCTTTCAGCAAGTAGCCAACAGCGCCAGCGTGCAGCATTCCCTCGACGAAACGCCGATCGGAGTGCATCGACAATGCGATCACTCTGACGCCGGGAGCTTCGGCGAGGATCTTCTTGGTAGCATCGATGCCGTTGAGCTCGGGCATGCCAATATCTAGTACGGCCACGTTTGGCGCCAGCGAACAGGCCAACTCCACAGCTGCGCGACCATTGTCCGCCTCGCCGACCACCTCCATGTCCTCTTGCTGCTCAAGCAAATTGCGCAACCCGTCGCGGACAATCTTGTGGTCATCGGCTACCAGGATTCTAATGCTCATCATCCTCTCCGTTCATCGGGGCGGACTCGTCGCGTTCGTCGGTTTGAGAGAGCGGGGCAGTCAGCACCATCCGCGTCCCGCTCTCCCGATCCGTATCAATTGTAAGGCTTCCGCCGAGAACTTCCATTCGCTGTCGGATACTAAAAAGCCCAAATCCGCTGTCCGCCCCAGTAGAACGCCGAGCCTGAGAAACGTCGAATCCGCATCCGTCATCCTCAACTTCGATTTGCACGACGTCATTTGCTCTGCGTGTCGACACCCGGGCCACCCGTGCGCCGGCATGCTTCGCAACGTTGTTGAGCAGTTCGCTCACCGCGCGAAATAGCGTGGAGCGAATATCGTCAGCCAGCGGTTTCGGTTGCCCATCATCTTCGCATTCAATGGTCAGTCCATAACGCGTTTGCAGTTGTTCGGTCAGCCACTCTAGGGCGGCTTCCAATCCCAGTTCGTAGAGAATTGGCGGACAGAGTTCGGATGTCAGCAACCTTGTCTCGCGAATCGCCTCGCGCAACAGCTCATCAGCCTCATGCAACAACTCGGCGACCGTCACAGAGACGGATGCGGCATTCGCCGCGCCCATCTTCATTTTGCAAACGGCTAGAGTCTGGCTGATTCGATCGTGCAGATCAACAGCCAATCGTCGCCGTTCGTGCTCTTCAGTCAAGGCAAGTCTTGTGGAAAGAAACCGCAAGCTCTCTTCCATACGTTTCCGCTCGGTGATATCCTCCTTCACCGCAACGAAGCCGGTGATCGTGCCGCTGTCATCGCGAATTGGCGAAATACATGCCAATTCCCAATAGAGCTCACCGTTCTTGCATCGGTTGCAGAACTCACCCTCCCACTCATTTCCCGCCGTGATCGTGCTCCAGAGTTCCTCGTAGAACTCGGACGACTGGTGGCCTGATTTCAAGAGACGCGGATTCTTCTCGATGACCTCCTCAGACATGTAACCAGACCGCTCTGTGAACTTGGGGTTGACGTACTGGATCGCGCCGTCGATGTCCGTGATGATCACCGACGCCGGGCTCTGCTCAACTGCGCGAGAAAGTTGGAGAACGTGGACGCTCTTCTCATTCAACTCGTGTTCGGCTCTTGTGTGGATCGCCTTGACCCACGCCAGCCACCACGAGCCGATTCCCAGGAACGTGAGCAAGACGCCGACGATGGCCGTCGTCCAACCCAGCAGCGAGTTCCGGCTGGCGTCGAGTAGATCGGCCGGTACGTGCGAGACGATCTTCCATTGATACTGCTTCGAGTCAAGCCGCGCGGCGCTCGGCGCGAAAGCGTCACCCGATCCGGTGCTGGAATATTGCCCTTTCAGAAGCGGATATACCGTAGCAAACGTAAAGAGACCATGCTGAGTCTCGAATTGACCTTGCTCGTGCCCGCGAATTCGTCGCCACGCCTCGGGGTGCGCGTTCGAGAACTTGCGATCGCGCCGATCCTTATACATGAAGGCCCACTCGTCCTCCGGATCGGAGCCTGTGAGCCAGTAACCGCCTGTGGTAAGCAACATCGATTCAGAAGCGTCGACCGAGTTGCCCAACTCCTCGAAATCGTCCAGCAACCGCTCGGCCAAGTAGTTCAGGTAAAGGATGGCGCGTTTGCCGCCATTGGCGTCAACAATGGGCGTGCCGAACCTCATCATCGGCTTCAGCGGTCGCTCGATCTCGCCCTGTTCGATGTTTAAGTCGAGCGGAGACACAAAGACCTGCCCAGCATCAAGGCACCAGGCGTCGTCGAAGTAATATCGAGCCCTCTTGTCAGCGAGGTCAGGCTTCATGACGACGGCAAGCTCCCCGTTATTGAAGTTCACCCGCACGACTTCCATGCCGCTGTCATCCAGTAGGCGAAGCTGGTCATACAATCGCCGTGTTGCGGCGAAGTGGTGGAACCTCTCTGCAAGATCACTCAGATGGGCGGAGTCGAGACCTCCGTCCCCAGCCATCTCATTGTCAAGTTCAATACTGCCGGCTAGCAGCGCCAGGTCCGATGAAACAGCCTCTATGTCGCGCCCGATATGTCTGGTCTGCATCTCGACCAGGTAAGCCGTTTCGTTGTCGAGTACGCGGCGCGTCGCGCTGGTCGACACCCAGTAAATTCCCACTGCGGTGCCGACTACCAGCACGGCCAAGGGCAGGAACATGGCAAGCATGCCCTTGGCAACTGCGTGCGAATCGACGTTCTGCCCTTCTTTGCGTGAGTTATTCATCCAATGTCTCTCTCAGCACGACATCCAAGTGACGCCATATTGCCGTAGGCCGCTCTAGTGCCGGAATCAGCTTTCGTCAAGTATACGCGGCGAAGGCCGCCCCCGAAAATGCGGCAGACCCCCTAAAGCCGCAAAGCACTGGAAAACCGTCGTGTCAGGAATCTCGAAGCTGACAGTCAGGAATCTCCCGATTACCGAAGTTTTGGGCATAACCTAAACTTGGTATCAAACCGACCGAGTTACGAACTAACAAACACCCCATGACGTGATGCAACAACGATGAGTTAGACGAATTGGCTCGGCGGTCACCCGCCTTACCCACCCCACCCCCCCGTTAACACTCGCGTGAGTTAGCGGCTCTTCCAACGCGTTGCACTGGAATCTGGCGCCTACCGATTCCTTATTCGCTTAGCAGCTGAGACTGTTGCGACAGCCTGCGCAGGCTCCCGTTATTGGCGATCGGGGTCTCGGAGAACCGCAATGCAGCATGGACAGCCGCAAGAAGGATGACAACATGGTCTGGCTAGCAAGGCGGATATTGGCACTGGGCGCCATCGTTGCCATTGGGGCAAGCCTCATCGTCGGCTGCGAAATGACACGTCGTCAGACGGAGTCGGACTCGACTGAGGGTGCCTTGGAAACGAGCGAACTGGAGTCGTTTCAACAGTTCTGTGACACGGTTGTTCCGGTCCTGGAGTCTCGATGCGGGGTGAAATGCCACGGTGTCTCTCCGGCTGATTTCGAGGAATTCCGTCACAGTGCGGACCACGCCGGCTTTTTCTACTTCCCCATCGATCCAGAAACTGGGTTGATACCGTCGAATCATGAATCCTTGGTCGACACTTTTCATGTGACGCGAGGCGCGACCGAAGGCAGCGACGGGCATGGTGGAGGATCGTCTCGCATCAACTATGGAGAGAACTCCGTATTCAGTCCATTGCTTCGATCGCCTCTCGCCGTTGCTCTGGGCGGCACGCCGCATCGCGGCTTGGACGTCTTCTACACGACCGGTGATACGGATCTCATAGCGTTGCGAGACTGGGTGGAGACGGAGCTGAAACTGCGGCCCGTTGAGAAGCACCGTCCGCCACGGGAAGAGGTGTTCTTCCGTGATGAGGTGCTCCCTCTGCTGGTGCGCAATGGCTGTTTCATCAACTCCTGCCACGGCCCACACGTCTTCAACGACTTGAAATACGCACTTCCGCTGCCTTCGCCTGACGGCAAGTTTGATCCTCGACGAGACTTCTCCTCAACGGCGGTCACGGCCAATCGAATGAAGATGCTAGGCGAGAAGAGTCGTTTCGCCAACCTGGGCGGCGATGTCCGATTGAGCCGTCTGTTAGTGAAGAATCTGCCTTTGAGCAAGGGCGGCGTGCATCAACGCGGCGGCAATATCCAGTTCTTTGATTCGTACGCCGACCCCGATGTGAAGATCATTCTCCGCTGGTTGAAAATGGAGAAATCAGCGTTGGCGTCCAAGCTGAGGTCGCGTGGCAAGCCGGTGGCGACGAGAGACGTTGGACGCCTGCAGGGTGTCGCATTCATTCGCGGGCCGCGACACCAGCCTCGCAAGTTCTTCGATGTCGATCAATTCTGGCCAGGGTCGGATATCTTCCTGCGTCGCATGACTGAGGGTGAGTCGCTTGCGACAGCTCGCAATGAACCCGTGAACCTCACGGCCGGCTTCCATCCCGAGGGTCCGGCGGAAATCCAGTCGTTTGACGTACGTTACGACGGCAAGGCAATCGTCTTCTCGATGCGGACCGACATTGAAACAGGCTTTCGTCTGTACCAGCTTGAGCTCGACGACAACTCAGACTTCTTGGAAGGCAGCTTCCGGCAGGTGAGTTTCTTCGACGAGCGGCGCGATGATGGAGAGCTTGTGCACTGTGTAGATCCGATCTACACGCCCGGCCCCAACGATGCCGATGCGGTTGTCCTGGACGACGTTGCGATTGCCTTTACGTCCAACGTCGCTGGCGATTTTGCGCCTTCCGAAGCATTTGCGTTGCTTGGCGAGGCTGATGGGGGAGATAAGGCAACGATTGTCGATGTACAGCGAACAGAATCGCCTGGCACTTTCGACGGACGCCGCATCTCCTTCGTTGATGGCCCCAACAAGGGCGAGTGGAGGACGATTAAGCGCCACGTTCAGGACGAGGCGAGCCTAGTCGGCGCCAAGTTTGAACTGGATCGCCCGCTTCCCGAGGTCATCGATCGGCGAACCGTCTACACGATCGAACGGCTCGAAGCGAGCAACTTGCCCGCATATGACGTCTGGCGATTCGTTCCCGACAAGGTGAGCGACGCGGAAGCGTCCTTTGTCGAGACCGCTCGTCGAATGACATTCACCAGTGCCCAAGAGCGAAGACTCTCAATGCGAACGACGGGCGAAGTGATGTTCACGTCGGTTCGCAACGCCGGTTTTCAGGCGGATCGCCCTGTCTTCAACGGCGCCATCTTCCGTGTCATGGCGGGCGGGTTTGACTATCACATCCAGGGAGGGAACCGGTCACGATATCCGCTTTTCATCGACTCTCGAGAATTGCCTCAGGGATTGGAAATTCGACAGTGCCTCGACCCTCGAAACCTCTGGGGCGGCGGTTCTCTGATGCTGGCCGACCATGGCTTCGGCGTTCACATCGAACCGGAAAATCCTGTGGACAACATCCCCGTTTCAGGGGACGACGATGTCTTGGGCAAACCACTCCAATCCTCGTCTCGACGTTATCTACCAGCTCTACTGCCTTTCTTCCCAGAAACGGGAAAACGCGCAATCACGTCCACCGGCCGCTCGCCAGGAGGAAGTTTGCGCGACGCTTTTCCACTGCCGAACGGAACCATCCTTGTCTCTCGCGTAGCAGAAGCACTCGACCATTTGGATGACAAAGCTGATCCGAACTGGGATGTCAGCCTGATGCGATTCAAGAAGACGTTGCAGGACGAAGACGATATTCACAAGGTGGGCCCCGTCAGGTTCGTGAAGGTCGCAGGGGCGTCGACGGCGGAGTCGTCCGAATACTCTCCGCGGCCAATCATCGTGCGACTCAAGGAGAAAGCTCGTACCCACCAGAAGTTTGCGGCGCGAACTGACGGCATCGAAGCCGAGTGGGTAGATGGCGTGCAGCGAATGCCGAACGAGCTGATGGGCGAACTCGAGTGTTACGACTATCCACTGCTTCAGTCATTCCTGACCCACTTCGCGCCAGTCGGCGCTCGAGACTTCCGCGTTGGCGGAGAAGGCCCCGTCGCTGGCGATCCCGATCCCGATCGAACCTTCCGTTACGTTCGCATCATCAGGCAAGTCGCCCCCACCAAAGAAGACACGCAACTCATCAATCGGACTGGACAATCCGATCCTTTCGCAACGCCAGTCAGTCAAGGCGTTCATTCCCGCAAACAGATCGTCGCCGAAGTTCCCTTGGAACTAGATGGCACCTTCTACGCGCAAATTCCGCCCGAAGTGCCGTTGATCGTTCAGGGTCTGAACCACAACAAGATGGCCTTGCATTCGATGAACCGGTGGTTTTATGTGCAACCAGGCGAGAAGTTGACCTTCTCTATTCCACGCAAGATCTTCCCCTCCCTTTGCACCGGCTGTCACGGGTCGTTGACGGGCGACTCGAGGCACGTGCTGGGCCCGCCCGATGTCGTCTCTTCCGCCTCACGGGTTATGGCGACTTGGGACCCGGCCACAAATCGGAGACGACCGCCATACAACAGCGATCAGAAGAAATCCGAATACGTGACCGTCGACTTTCGACGCGATGTGCAACCGATCCTTGATCAGCACTGCGTCTCCTGCCATGACGGCGCCGGGCCAAAGGCCGACGGTCTCGATTTACGGGGAACGCCGACAGAGCACTACACCGTCTCCTACGAAACGCTCCATATGTTGCGAGATCCCGCCAGTGGGAACCACGCAGACAAGCGATTCATCAACGAGCGCGAGGCACTGTCTTCCGAAAGCTATTTGATCGAGAAGTTGCTCGGTCGAGAATTAGAAGCCCCGCAGGAACTTGATACCGTCGGCGCTCCTCATCCTTCGACCAACGGGCTGGGCGAGCAAGAGCTGCTGACGCTGATTCGCTGGATCGACTTGGGAGCGACCTTTGTCGGCGGCGACGAGTCGCAGCGCCAGTTTGAACCGAATTTGGCACAGACTCAGGAGAGACGATGAAACGATCTCAAACATCCGTTGTCATCGGCATCGCCATTCTGACTGGTGCCGCGTTGCTGCAAGCGGCGGGGGCGCTGACCAGCCTGCCGGAGAACGACGGTCAGACGGCCGCCCAGCTCATGAGCCAGCACATGACGCGGTTCAGTCACTTGACAAGTAATGTCTGGCGCCATGGACGCGAGTTTGCCAAACACGATTTGGCTCCTGTCCCAAACAACAACCCGAATCCTGAGCCTCAGCCACATCGCGATCGCCCTGAACGCCTGGCGCTAGACAAGGCTGGGGCCAAACTGTATGTCACGCTCGCTGGCACGGAAGCGGAACCCGGAAACGAAGTCGCCGTCTTCGATGTCCGAGAGAAGAAAGTCATCAAACGAATCAAGGTTGGACGTCGACCCTATGTGCCCGTTTTGCATCCTGGCGGCCGGTTTCTCGTCGTCATTAACGAACTGTCTAACTACGCGACCGTGGTCGACACCAAGACTGACGAAGCAGTCGGGGAAATCCCACTAGACTATTATTGCCAGGGTTTGGTCTTCTCGCCGAGCGGGGATCGAGCTTGGGTCGCCAACCGCTACCTCGATCAAGTGCTCGTCGTGACAATCGACGCGTCGGAGAACTCACTCACTGGCAAGGTTCGAGAGGTGGGCGGATTCGACGAAGGCGAGTTCTACGGCAGCAGCACGATTTCTGAAGAGCTGCGAGATGAACTGATTCATCGCGGCTTTGACGAAAAGCAAATCGAAGGAGCGCTGACGCGCGGCGTTGGCGGCATCAACGGGATCTTGCGAGCTCGTTGCAGTCGATGCCATAGCGAGCCAGCCGGCGGGTTCCTCTGCGGCCCCGACCGCGTTGCCAACTTCCTTTCGGCAGTCGAAAACTCTGTCGGAGGACGCCCCGGCGAGAGCCTCTTACTACTAGCTGTCCTGCCCCGATCGATGGGTGGGTTCGGGGACCAACAAGTCACGCCAGAGCTTCACGCGGGCGAAGTGTTGTTTGAGGCAGGCGAACCAGAGCTCGAACGTCTGATTGACTGGATTCGCAAGGCCGAAGGCGGGCCGGGGATTCGAGTCGGCAATTCGTTCAGCCACCCCAAAGACCTCGTACTCAGTCCTGACGGACGGCATCTGTTCGTCGGCAACACAGGCACGATGGATGTCTCCGTGATCGACATCGAGGCAGAACACGAAGTCGGTGGGATTCTGATCCAAAATGTCGCCAGCCACGTTGTCATGGCGCCCGACCCGGAAGGGGATCGAGACTTGCTGGTTGCCCTGACGATGGGAGCCGGCTTCGGAGCGCCAAATGCTCGCGATCCCCATGGAGCCGAGACGTGGGACCGCGATCACCCCGAAGCGCAATTCACCATTCTTCGCGATCCCGTAACAACGGATCCCTACCCCCTCAGTCAACAAGCTGTCATGGGGCCTTTCGACGCCATCGATGGGACGTGGAACTTCAAGATGCGCGATATCCAGAACGATGTTGTCGCTGTCGATCTTTCACGACTTGAGATCCCCGCATGGCAACTTGGCATGGAGCTCGATTATCTCGTGAAAGCCAACGTCTATGAATCGCATCCAGAATGGGTTCGCTACACATCGGATACGGTCGAAGCGACGACGGGCGACATCAAGGGCGATATCCCCCCCGAATTGCAACGGGTCCACGGGGCATTCTCGGAGTGGGCTGCGGTCGTTGGCGACCGGATGTACGTCACGATGGCGGGTACCTTTGAAGTCGTCGAGTGGAAGATTCAACCAAACGCTAGTGATCCGTCTGAGAAACTCGTCCCGTTGCGCGTCTTCAAGACGGGATTGCGACCCGTTGGAATCGTCGCTGGCCATCCAGATTCGGTCTCTGCAGGGAAACTGTTTGTCGCGAACCAGTTGGGCGAGACCGTTTCAATCATCGACATTGAAACCGGCCAAGGCGAGGAATTCGTCGTGGGCGACTTGACCGCGCCCGCCTTAGCCACGGATGCCGAGCGAGGCGAACTGATCGTCCACACCTCGGTGTTTACGTCCGATGGCGACACCTCGTGTCTGCACTGCCACTATCGGGACACCGGCGACGGGCGAGCATGGGGAGCTGCCGAGACAGTGGGCCAAGACCATGACGGACATCTGACGCATGGCGGTACGCTCGGCATTCCTCAAATGCGAAACGTTTTTGCGATCCAGCCCTACTACTTTGAAGGCACACACCACCTGTCTGAGGGCCAAGGCGCCGACGTCACCGAGCCGGCAAGTTCGATTGACTTCGATCGCGCGATCTGGGCTGGTGATTTCACACACATCGAATCGGATGTGCCCAAAGAAGAGAGACGGCTGATGCACGAGGAACTCAAGGAACGAGTCGAAGTGCGCAAGCTTGGCGACCAGTGGTACGATTTGGAAGAGAGGCGCGAGGCGTTCTTCCGCCAGCAAACGAAACTCCACATGGGTCAAGAGTACGGAATGCGCGACATGTTCCGTTTCGTCGGCAGCTGGCTTGGCAACACGACCCACTTGCTGCCCAATCCATACGACGCCAAGAACCCTTCAGTCGCCCGAGGCCGAATGCTGTTCAACGACAGCAGTGTGATGTGTTCGGTCTGCCATACGGAACCGGAGTTTACCAACAAAGAGCTGGCGCTAACCAACAACGACCGCCGAGCATTGCCACAGCTAACGACAGTGACTCGTCGCGACGCCTCTTACACTCTAGCCAGTGTTCGAGCTGTCGATTACGCGAATGGCTTGCCGGCCTTCGAACAGGAACCAGAGGACCGTGGTCGAGTCGAAGGTGTCGAAGGCAGTTTCACGACGATGCAACTCCGAGGAATCTTCGATCGCCCTCCAGTCTTCTTGCATCATGCCCGCACAAGATCGCTTCGTGAGGTGTTATGCACGCCGGGGCATCCGGCACTGAGGCAATACCGTTATCCCGTTTTGCAAGGCGGTGAGGACGTGCGTCCAAATCGTCTCGAGATCGGATTCAATGAAACAACGGCCCGGACGCCTCAAGGTCCGCTGAATCCCGAGGACCAGATATTCGATACGCACGGCGGAACGTCGCAACTAACTCCCAGGCAGCTTGAAGATTTGATGAACTTCATGTTGAGCATCGAGTAACGGACAACACGAACTTTGTAGTGCAGGTGACCGGATGAGACAACGTCTCGCAACAATTGCCATCTTCATCGCTGGGATCTCAGCCGCCCTTTGGTGGCGAACGACTTTCTCGCCGCTCGACACGTCGGACCAAGCCTTGGAGGGCATCGTGGAAACACGCCTGACTTCCGGGCGACGCGGCAGTCTGGCAGTTCCAAAAGTCTCGGTAGGCGAGTCGGGGATCGTCCGTCGCGAAGTCGTGTTAATGGGTACCGCCTTCGTCTTTGTCGTCGACGCGGAACCCAGCAAGGCAACGAGTGCTATCGAGGCGGCAATCAAACGTCTGCACCACTTAGAGCGAGAGATCAGTTCGTGGGTGCCCGACAGCGATGTCGCCAAACTGAACGCCCGCGCCGGAATCGAGCCTGTGGCTGTTGGCGAGGACACCTTGGAACTGCTGCGGATCTCAAAACGGCTTCACGCCCAGACTGACGGTGCGTTTGATGTCACAATCGGTTCGGTTTGGGACTTGTGGCCGTTCCGAGAATCCGGACTCCCGCTACCCACCGAGGACCAACTGACTGAGGGGCTGAAGCTAGTCGACGCCTCGAGAATTGAGCTGGATTCCATGAAGATGACCGCCTACCTGCCTGTGGTTGGCATGAAGGTCAATCTTGGAGCGATCGGCAAAGGGTACGCGGCCAAGATTTCTGTTGACATTATGTCAAAACACGGCATCAAAAGAGCGGCGATTAGCACTGGAGGCGATATCTACTTGCTGGGCCGAAAGACAGTCGGGCCCTGGGTTGTAGGAATCGAACATCCTCGCGACCCGAAACGCTACATCGAGCAATTCGTTGGCGGCGATACCGCGGTGGCTACTTCTGGAGATTCAAAGCGGTTCATCGTTCGCGAGGGGCGCCGTTACGGCCATATCCTCGACCCCAGCACTGGGATGCCGACGATGGACTGCCAGAGTGTGACCATCGTGGCTTCGGACGCGGCTGTGGCCGACGCATACGCCACGGCTGTGTTCGTGATGGGCCCGGAGATGGGAATGGCGTGGGTGGAATCTCACGAGGGCATCGAGTCGTTTATCATCGACGCCAAGGGGAATCCAACTCGGTCGACCGGATGGTCAACCATCGCCAACTCGGTACCCGGGACCGACCAGAAACACGAAGCCGTCACAGAAGGCGCGGACGACGCGCCTCTAGTTCGCACACGATCGACGCCGACCTCAGACCTAAATGAACTGTCAAACCGCCCGATCGACGCGGAGTCGGGCAAAATGGCCGACGTCGAAGCAGGGCAATTTCTTTCGGGGGACGAGAAAGCGACGAAAGATCTCGCCTTCTTTAGGATCGACCGAACCGAAGTCACGAACAAAGAGTACCAACGGTTCATCGAAGCAACTCGCGACGATCCCCACAAGTTTTGTCATCCTGACGAGCCCAAAGACAAGGATCACACGCCGCGTTACGCACGGGAATTCCGCTCGCCGCTCTTTCTGGCGACTCCAGCGTCACAAGTCGCGCCGTTCGATGAAGATACGTTCCGCAAGCCCGACCACCCGGTCGTCGGCGTCGATTGGTGGGATGCCTACGCGTTCGCTCGATGGGCGGGCAAGCGCCTTCCTTCGCAACTCGAATGGGAGAAAGCAGCGCGAGGGACCGACGGACGCGTCTGGCCTTGGGGGAACGATTGGAGTCGCACGACGTCCAACTGCGGAGGCGAGAAGTGGGAAGAGCGAGACGGACACACATACAGCGCGCCTGCCAACTCCTTCAAAGAGGGGGCCTCGGTGTACGGCTGTGTCAACATGGCCGGAAACGTGGCCGAATGGACACAGGAGGGAATGTTGATGGGCGGGGGCTCGAACGCCAACCCAAGCCAAGTTCGGTGCTGTGCCGCCGACTTGCGAGAGCCCGGTTATCGATCATTTCAGATCGGCTTTCGCTGTGCAACAACGTCCGCCGCTCCACCTCCGCCCGCACCACCAACTGAGGCAGCGCCTGCCTCAGATTCAGGAGGCTCAGAATGATGCAGAGGCAGAAGGAGAAGCGAAAGCAAACCAGGAAGCGACTAGTCGTGTTCGTGATCATCGCGACTGTCTACGCCGGCGCAGTTGCCGCAAGATGGAGCCGCGCCACGGGTTCGGATGTGTCGCTTAGTGAATCGCTCGGTGGATGGGAACGCGCCCACACCTGGTGGCAGCGCGGGCAGTGCACCGAATGCCACCGCGAGGGAGAAGATGGCGAGATCGGCGAGCTTCGAACGGCTGGCAAGAAGCCGAAGAGTCATGAAGCAGTCAATTGGTCCCAGACGCACGGCCGCATAAAGGTAGACGGCGAACAGCAATGCCTGGTCTGTCACTCGGTTGACAATTGCCAGTCATGTCACGACCGTGCGCCACTAACTCATACGTCCGAGTTCGTGCACCCCAGCAACGACAGCCTGGTATCGAACCGACACATCTTGCTTGGGCGACTGCGGCCGTCCAGCTGTCTCGTCTGCCACGACAGTTTCGTTTCCGGCTGCAGCAAGTGCCATGCGCCTGGCGAAGTTCACGACTGGCAGAACAAGGCGTTAGATGATTTAGGCGACTGGAAATCGTTATTGAGATCCGCCCGCAAGTAGCGGGACGAATAACAATTCATCCCGCGCCTTGGCAGGTGATTTGGAAGTATGGAGTGATCATGAACAGCGTGAAGAAGATCATCGCAAGTATGCATCGCCTGCGAGCGAGCCTGGGGGCCAAGTGGTGCGTGGTCGCATTGTTAATGCCTCCTACCGCGTTCGGCATCTGGCACTTCGGCTTGCGCGCCGCAGTGGTGGTTTCGCTGTCGGTCATCCTCTGCGTCGTCGCTAGCGCCGTGCCTCGCATGCTCGGCCGCCAGTCGTTCACGCTGTTGCATCCCGGATCGATCATCACCGGCCTCTTGCTCGGCTTGACGCTCTCCACGAACACGCCAATCTACATGATTGTCGTTGGCGCCTTGGTAGCGCAAATACCCGGAAAGTGGAAGCCGAAGTGGTTTGCCCGCAATCCGCTCAATCCTGCGGCACTCGGCAGAACCGCCGTCGCCGTTCTCGAGTATGTTGACACCAGCGCCCACGGAGCTTGGGACCAAGTTGATGTGGCAACCGGTGCAAGTGCCTTGTTCAAGGAAGCAGGCGGCAACCTGCGGCCCGCCATGTCCGACTTGCTGGTCGGTCTGCACTCAGGTGCCATTGGCGAGACGAGCGAGCTGATCTTGATTCCCGTCGGTATCCTGATGCTCTGGTTTGTCGTTATCAAACGACATGCCGCAATCGCGATGATTGTGACCGTTCCCTTGTTGATCCTGTGCCTGCCCGAATCGCCTGAGGTCGTGGGACACGCGCCCTGGATGTATGATCCGCTCGTCTATCTGTTGGGCGGTAACACGATGTTGCTGGCAATCTTCTTTGCCACAGATCCGATGACGATTCCGCAAACGAGATTGGGAGGCGTTTTGTTCGGCGTCGGAATCGCCGTTCTCGGCGTCATGGGTCGTTTCTACACGACCATCCCAGGCGTCGAAATGTACGCCGTGTTGGCGATGAATGGTGCGGTGCTTGTCCTGGATGGATCGTTATTCGCAGGTCTGCGGCGCAAGGGCGCGGCGCGAGCGAACCTATCCCAGGTGAACGGAACTCCGCGCACGAAGGCGAATACTGTGGTGACGTTCTTCGAACATACGACGGACGAGCCGTTCGATATGGAGATCCCGAGGGCTGGCGAGCTGCGAAGAATCACATCCCCGAAGGACCGCGAATCTTTCTCGGAGTTCAAGAAGCTAATTGCGGCTGAAAGTCGCGATGCGGTATTGGACATCGTTCAGATGACCGACTTGAAGAAGTGCAACGGCGGCCGATTCTCGTTGTCGGAGAAGCTAGTTAGCGCCAGCATCCGGCGCGGCGTACTGGACACGATCGAAGAGAGTGGTCTGCTCGGCTGCGGAGGCGCTCGATTCCCGGTTCATCGAAAATGGAAAGCCGTCCTCGATCACGATGGCTCGCGTGTGTTGATTGCCAACGGTCAGGAAGGCGAACCAGAGACGTTCAAAGACCGGTTCCTTATGGAACATCACGCTCGGTTGATCGTTGAAGGTATTGCCATCGCTGCATTCGTAATTCAGGCGAAAGAAATTCAAGCAGTCGTGACCGCGCGCAGCGAAGCTGCAGTGAAGGCGATGACCGCTGCCGTTGCGGACTTTGAGCGACTCGAAGAAAGCCAAGCCATACCGACAATCAAGATTGTTGAGGGGGCGGATCTCTACATCTGTGGTGAAGAGACAGCGTTGATCGAGTCTCTGGAATCGCATCGCGGAGAACCTCGCCTGAGGCCGCCTCTGCCTGTCGAAAGCGGTTTGCGCGGGCAGCCAACCTTGGTGCAAAACATGGAGACGCTCGCTTGGATACCGTCAATTCTGCACCACGGTCCAGAATGGTTCCGCGGCTCTCGGGGCAACGGGTGCCAACTCGTCTCGCTCTCCGGTTCGATCGCCAGACCAGGTGTGTACGAAGTCGAAACAGGCACGCCGCTCCTCGATATTGTGGGCATGGGCGGGGGCATGGCCCAAGGCCAACAGCTCGTGGCGCTTGCCGTGGGCGGGCCCTCCGGCGGATTCTTGCCGCCGACTAAGGCGCGTCTGCCATTCGAGCCGCTCGCCCTCAGAAACGCTGGAACGATGATGGGAACCGGCGCCGTCCGCGTCCTGGGAAGTTCTGACTCTGTGGTTGACGAGGCGCTCACCGCCGCTACTTTCTTCCGAAATGAATCCTGCGGACGTTGCACTCCCTGCCGAGTTGGCACTTCGGAACTCGTCCGCTTGTGGCAGAAGTTCCAAGATGGCGAAGGGGACTCGGTTGATATCGACCTGATTCAGGAGATCGCCACGACCATGCGACAAACATCAACCTGCGGTTTGGGCGGAGCCGCAGCGGGTCGAATTCTCTCAGTGATCAAGGCTTGGCCCGAACAACTTGAATTATGCTCAGCTGCCTCGAATGCAGGAAGGACTCTTTGATGCAACGCGTATCGTTGACGATAGACGGACAAGACATAAGCGTTCCCGCTGGTTCCACAATCCTTAGCGCCGTTCGGCGGCTGAATATTTCGATACCGACGCTGTGCCACTTTCCCGGACAAAAGTCTCGCGCCGTCTGCCGAATCTGCGTCGTGGCGCTCGAGGACACGGGGCGAATGGTTCCCGCCTGCGCGACGCCGGCTCAAGACGGCATGAAGATCCAAACGGCTTCAGAGGCTGTGCTTGCCTCTCGCCGAGTGTTGATGGAATTCATCCTGGCTGAACACGGCGAGTGCGATGACCCATTGTGCGACATCGAGCAACTGGCGGAGCAGGTCGGCGTATCGACGACCCGCTTTCTATCGCCTCGGCGCTCTACTCGCGAGGGTCTCTCTTCTGACTTCGTCGCCGTCCAACCTCAGTTGTGCGTCCACTGCGATCGTTGCATCCAGGCTTGTCAACGAGACCAGAAGGTTCTTGCCCGCTCCGGCCGAGGGGCAACAGTCGGAGTTGCCTTCGATGACGATCAGCCGATGGGTGACTCGTCGTGTACCGGCTGCGGTGATTGCGTCTCCGTCTGCCCGGCTGGCGGGTTGCTGGAGGCCATGTAGCGAGGCCTCTCGGCAACCTCTGCACTGCAGCCGACACCAGAGGAAGCCGCCGCTCGCGTGGTCGGGCTAACAGTGCGTCCCCAGATGCGGCGATTCTCAGGTTGGCGGCGATTCACTCGAAAATCGATCGGCGAAATCCGCCCGAGACCGTTCTGCAACCATCGGCGCCAATCGTGGGGCGATTCCGCGACCTGGCTCGCGTTTGATTGACCGAGTTGTTCTAGGCCCCTAGGGACGTTTAGTATAATACGTTCACGACAACGCGTCGACGACTCTAAACGTCGGCAATCGGCCAAGCGAACTTGACCGGTGCTGGTTGGTCGAGAGGGCGGATCGAGCGAACAGATCAATCGATAAAGGTGTTGGCTTTGCTCTTCCGCCCTGGAACAGACAAGCGAGCACGCACCGCTTCGAGCGACTGGTTTCCAAACCAAATACCTAAGACTGTGATCATGATGCATAGACGGACCCTGTTGTTGGTTCTATTGATGGCGTTTGCCAAGAACGCGCTGGCCCAAGACGATGTTCAGAGAAAGGACTGGCTTATTGACGGCGCCAGCTACAAAGCGGAAGTCAAAGTCGACAGCGCCAGAAAGCAACTAGTGTTGACCAACGGCCTGCTGCGGCGGACGTTTCGCATCGCGCCGAACTGCGCCACGATCGGTTTTGAGAATCTTGTCACTGGCGAATCTATCATTCGCGGAGTGAAGCCCGAGGCTCGCGTGGTGATCGACGGCGTCCGCTTTGACGTTGGCGGACTTACGGGGCAGAGGAACTATGCGTTTCTGAAGGAGGAATGGATCGACGCGCTGAAGAGCGATCCACGTTCGTTTCAGTATCGCGGTTATGAAATCGGAAAACCGCAAAAGCGACTCGACTGGAAGAGGGTTCGAAATCACTCCCAAAACGCCCAGTGGCCACCCAAAGGCGTGTCGTTGCGGCTCGATTATGCGATGCCGGAGGCGACCGCGCGCCAGTGACGAGAGTGGCGTCGGGAGGACGAAGCTCAGCGAGACATTGTTTGATGGCAAGATCGTGCTCCCCGAAGATTGGACCGTTTCCGCTTCCAACTCCAACTCCAACCAACGCAATAGTTTTGTCAACGAAGGCAAAGTCGGCGAAATCTATTGCCTGACCAACACGTATGTCTACGCCCAGCGGACGTTGCCCAAAGGCGCGAGGCTGGTCGAGATGCAGCTTGACCCCGGAACCGACCATGCCGCATCTTGGGGACCCGCTATCGCCATAGTTTGGGAAAACAACCAGGTCAGCAAGTTCAATATGTGTACTGGCGGCGAGGTCCGTGTCCAGGTTGCTGGCAGGCACTGCCTCCAACGGAACACTCCATGTCCGTTCGTCGGCGAGTTTTTGGAGGCGAGCCAGCACATCTGGGAAGTGCGCTACAAGCAAAATAGCAGCCGACTCGGACCTTGACCGCTCAGCAACGTCTTCGGCCAATCCCGCGAACTTGGCATCCGTCGTCATCCAGATATGGTCTGGGATGACTTCGACATTTGTTCGCTTCTTGTTGCCAAACAGGGAATCGAAGAATCCCATCACCGCTTCCCCCCCAATTTCGTTGGCTTTCTGTCAGGCAAGGATCGCTGCAAGCCCCAGTATTCTACATGGTTCTGTCAAGCGAATCGTCGAGACGGCCAATGCCCTTCGAATGGCGAAGTTCACCAGGCTGCCGGTGCGTGTTTGGGGTTCGCTCCAATGCCGACTTCGGCGTCCAATGTTGACTTGCACGCGGAGCAAGCGGCGGACCTTTTGATCTTCGGTTATGATAAGAGTCTTAAAACTGGACATTCTGGAGTTAATTTAATGCAATACCGCCTCGTGATGGTCCTGGTATGTCTATCTGTTCTCCTGGTCGCCATCGTCGCCCCAGCGAATGAGCCGGCGAAAATCAAGCTGTTGATCGTGGACGGGCAGAGCAACCACGACTGGAAGACGGTCACTCCGCTGCTCGCCGAGTCACTGAGCTTGACGAAGCGGTTCGACGTTGATGTCGTGACGACTCCGTCGCGCGGAGAGGACTGGAACGCTTTCAGTCCTGAGTTCTCCAAGTATGACGTCGTGTTGTCAAATTACTTCGGACGCGAATGGCCTGAGAGTGCACATGCGGACTTGGAGAGATTCGTCGCCGAAGGGGGCGGCTTCGTTGCCTTTCACGCCGCGGTCGCCTCATTTCCGAAACGAGAAGCGTACAACCGAATGATCGGCATGGGTTGGCGGGACGCCCGTTTCGGGGGCCGGCTGGCGATCAGTCTGAGTGGTGAAATCGTTCGCCAACCGGCGGGGGAAGGCCATGGCGCCGGTCATGGTGCGCGGCATGAGTATGCCCTGCACACCCGCGCGTCGCAGCACCCCGTGATGGCGGGACTCCCAGACACGTGGATGCACACGACCGACGAGCTTTATCATGGGATGCGAGGTCCAGCCGAGAACGTCGAGATCCTCGCCACGGCGTACTCGCCCGTCACTAAGCTGAACGAACCATTGCTTTGGACAGTACGTCACGGGAAAGGGAGAGTGTTCGTGACAGTGCTGGGACACGACGCCGTCGCGCTGAAGTGCGTTGGATTTCAGTCTACGCTGGCGCGTGGTTGCGAATGGGCGGCGCGAGGTGCGGTGAGCTTCGGGCGGCCGATGAATTTTCCGACCGTTGCCCAGAGCCAAACCGGATCGCCGATCGTTTGGTCGGGAATCCCTCGGGCAACGATCGACGCCCACATCGATCCGGATGTCAAAGTGTCCGGCTCGTACGCCGCGGTCAAGCTACCGATCGCGCATGGCGTGAAACTGCATAACCCCACGGCAATCGCCGCTGGGCCTGAGGGAAAGATCTACGCGGCGAACTATACCGGTCAGGTCTATCGTCTCGACGACGTCGACGGCGATGGGCTCGAAGAGACGGCGACGCTGTTCGCGGACATTTCCAAGGACGGAACGGAGCATCCTTCTGACGACGCGGCCCAGTATCCCGGGACGCCGCAACACGGCGGCCTGCGGTATCCAACCGGCATGACCTTCAAAGGAAACGACCTATACGTGGCGACGACTCAGGAGATCCGCCTCTATCGAGATACGACAGGCGACGGGCTGGCCGATCATTCAGAGACGTTTGCTACCGGGTGGCCGTTCACGATGCACTTTTTCGACTGGACGTTCGCGCCGCGATTCGGACCGGACGGACATCTATATACGATCTTGTGCACTGATTATCTCAACGCCGCTCGGAAACCAGATGCGAAGGGGCTGCGAGGTTCAATCTTGCGGATAAGCCCCGACGGGAAGAAGATCGAACGTTTCGCCAACGGGTTGCGGTACGCCTACGGCTTGGCCTTCAATGCTGACGGCGACCTGTTCTTTTCGGACAACAAGGGAGGCGGCAATCCAACCGAAGAGTTGAATCACGTCGTCGCGGGCGCGAATTATGGACACAACCCACACAGCGATCGTCCGCCGAGCGTTGAACCGCGTACGCCAACACTCAATATCCAATACGGAGCCGGTAGCGGCGGCATCACCTTCAACAGCCCGGACAACGACTTCGGCGGCGGAGCTGGCGATCTATTCGCCGCGATGTGGGGGCCGGACGGACAATGGGAGAATGGGTCAATCGTCCGCGTGGAACTGAACAAGCAGGACGACGGGAGCTATCAGGCAAACGAGCATCGGTTCTCAACCGGACCGGCCAAAGTGATCGATCTTTGCTTCTCTCCAGCCGGGGACTTGTACGTTGCTCAGTTTGGGCGCGAGGGGAGAGCGCACGTCCCTTTCAAGACGCCTGAAGGAGCGATTTATCGCTTCATCCACGCGCCGTGGATTACTTCCTATCATGAGCCGGCGCTGGCGGCCGCCAACCCGTTGAAGCTTGACCTGGCCGGCGATCCCCTCGCGGGCAAGGCTGTGTTCAAGGAGCGAGCTTGTGCGAACTGCCATTCGATCGACGGCAGCATGAAGCTCCTTGGTCCCGATCTGCGCGAAATCGGGTCCACGCTCAACCTCAAAGCGATGGTCGAGTCGCTCGAACAGCCCAACGCCAACATCAAGACCGGCTTCGAGTCGTATGTCGTCGCGACAGTTGACGGCCGGATCGAAACGGGCCGACTGCTCAAGGCAGAGGGAGATACAGTGACGCTCGTCGTCCCTCAGGACAAGGCAATTGGTAAGACGATCGTGCTCAAACGGGACGAGATCGAGGAGATGAAACTGCTGCCGACGTCGCTGATGCCGACGGGACTGATGGCCGGCTTGAGCGATGTGCAAAAACGCAACCTGTTGGCGTACATGCAATCGCTACGCAGCGCAGAACGCGCCCTGCGTTTGAACGTGGGCGGCGAACAGATCAAAGACAAATCGGGAGCGATCTGGCTAGCCGACCGCGAGTATTCCGAGGGAGGTTTTGGAGCAACCGGAGGAAAAGCGTTTCACGCCAAGACAGGCCAACCGCTGCTCAACGATTGCCGCTTTGGTGAGTTTAAGTATCGTTTCGACCTGGACAACGGTGAATACGATGTCACACTGGTCTCGGCTGAACCGTACTTCAAGGCAGTTGGCCAACGCATTTTCTCGGCCAGCGTTGAAGGGCAAGTCCTTGTCGAAGAGATCGATCTATTCGCGCAGGCAGGCTTTGGCAAAGCAGTTCAAAACACGATCCGCGTGAAAGTCGAAGACTGCCGGTTGGATATCGAGTTCGCGCCGAGCACCAACCTTCCGTTAGTGAGCGGCATTGAGGTGCGGCGAGTAGCGACGAAGCAGGAAACGACGAAGCAGGAAACGACCAAGCAGGAGAACTCGAGATGATTGTTGGGTGTTTCGCGTTGATGGAGCCGTTCTCGCCGATGCGACGGCAGTTCGAAGTCATTCGCGAGTTAGGCTTCGACTATGCCGACCTGACGGACAGTCACGACGGGGCGACGCTGGGGACCGAGTACGGCTTCGCTGCATCGGTGAGCCTGGACGGTCATCCCGCGAGCATTCGGGCAATGGTCGAGGAATTTGGTCTGACGCTCACGAGTGTCTGCGCGCACGCCAACCTGCTAGATCCGACAAGTCCTGAGCGGTACGGCACGAATGAGATCATTAAGGCGATCAGGTTGGCGCATTTGCTGGGGATCGGGCAAGTGATTACGACCGAGGGAGACCCCAAGACTGAGTTTGGGCAGAGTTTGAGCCGCGATGAAAAGTTGCTGTGTATTCGAGAGAAGCTATACGAGCCGGTTCGATGGGCAGAGGAGCTGGGGATCGACTTGCTGCTCGAACCGCACGGCGAATTGACCGATACAGTCGAGGGGATGGAAGCGATACTCGACGCACTCGGTCACGAGAAGACCGTGGGTGTTAACCTCGACACGGGCAACAGCTGGCTGGGAGGCGGCGACCCGCTGGCGTTCGTCAAGACATTCGGCGAGCGAATCAAGCACGTGCATTGGAAAGACCTGGGCGCGGAATGGGAAGACAAACGAGGAACTGTTTTCGGTTGTGGAATGGGGATGATCCCGCTGGGCGACGGTGTGATTGGGATTGAGGCCATCGTGCACGCGTTGAAAGCGGTTGGCTTCTACGGTCCCACAACGTTGGAAGTGGCGGGGATCGACGCCGTCAAAGAGTCAGCTGAGAGACTCCGACAGTGGGACGCCGCATCCGCGTAGCCCCGATATTCTTCAGCCGAGCGAAAGACCAGCTCGACGGCTTCGCTCGACGGAATACAATCTCGGCGCCTGTGGCCACAGGAGTGTATTTGTGTACAGCAGTTCCAGCACATCAACGCGCGGCGTGCTCACGTTTCTTTGTGTTGCCGCCAGCCTGTTGCTATCTCCGTTCAGTCTGTCAGCGAAACCGCCAGTCGAGTACCGTTGGAAGAAGACTCCCGATTCGCTCGCGCTGCTGCTCGATAGTACTGACGAAAACGATCCGCTGGCCCATCTCCGAGCACGCGAAGATTTGAAGACGGAGACTTACAAGTGGAACGACCATGGCGCTTTAGACGGAGTAGAAAATCTCGCGATCGGAGCGGTGGCGAGTAGTCCAGACGATCTCGAAGGGGACGGCGCCGCTGGGGGCGACTCGGCCGCAAATGACGGCGATCCCAATACCTATTGGGACGAACAGGACTTTCAAAAGCTATACCGCCTAAGAATCACATTTCCCAAGCCGCAGGCAGTTAACGCCCTGAGTCTGCTCGGCTACGTGCATGAAAGATACGCTCCCAAGGACTTTGAGATTCTCTGCGACAATAAGACCGTAAAGAGGGTCACGAATGCGAAGCATACCGACAACCACTTGGTTGTTCGCTTTCCGGCGACGAAGTGCTCGACGCTCGAATTGAAAATAACCGGGCAGTATGGCCCGAGCCCGGCAGTGCGAGAGATCGGGCTTTACAATATTCGACCGGCCGACGAGTCCGTCATTAGGCTGCCCAACAGACCTGTCGACCGAGTCGTATGGCAGTTCAACTTTCCCCGAGGCAAAGGGGGAAAACCAAGTTTTCATCCGCTGACTTTGGGCGGCGGTATGAACCTAACGGCGTTGGCTCCAGCTGATCACATCTGGCATCGCGGCGCCTGGCTCTCCTGGAAGAAGATCAATGGTTTGAACTACTGGGAAGAGGATCGCGCCGGCCGTTCGCAAGGAGAAACGGAAGTTGTCGCCAGTACAATCACTCCAAACGCCGACTTCTCAGCGAAGTTAGAATTGACGCTCAGCTATCATCCGCCGGGCAAACCGACGATCCTGACCGAGCAACGCGTTCTTTACGTAAGTGCTCCTGGTTCTAGCGGAAGCTACTACATCGACTGGGACAGTTCGTTCACTTCCGGCGATTCAGAAGTTCAGCTCGATCGCACGCCGATCCCCGGAGAGCCGAAAGGAGTCGGGTACGGCGGATACGCGGGTTATTCGCTGAGGTACGCGGCGTCGACGCGCCAGTGGACGTTGCTTGACAGCGCCGGCCGAACAGCTGAGGAGAAGATTCACGGCCAGAATGCGCTGTGGGTCGACTTCAGCGGAACAACCGAAAATGGAATCGAAGCGGGCGTCGCGATATTCGATCACCCAACCAATCGCCGACACCCGTCGCCGTGGTACGTGGCAAAGGGAATGCCCTATGTCAGCCCCGCCATTCTTTTTGCAGAACCGCTCGTGCTGAAACCCAAGGAGACGTTGCGGCTAAAATACCGCACGCTAATCCACTCGGGCCGAAGCGACGCGGAGAAGTTGAAGAAGGCGTATGAGCAATTCTCAACGCAGTAGCAACAACCTGGTCCGCCGCGAAGTTCGCTGAGCCACTTCATCGCGGGCCTTCAGCTTAGTCGGCCGGACGATCACGACCAGGGCCTTCCCCGTTGGGCCGACGACGTCTTGGGCGCTTGCCTTCAGGCCTCGATCTTCCGCCGCCCGGTTGTTCCCCATCGCCTCGGAGACGAGGACGCCGTGCATCGCGGCGCGCGCGAGCCCGGTGGCTTTCCGTTCGCGTACCGTTGCTGTCTGTGAACCGGTAGACTGCCGTGCCGTCGTCGGCCACATCGTAGGCGACCGACCGCTTATCTCCGTAGACGTCGTACTCGACGCGGTAGCTGCCCGGTTTCGGATTAGCGAATCCCGTGATCTTTGCGCCTCGAAGAGGTCCGGTCGAAGGTCGAAGCGGTTGACCGCGAGGTTGAGGGTCAACTTGGCCGCCGCGCTCAACGACCTCGCCGTAGAATCCGCCATTCAAATACGGATACGTCTTCGTCGCGTGGTAGTGGTAGTTGCCATCAGCATCTTTGTGCCCATTGAGCCAGTCGAGTCCTTTGGGCTTCGACCCGTCCGCATCTTCGTACCCGTAGATGGGATAACCGTCCAACGCGACGGCAACCGGACTGCCCTTGCCGACGGTCTTCTCGAGATGCACGGGAGCGATGTGGTAATGGTAATCGTCCGCACGGCCGCTATGCCCTCCCCATTTGTCCAATTCGCCGATGACGTTGGTGTCGGCCCGTCGATTATTGAGTGGATTGAAGATCGGCACTCCGTTGACTGCAAGCGCGATGGCTCCGCGAAAGAAATGAGTCTTAGCCGACATCGGATTCCGGGCGGGAACCGGATGAAGCGGAATCTGCCAGGCATTGCTGCCCGTGTACCGTTGGGGCAACGGCAGTTGCTGCTGCCAGGCAGTGATGCCAACCATCAAGTCGTGGTCGGGCATCCCATTGGACTCGACGTAAAGATAGCGATCGTCCCACCGCAGCCCGAGGCTCTTCTGAAACGGCTCGAAGTGCTCTGCGATTGACGGCCGGGGCGCGGCGGCCTCACGTCGTCTTTCAGCCAACATCGCGACCAGCTGCATGTTCGGCTCGGTGTTCAACCGTTGAATCCGCAGCTGTCGTTGCTTGAGCCACTGCTGATCCGTTTCGGACAGGTCGCCGGCCCGAACCGTGACAACCGAACCATCGCGAGACTCCAGCGTGAGTCGCCCGTCTTTCTCCAGCACAAACGACGCCTGAACCGATTGCTGCTCGGAAAGTTCCCAAGTTCGCTCGTGAGGCGAGGGGCGTTCGCCGTTCTCTTTGCTCTGGGTTCCGCGGTGATGATCATGCCCCGAATGGGCTGACGCGGTTGACGAGAGGCCGAACAACATCACGATCGCCAAAGCCGGGTTCAGAGGGCGACAGAAGTTCATGTGTGGTTCCTCAGCTGTTGGATTGCGTTATCGCGAATTGACCGCGTCGGTTGACTCGTTAGCTGCCGCGACGGTCACGACGTTTCGGCCGTCGCTGGCCACGGCCTTTCGGCCGATCTCGTTGCCTAAGAGGAGGAGCATTCTGCGGATCGAACTGAGGATTCGCAGCCGGGAATTTTGCGCCCACGTCCGCAAGGTAATCGTTGAGCAGGCCATGCAGCCTCGCCGTCTCTTTCGGCATCCGCCGCGACAGGTCATCGCGTTCCTGGAGGTCGCGGGACAGATCGAACAGCGCCAGCCGATCGTCGTCGTAGAACTTCATCAGTTTGAGATCGCCGAGAATCAACGCGGATTGTGGTCCGTCAGCACTTTGATAATGCGGGAAGTGAAAAACCAGGCCTTCTCGCGGTCGTTTCACTTCGCCACGACCGGCGTTGGCGAGCAGCGATGCGATGCTGCCTCCCTCAAGACCTTTTGGGATTCGCTTCGTCGGGATTCCCGCCCATTCGCAGAACGTAGGAAAGAAGTCGAATCCAACCACTCGGGTGTGGCACCACGAGTTTGGAGCGACGCTGGGGCCGCGTACTATCAGCGGCGACCGGATGCCACCTTCATAAACGGCGCCCTTTCCACCATTGAGCTGGCCCCGTTTTGCTCCACCGCCGCCGTTGTCCGACATGTAGATAACGAATGTGTTGTTGGCGAGGCCCAGCCGGTCGATCGCGGTCATCACCATTCCGACCCCCGTGTCGAGGTCTTCGGTAATGGCCGCCCGCAGGGGAATGCGACCGCTCGAGAGCCGCTCGTACTTGGCGACCGTCTTCTTGAGCGCGTTCTCGGGAGCGTGGAGCGCATGCCAGGACAATTGAATGAAGAACGGCTTACCCGCCTTCGAACTCTTCTCCATAAAGCCAGCCGCGCGCCGAGCCATGCCGAAGATATCGACCGGATTCGGGTCGCCGAACCGATAGGCGTACTCGTTTCCCGTGGCGCCATCTCCGTCGTCATACCCGTGCTCAGCGGGACCGCCGCCATTCAGATGCCACTTGCCGTAGTGGGCTGTGGAATAACCGGCGGCGTGCAAGATTTCGCCAATCGTTGTCGTATCCCTACTCAGATTCTTACTGATCCGCGGAGGGATAAGGCGATAGCCGTCCGCCGCGGTCATCGTCGGAGCGGCCTTTGTCCAACCCGTTTTTGCGGGACTCATCCCAAGCTGCAGGCTACAACGCGTCGGCGAGCAGACCGACGCTGGAGCGTATGCGGCCGAAAATCGCATCCCCTGATCCGCCAACTTCTCCAGCGAGGGCGTTTGGAAAGTATCACTCTTCGAAAAGGCAATGTCGGGGTGCATCGCAACGGACGTCCCGTTCCAACTCTGATCGTCGGACAACATGAATACGATGTTCGGTCGATCGGCAGCCAGTACAGTCTGGCTGCCAGCGAAGATCAATATCGCAAGAGCGGCGTGTTTCATGTGTCGTCGCCTGTGGATTCATCACGATGGCTGCGCTGAGTTGATCGCTGCGGTTCGGAAGTCGGCTGACGGCCGCTGCAAACGTTACGAGTGCATGGATCTCCTCCTCACTAAGGCCGTCTTGTTCGACCGCAGCAATTGACCCCATAGACCATCACCGAGCGCCGCCACGAATCTCCTACAGGTTTTTCCGAAAAACTCCCCTTTGCGCAGCAAATCGCTGGATCTTCTGCATGTCTTGCATCGAACGGCGTGCCGCGCCGCAAGAAGGAGTGTCGCGATCGACTCGCTCTCGCTCGCTCTCGATTTGCCCTATAATTCGGTCGAGTCATGATAAGAACGATGGAGCCACCACCCATGAAAAACTGCCGTGTACGTCCGGCGATTCTGTTCACCTTTGCCTGCGGACTGTTCAGCCAGACTGCCTTCGCAACGGCAGCTGACGTGTTCCTTGTAGAAGAGGGTCGACCACGGGCGGAGATCATCATCTCGGCCAAGCCGACGCGAACGCAGAGGTTGGCGGCAGTTGAGTTGCAAACCTACGTTGAGAAGATCACGGGCGCACGGCTGGTGATTGGGTCCAAGCCAACAGAGTCGCCGGCCCGAATCTACATCGGACAGAGCCGCTTCACAGAGCAATTGGGAATCACCACCAAAGGTTTGCAGGACGGCGCGTACCGCATCGTGTCAGGCGACAACTGGCTGGTGTTGATCGGCGACGACGCGGATTTCACTCCCATCGAGCCGTGGCCACGCGGCTACAACGACATTCGCAGCGGAAAGATGCAAGCGGCCTGGGACAACATCACTGGACGACAGTGGGGTTACATGCATCGTCAACTCCACAAGCACTATTCGGGTCCAAACTCGCTGTTCGGTTCGCCCAACGAGCGGAAGGCGGATGAGGATGGCAACGTCCACGTCTGGACCTACGACGAACGTGGTTCGTTCAACGCAGTGTGCGGATTCTTGCGCAAGCTTGGCGTGAGATGGTACATGCCGGGTGAAATCGGCGAGATCGTTCCGCAGAGGAAGTCTATCGCGCTGCCGAAGATTGACCAGATCGCACGGCCCGATTTCCCTATGCGCATCCTCAATTTCCGTTCCGCCGTTTACGGACGCGACGTGATGATGTGGGGTTTTCGGCTCGGAGTGCGTCAGCCTTACGGACGCCAAGCCGCGCACGGTCTGCACGGAATGACCGACAACGAGCCCACGCTCGAGAATCATCCCGACTGGTTCGCCTTGTACGGTGGCAAACGCCACAATCTGCCGAATACCAAGAACAACCAGTTGTGTTATTCCAACGAAGAGCTGTTTCGCGAGGCAGTCGAGTTTGCTCGCGTCCAACTGGATCATTTCAAGATGGACGTAGTCTCCATCATGCCGCCGGATGGCTACACCGCCATTTGCCAGTGCGAGAAATGCGAGGGCAAGGCGTCTCCAGAGCTGGGCTCCCGCGGCGCGTTGTCGAATTACGTTTGGGACTTTGTAAACCGTGTCGCAAAGGAAGTGGGTAAGACGCACCCAGGCAAGATGATTTCCAACTGTGCCTATGGGATCTACACGGAACCGCCTTCCAATATCGAAAAGCTGGAACCCAACGTGCAGGTCATCATTGTGGGTGGGCGACGACCGACGTCAGTCGACCGAGATGACCTGAGGCGTCTGCGGGCCGCGTGGCGGGAGAAGACAGACAATCCGGTCGAGATCTTCGAGAACTACCCATTTACGGGGCGGGGCTTCTATCTACCCGCATATATCCCACACGTGTTGGGCGAGAGCATCAACGAAACCAAAGGGCAGTCTCGCGGCGAAGACATCTGGATCACGATGGACTTCAGCGAGGACGCCGTCGGTTACAACCATTTTCTGCTCTACTTCACCGCTCGAATGTACTGGGGCGGAAACGAGCAGGATGCCGGAGCGCTGTTCGATGAGTACGTTCAAAAATTCTACGAAAGCGCCGCGCCCGGGATGCGAAGGTTCTTCGCTTACTGTGAGCAGAACTGGAGCGAAATGGAGAAGGATGGAGAGAAGGCCAGCCGCGCGCTGGAGTTGTTCGCAACTGCCAAGAACTCCGTTTCTAACGACTCGCTTGTTGGCCGCCGAATCCAGTTGATCGACAACTACCTCAACGGTTTGCGCAACAAGGCAAAGCAGCTTGCTCAGAAACGCGGACCGGTCCCGAAACTGCGACTCGTCAGCGGTGTCGAACAGCGTGGCAAGATCGTCATTGATGGGAAGTTTGACGAAGGCCCGTGGGCCAACATTCCCGCCGCGTCCGTCGGTCGACTGCATGAACTGCAAACTGGTCGACTGCCGACTTACGGAACGCGGTTCATGGCGGAGTGGATCGGCAATGACCTCTACTTCGCGATTCGCTGCGAGGAACATCCCGGCGAAAAACTGAATGTCGCCACTGAAAAAAACGGCGATCAAGCGATTTGGTATGGAGATGTTGTCGAAATCGAACTCGCCACCGATGCTCACAGTTACTACCAGCTTGCGATCAACCCAGCTGGTGCACTCGTCGATCTTGACCGCGGCGCACCACGGAATCGTTGGTTTGGCTGGTCGTCGAAAGCGGAAGTCGCAACGCACATTGCCGATGACCACTGGACAGTCGAAGTCCGAATCCCAATCACCCAGGACGCCAACGACCCGTTGCACCAAGTCATTGGCCGCAAGCCGACCAAGAGCCTCCCATGGCACATCAACGTCTGTCGCCAACGGATTCGAGACACCGCGTCGGAACATTCCGCCTTCTCCCCAACTGGTTTGGCCGGATTTCACGCCCCGCTGAAGTTCGCCCATTTCTACGCTGGAAAGTCGCATGCTTTCGAAGCGGATTCGACAGTTACGGATTACACCATCGGCGGTCGGGCTGCGGGGACGCTTGTTCGCAGCCGGAAATGGCAGGAAGCGCTCGCGGCCTATCTCGAACTCGCCAAAGACGAGAAACTCACCGATTTCCAGAAATCGGCCGCGTTTCAACGGGCGGCGTTTTGTGCGGCGAATCTCAAGGACTTTGAGAAGGCAAGACGATTCGCCGACCAGATTTCCGTCGAGACCATAGCCAAGACCGCGCAGATGCAGAACTTTGCCGCACAACGCAAGTGGACTGAGATCGTCTCTGCATTCGGTTCGGAGGATTTGGCGAATTGGCCGTTCTGGCAGATCGGAGAAGGCGCCTTCGCCCGCGGCAAAGGGCACTACTTCACGAAGAACGCCGAGCAGGCCGACGCCGACCTTCAACTCGCTCTAGCCTACGAGCCGGACAGGCGAGTTCGGCTGAGCATCCGCGCCATGATGGCCCATAACCGCGAGGTCAACCTCGGTGACGCCGCCAAAGCACTCAAGCTCTATCGCCTCAACTACGAAGGCAAGCAGCGAATCGGCGGCGCAGACGAATTTCGCTCTGTCGGCCGCGCCGCTGCGATCCTCGCGAAGCAGGCCAAGTTCTCTGAAGCGCTCGCCGCTTTTGATGTGATCGACTTTGAGAAACTGGCCGGTTTCTGGCTGCACGAGATGCTAATCTCGAAAGCCAAGGTCCTGTTGGCTGCCGGGCGGAAGGACGAGGCAAGGCTATTGTGTCAACGCGTGATTGAAGATCGTTCGGCGTCCAACACGCATCGGAAACAGGCCGAAGAAATACGCTGAGCCAGCGACTTGCTCAGAGATGCTAACACCGGCGCTCTATAATGGGCCGAGTGTGAACGCGGGCAAAGTTTTGCGGTCGCCCATTGATTCAAACGGCGAGGAAAATGCTGAGCCTGTCGTGACTTGATAGTTGCCGGCGCTTGCGCGGAAGAGTCGGTCTGTGGCGCGAATGTCGTTGCTCCCGAAAAGCCATCAAGTCGGGATTCGAGCGTTGCGACATGTTAGACTGATCAAGACAATCAGCATCAACACAGCGTGTATGTTAGTTGCGCGGACTTGGAAGAGTTGGCCAATGGCGAACTGCGCGACGACCACCCGCCGTTTCAGGACTTCTACGCGACGCCCATCCGTAAAGTGAGCGGACATGCCGGAAAGCAACTCAACGCTGATAGATCGGCAATAATTGATAGGCGGGTGTGAGCGCCAGGACTGCGAGCGAGGTTGTGTACGTCGAGGCGTACTTTCTCTCGTGGCCGGACCCGAGGGGCCACGAGCCGTCATCGGATTGTTCTTCAATCATGTTGCGGGCGATCTGGGGATAGATCTGGTTCCAGGTTTCACCGCCGACCTGCGCGATGGCTTGGCTGCTGTAATACGACGCCAGATAGAAGAAGCTGTTTTGCCAGGGCCGTGGATAGGCGCGAGTCTGAAACCAGGCGGTTCCCGCCTGGATCATCGGTGTGTCGTGCCGCCCGCCGAGGATCAGCGTTAGCATGGCCGAGGCGGTGTTCGCTAAAGTGATATTCCTCCTCTCGCCGCCCGGCGCGTCGGGAGGAAGATAGCTAAAGACACCTTTCTCGCGTTGGTCCAGCTCCTTCACAAAGCAGCGTTCGACGAAGTCGAGTCCCTCGTCAAAGTACTGTTTGGGCACTTGGAACTCGGCGTTGCGAGCTGAGCGCAGGAACATCAAAGACCAGCCAGTGACCGACATGTCCGACCACCGACGAATTCCGTCGGGATAACCATATCGAAAACCGCCGTGAAGCGCAGGATGAGCCTTTGTTCGCGTCTGAACTTCGCGAACGTAGAGCAGCGCCGTGGGCAGAGCCGCCTCGATCTTTCGCGATTGGGCTCCCGACGTCATGCCGTAGACCTCTCCGAGCATGAGGCCCGCCATGGCATGGTTGTAGTGAACCGTCTGCGAGGTGCTCGGCGTGCTGCCGTCGGGCGTCAAGGGAAGCAGGGCGAAATAGCCTCGCCGCTTCTGCGTGCCCAAGACAAAGTCGATGGCTTTTGTGATCTGCTTGCCATACCGACCATGATCCGGTACGTGACCGCGCGACAAGAACGCCATGATTGCCAACGATGTCACGGCGGGTTGCGCAACAGGCTGGCTGGGGAAGCGACCATCTGCGGCTTGTTGCGTCGCAAGCCAGCATCAACGGACGCTTCCACTCGTGACCATTCATTCGCAGGCAGCGCTGAACTGAGATCGGACGTTGGCGCGATTGCTGGCGGAGCTGAATCCTGCGCGCAAGTGATCTGCCCGCCCATTAGCACGCTGAGCCCAATCACCAGGAGGCAAGCAACTGACTTGGCAAGAACACGGGCGCCTAACAAGCTCGTATTCGCACCCTCCCCGTTCTCTCCATTCACGGCCGGCAATTCACTTCGCATCAATACTCTCCGAGTTAAGCAATCGACGGATCAGATCTTGATATTGTTCGATCGGTTTTCGATAATCCTCCGGCGGCGTCCGGCCACGCACCTGCCAAAGCCCAGTATCTAGAGTCGAGAGCAGTCTGTTCCATTGGCTATCGGGAATCGGTTCGCCTTTAGCGAGCGCTTCCATCATCGCTTTCATCTCGTCTGCGTTGGCCAGTTTCTCCCACCTTTCTCTGTTGAGTCCTCCACCGCGAGATTCATCCAGCATCTGAGCCAACATCTCAGCCTTCTTCTGCAACTCCTTTCGCTGCCCTTTCTCCGTTGCGGGATCTTCCATCTTCTTCTGGATCGCTCGCAACATCTGTTCCATTTCCTTTTCCATGTCTTCAGCATTGGCGAACTTCTTCATTTCCTCTTCGGTCAACTCGCCGTCGTTGGAACCTCGCCGGCGCTTCTGCTCCTTGTCCTTTCGGCCCTTGGCTATCATTTTAGCTCGCTTCATCGCATTCGCCGCCGCTGCTTGACCCGGGCCGTCGCCTCCGCTGCCGCCTTGACTTTGCCAGAGCATCCAATCGCGAATCACACGCAGGTTGCTGGGTCGATTGGGAATGCCCAACAATTGGTTGAGATTCGGCTCGCGCTCAAGCTGCTCCAAGAATTCATCCAGCGTGGGATCTTGAAGGTCGGCGATGTTGGGATTGTCGACTTCAACTTCATCGAGGATCTCAGCCGTCGTGCGGCGCATCTTGTCAAACAACTCCTCGGCTCGCGCGAATCCCTCGACCGCCAGCGTTTGTTGAGCCTCCGCTTCCTCGAGCCGCTCGTTGTTCAGCTCGAATGTCGCAGCAGCTTGATTGAAGGTGATCGCTTCCATCACCATCATGAGTTCCCGGACGATGTTCGTTACTTCCGCCGGAACCTCTGCGGGCCGAAATAGACCACCCAGTTCATTCTCGATTTCACACGGTCATCAGCAAACTGTCCCTGCACCGCTTCGGCAAACTTCTTCTGCCCAACGGCTGGGCCATGTCAAACCGTCCATCTTTGGCGTAGCCTCTGGCAGGCGTCATGCTGACGAGCGTGTCGGGATGGGCGCGGGGCGTGTTTTGCCTTTGATAAGCTTGAGCGTCTCTTCGGCCACGTCTTTCAAATCGATAGCGAAGACAACCTGCCGTATCTCTTGGGCGACGCGGGCTGCGGCCACATCACGCAGTGTCCGAAACACAAGGAGGTCGTTGCTTTCGCTTGGGCATGCTCCTAATGTTGACGGCTCGCTTGCAACTTCTTCGCGTCGCCCTGTTCCAGTCTGCCGTTTTGTCCCCCTGAATCCCGCTGCCAGCCGTTTTGCCAGCGGCTATCGTCTATTACCGCATTCGCACAAAACGCTCCACTCGCCCGTCGAATTCAAACAAAGGGGCACGGCGAAACAGACCGTCGAAGCTGGCCCAGGCTCGCAACGAAATGAACTTGTTAATCAGCTCTCTGCTGCTGGCCGAATAGCTGGCGAGCACCCGAGACGCTGGCGATCGCTCGGCTACTCTTTCACGTCGTCCTTTGGCGCAGGTTGGGGTGGGTACTTCGTGTGGAGTTCATCAACGGTCTGTTGCCACTTAGCGGCTTCCGGTTCATTGTTCATTGCTTTGTAAAACTCTGGCGAAGATGAACTTCTGCCTCTTCATATGCCTCCGCTGGCAATTACCAACGGGCCTTGTTTGAATCGAGACGGTTGTGGCACCCGATTGAGCGGAGGCGGCCACCAGGACTCGAACGGTTTCAACTTGATGTGACCTGCCGCGGGATATGCCTGCCGCTTGACGGCCTCGGTGGGCGTTACAGGAATTGCGTGCTAATCACGGTCCCCAAAGATCTCCTTGCGAATCTTGAGGAGCTCTTTCTCGCCGTCATTGGCCGATAGATCACCTTTCCCAATGGCTGCCCTTATTCGCTTGGCGGCCTGCTCGTAGCGGCGTTTGCGAGCTTCCAGCTCCCGATCCGTGCCCTTTTCGCCGCGTGATTTCTTCTTGCCTGGTTGGCCGAACATTTCCTTCCGAATCGCGATCAACTTCTTCTCGGCGTCTTCCTTGGAAAGCTTGCCGGATTTTACGGCAGCCTCGATTTCATTAGCGAATTCCATGTAACGGCGCTTGCGAGCTTCGAATTCCCGATCGGTGTGCTTTTCGCCGTGTGATTTCTTCTCGCCTGGTTGGCCGAACAACTCCTTCCGAACGGCGAGCAACCTCTTCGCAGCGTCTTCCTTGGAAAGCTTGCCAGCGCGGACAGCGGCTTCGATTTCATTAGCGTTTGCCATGTAGCGGCGTCTGCGAGCATCCAACTCCCGATCAGCGTCCTTTTCGCCGTGTGATTTCTTCTCGCCTGGTTGGCCGGATATCTCCCTCCGCATCGCAATCAGCTTTTTCGCAGCGTCTTCCTTGGAAAGCTTGCCGGCGCGAACAGCGGCCTCGATTTCCTTAGCGTTTGCAACGTAGCGG
>CAZWOU010000051.1:35253-38508 GCA_964635375.1 uncultured Pirellulaceae bacterium | reverse complement strand
AACTACTGAGATTGAGAACTTCCGCGACAAGCCAGCAACGCTCGATATCGTCGAGCAGCTCAATCGCGATGCAGTCGAGTACGCCGGCAACCCGCACGGTGATGTTGAATGGGAATTGGGCGAAGGCACGTCCAGGGGGATTCGCATCAGCTACGAAAAGGGTAGAGCCACGCCCGTGCTTCATGTCAAACTTGAGGCGAGGCCTAAAGACCCGGACCAGGAGGTTGAGAAAAAGGTCGTGCGGTTTCACTTCACCTTGAAGAACGTCTGGTAAGCGGAAGGGATCGCAACAATGAAAAGTCATCTTCTGCTAGCCTGTGCCTGCTCGCTGCTGAGTTCGCCACTCGCGCTGGCCCAGAATGTCGACCTGACCACTCTGCCCAATCGTGATACGGTTCAGTTGACGATCTACAACAGCGAAGACATCACACTGGCCAAAGAGACGCGGTCGATCACTTTGAAGAAGGGGATGAATAGGCTTCAGTTCTCCTGGGCTGGGACGTTGATCGACCCGACCAGCGTCGAGTTTCGACCACTTGAACATGCGGATCAGATAGAAGTTGCCGACACGGTTTTTCCTGGCCAAAAGCCGCAGCACCTGATCTGGAATGTTAAGTCCGAGTTTGAAGGGCAGGCGTTGGTCGAGGTGAGCTATTTTACCAGCGGCCTGACTTGCAAATGGACTATGTCGCCGTCAGTGATCCGCAGGAAACGGAGATGCAATTCCGTGGCTACGTTCGCGTATCGAACGCTTCGGGTGAAGAGTATGAGAACGCCGAGATTCGCTTGATCGTCGGCGAGATCAACCTCGTTGAGAAGATCGCTGTCTTAGCCCGTCTTGGAGACAAACCGCCGCCAAAGCCGAGCACGGCTCTGTGGGGGGCGCTCAAGAATCGGGCCGCCCGGAAATCGTTCCACTATGCCGAAGCGGCAGGCTCTGCCCCAGCCGACGATGCCAAGAAGGTCGTCAAGGAAGGACTAAGCGAGTACTTCATGTTCAGCGTCGATGGTCGGGAGACGATCCCCAACGGCTGGTCGAAACGAATGAAAGCTGTCGAGGCGGAAGACGTTAAGTTCGACATTGTCTACCGGATGCGTGCGCACCAATACGGTCCGCGCCCGGTGAGGTTCTTCATCTGGAAGAATGATGACGAACACAAGCTTGGTGAAAGCCCGCTGCCGGACGGCGTGGTGCGAGTGTTTCGTGAGAACGGCAGTGATGGACTCAGCTACCTGGGGCAGCAACTCTTGCGCTATGTGCCGATTAAGGCGGCGGTCGAAGTCAACTTGGGTCTCGATGATCTTGTTGTCTACAAGCAGCGGAAGACGACGACTACACGATCCAATTTCCAGTTCGACCGCAACAAGCATGTTTCAGGTTGGGATGAGAAGCAGGGCTGGACTCATACGCTGCGAAACTACCACTCCAAGCCGATCGCGGTGGAGCTGCGATTGCAGTGGTCGGGAGACGTTGAGGTAGCGCCGGAGTCCGAGACGTCGCCCTTTGACTTCAATACGATCGCCGCCGAATTCTCCGTGCCGGCGCGCGGTAAGACCGAGTACAAGTTCTCCAATTTCATACATCATGGCGCGAATGCGAAGCAGAACCGCGTCAAGTTGATGCCGATTCAATAGAGGTCGCGATGTTTCGAAAGACGATGGCGATTTGGTTTGCTGGTCTCGCGCTGACGGCCCCCACTGTTCTGCTGGGCCAGAATGTCGACTTGGTCACGCTTCCCAATCGCGACACGGTTCAGCTGACGATCTACAACAGTGAAGACCTCACGCTTGCTAAGGAAGTCCGCGCAGTGACGCTGAAGAAGGGCGCCAACCGACTGCAGTTCTCCTGGGCGGGAACGCTGATCGACCCGACCAGCGTCGAATTGCGGCCGCTTGAACACGCGGACCAGAACGAAGTGGCCGACACCGTCTTCCCCGGCCAGAAGCCGCAACACTTGATTTGGAATATCGACTCTGAGTTTGAGGGGCAAGCGTTAGTCGAGGTGAGCTATTTCACAAGCGGCTTGACTTGGCGAATGGACTACGTCGCGACAACCAACGCCGATGAGACGGCGTTGAAGTTGCGCGGACATGTTCGAGTCTTCAACAGTTCAGGCGAGGAATACGAGAACGCCGAAATCCGCTTGATTGTCGGCAAGATAAACCTCGTTGAGAAGATCGCTGAGTTGGCTCGACGGCGAGGGATTCCCGTCCCCGGAGAGAAGAGTCGCGAGTACGGGCGAATGCTGAATGAACGCGCGCGTAGGTCTTTCGACACGGCCCAGGACCTCAGCGAACTGTCCGGTAGTGAGGAGGACGCCAAGAAGGACGCCAAGAGAGTCGTTAAGGAGGGAGTTAGTGAGTACTTCATGTTCAGCGTCGAGGGCGTCGAGACGATCCGCAACGGTTGGTCAAAGCGGATGCCCGCGGTTCGCTCCGACGAGGTTGCATTCGAAACGGTCTATCGGTTGCGGGCGTACGAATACGGGCCTCGGCCAATTCGCTTCTTCATTTGGAAAAATGATAAGGAGCACGGTCTCGGTGAAAGTCCACTGCCAAATGGGGTTGTTCGTGTCTTTAGAGAAAACGGCCGTGACGGCTTGAGCTTTCTTGGCCAACAGTTGTTGCGGTATTCGCCGATCCGAGCGGATATCGAAGTCAATCTTGGTGCGGATGACTTGGTTGTCTATGAGCAGCGAAAAGAAGATACGCGAAGAGAAAATTTCGCCTTCGATCGCCGAAACCGTGTCACCGGGTGGGATGAGCATCAGAAGTGGAGCGGATCGGTGCGTAACTACCGCGTAGGGCCCATCGCCGTTGAAGTGCGCCTTCAATTGGCCGGCGACGTTGAACTGACGGCCACTCTGCCTGCCACGTCTTTCGACTACCGCACCGTCGAGCTAAAGGTGCGGACTGCCAGTCGCGACAAGACCAGCTTCCCTTTTCTGACGCTTACCCATCAGGGCGCCAACGCCAAGCAGAACCGCGTCAAGTTAAGGGCGCCAAAGTAGGCTTGGTGCGGCCCAATCGATGGAGCTGGTCACCGATCGTGCACTGCCACCGTCCGTCCTGATCAACCTCCACCATACTGGTTGCGAAAAATGATGTGGCTGCAATCTTGTTAGAGTCTGCTGTCAGCAACTCGCGTTGTGGAAATGTGCTATGGTGAGCGAACCTGTTCGGTGAAATCCCCTTATCTCCGTCGAACGGGCAGGGCGTCGAACGGGCGATCCTGAGATCTATTGCACAACACCA
>CAZWOU010000051.1:0-35153 GCA_964635375.1 uncultured Pirellulaceae bacterium | reverse complement strand
CGTCGAACGGGCAGGGCGTCGAACGGGCGATCCTGAGATCTATTGCACAACACCATAACGAGCTGCCTGAAATGAAAAGCGTTCTCTACTTGTTGCCCCTGTTGCTGATTTCTTTCCGGCCGAGCTTGGCGAGCGAGCGGCCGAACATTGTATTCTTCTTTGCCGATGACCAGACGATCAGCACAGTGGGCTGTTATGGCAACGGTGTCGTGCAGACGCCGAATATTGATTCGCTGGCAAAACGGGGCACGCGATTTCGCAACGCGTTTGTCAGTCATTCGATTTGTTGGGTCAGTCGCACCACGATCTTGACCGGATTGACGGGGCGAAGCTATGGCACGCAGGGCCGGCAGGACCTGGCTAGGGCCGATGCCGTGGCGACCTTGTACTCGGATATTCTGAGAGAGAACGGTTACCGCACGGGATACTTCGGCAAGTGGCACGCGAAGATGCCGAGGGGCTATCGCCGGGAAGATCACTTTGACGAGTTCGAAGCCATTGGCCGCAATCCGTTCTACAAGCCGCAGCCCGATGGCAGCTTGCGTCACGAGACGGAGTTGATTGTGGATCGAGGCATTCGTTTTGTCCAATCGCAACCGAAAGACAAGCCGTTTGCGGTGAATATGTGGTTTAACGCGTGCCATGCGGAAGACGGAGACCGCCGGCCCGGCATAGGACATTTTCCATGGCCGCGAGCGGTAGACGGAATGTACGAGGACGTCGATATCGCGCCGCCGCGACTGGGCGACCCAGCCATCTTTGAAGCGCTTCCGGATTTCTTGAAGACGACGATCAATCGCGAACGGTTCTTCTGGCGTTGGAATACAAGCCAGAAATATCAAACCAACGTTCGAGCATATTATCGCATGGTCAGCGGCATCGATGGCGCGATCGGTCGTTTCCTCAAAGCTCTGAAGGAAGCCGGCTTGGCGGAGAATACGATCATTGTCTACTCGGCTGACAACGGCTACTACATGGGCAACCGCGGGTTGGCTGGCAAGTGGTCGCACTACGAGGAGTCGCTTCGCGTGCCGTTGATTGTGTTCGACCCTCGCGTGCCGGCGGATCAACAAGGCAAGGCCGTCGATGCAATCGCCTTGAATCTTGATTTGCCCGCGACCTTCTTGGATTGGGCCGGCGTCGAGGCGCCCAAGCGTTATCAGGGTCGCAGCTTGCAGCCGATCGTGTCTTCGCAGACGCCGGCCGACTGGCGGACTGAGTCGTTTCATGAACACTTCGCTGTGCGAAATCGCATTCCCGCGTTTGAAGGCTTGCGAAACGATCGTTTCAAATACGTTCGCTATGTGGACCACGACGGGCACGAGTTTCTGCATGACCTGAAGAACGATCCCGATGAATTGGTTAACCTCGCCAGCGTCTCCAAGTACGCCGACACTCTAAACGCAATGCGCGAACGAACCAGCCGCCGGGTTGAGCAACTTGGCGGCCCGCTTGCGCCGCTCGCGGGGACGTTCAATTCTTCGACTGAACCGAATCCCCAAGCGTCCGCCGCGATCGCAGCTCGCCCAAACAAGGACGGTTTTGTCAAAGTCTTCGACGGCAGGACACTCAGGCACTGGGCTGGCGACAAGAAGTACTGGTCGGTCAAGGATGGTGCGCTGACCGGAGTGACGGATGGTTCTTTGAAGATGAATCGGTTCATCACTTGGAAGAACTCGACGATCCGTAATTTCGACCTGCGGGTGAAGGTGAAAGTCACTTCTGGCGGCAACAGTGGCATTCAGTATCGAGGCGCCTCGCGTCCGGACCTGGGGTTGGACATCGTGACTGGATATCAATGCGATGTTGTCGCGGGCAATCCGAACTACAACGGCATGCTCTATGAGGAGAAAGGCCGCCGGATTTTGTCGCACACTGGCGAGAAGGTGATTATCGACTCGGCTGGGCAGCCGTGGGTTGTCGGCAAGATGCCGGTGAAAGAGTTCGCGTCGGGCGAGTGGCATGACTTCCGAGTGCTCGTCCGCGGAAATCAACATCAACACTGGATTGACGGCCACATGACGGCGGACTTGATCGACTTCGACGCGGATGGCCGCGCTTCCGAGGGCGTGCTTGCCGTGCAGGTTCACGTCGGCCCCGCCATGACCATCCAGTACAAGGATTTCCTGATCAAACACTTGCCCGATGACCTGCCGTTGCAAGAGGCCAAGGATCACCCCATTCCCAAAGAGGCATATGGAGTTCGCCCTCAGGGTCGTCTGCCAAAGAACTGGATGCCTCCTGTCTACGGTCAGCGGTAACGCGACAGCCAAGGCCTTGGCTGTGAAACAACCGCCTGAGCGCAGGTGTCGGCGAAACCGATTCGTACGGCTCTATTCGGTCAACCAACCGACCATCTTCTTGGTGACCAAGTCGGCCGCGTCATGCTGTACGAAGTGCCCGGCGCCGGGGATCGTTATTAGCGTCAAGTCCTTCTCGACCCAATGCCAAGTGTCATTGAGCGCCCCGGGAAGCAATGCTGTATCATTCAGTCCGTGAAACATAAGCACCGAGCACTGAACCTTCGGAAGCTCGCGTTCCCCCTTGTCGTATGGCTCGCGCGGATAGTTGGCCTTGTAGTAATTCAGCATGCCCTCAATGGACGAGCGTTGAAACGCCTCCAAGTATTTCTTTTTCGCGTCAGCTCCTTGCACCCAGAAAGTCAGCGACGCGGGTGTGACTTTCGATGCGGCGTCGGGACGTTGAAAGACGCGAGCATAGGCACTGGCCGCCCGTTGCTTGGGATTGTTCGCTAGTTCCCGCGACAACCCCTTGGGGTGAGGAAGGTTGAGGATGACCAGACGGTCCGTGCGCCCCGGATGTGTCATGGCGAAGGTCCAAGCCACCATCCCGCCCCAGTCGTGTCCAACGATGATCGCCTTTTTCTGTTTGAAGTGATCGACGACGGCGCGGAGGTCGCCGACCAACTTATTGATCTTGTAGTTTTCGACGCCTTCGGGCTTGTCGCTCAGGTTGAAGCCGCGTTGGTCATAGGCAACGACTTGGAAATGCCTGGCCAATTCGGGCATCTGGTTTCGCCAGGAATACCAGAAGTCCGGGAACCCGTGGAGCATCACGACGAGCGGACCTTTACCGGCTGTCACATAGTGGAGCTTGACGCCGTCAGAGTCGACGAATCCGTGGGTGCCGTAGTCTTGCGCGTACGCGTCGGCGGAAATCCAGTCGTCGAAAACGACGGTCGTCGAGGCCATGATCAGCAAGGAGAGAAGGAAGGTTCTGTTGTGCATGACGCGTTCCCAGGTGATTTCAATGATGACGACATCGTCTCACGGCGGCGTTCGGCCATCTTGGCTCAACTGGCTCGCGTTGACAACTCGCGCGGGCTCGGTTTCATGGGACAAACCGTGGGACACGGTTGGCGGCGACGATTTCTGTGCGTCGCTGGCGGCTTCATTCGCGGCTTGGCGATTTCTCAATAGGGGCCGCATTTGACCGAACCGACTCCCAGGCTGAAGATTGCAGCATCGAGGTCTGCTGAGGCGTTAGAGTGCATTGTTCTGGCGCAGACAGGCCTTCAGGCGATTTGCCAACGACGACGGAATAGAATACGCAGGCAGTCAGATAGGCGCCTTTGGGCGCCGCGTGGTTGCCATCTGATGCGTGCAACTCCAAGTTTGGATCCTGCTCTAACGCCAGGTCCCAGGCTAGTCCGACAGGTGCGACATTCGCGCCGGACTGTTCGGCAATCGACTCATGCAACTTGTGAATCCTCACACCTTCCGCCACATGACCTCGCCGTCGCCATTCTGGAAACATGAGCACGCGAGCATTGTGCTCTTGAGCGACCTTGGCCAGATGGACAGCGCCTGTTACTGGATAACTGTACCGGCCGCTCGTGCTGTACTTTTGGGCCTGGAGCACGACGAAGTCCCAGCCGTCACGCCCTATTTTGGTTAGCGTCCGTTCGCTCTCGGCATGGTCGGCCAGGAACGCCCCGCCGGTGCAGGATTCGACATGAAAACGTCTATCGCGTCCATCGCTTTCACATAGGCAGCGAAACATGTCAGCCATACCGCATGCGGACGTGTGGCTGTTCCCAATGAACAGCACTCGCACGTCGGCGTCGTCAAAGCTGGCGCCCCCCGGGTATTCGAACGGTCGGCTATCCAAACTGGCGAGCGGAGACGGCTTGAGAGCATGGACCACAAGTAATCCCACTAGCAACAGCGAGATGATCACGAATGTCGCGACACGAAATCCGTTGTGCTTCACGTCAAATGGCTCCGTAGTTGTCGTCCAGGGAAAGGCTATTGCAAGATGAGCGCCTTCCAGCTGAGATTCAGCTCGCCCAATGCGTTCCCACGCCCGACAAAGAACGAATTTATACTATAATCAGCTGAGCGGCGCTCAAGTTGAATTCAGGTTTCGGCTAGGCGCTGGCTGGTCTCGTAGTCAGGATTTCAAAGCAGGATTTCGAAACTCGCAGGCTGGGCGACGAAATTCCGCATTGATGCAGCCAAGCTGGAGAAACCGAATGAGCTTGTCCAGAAGAACGTTCTTGAGAGCAAACGGGGCAGTTCTGTCATTGCCGTTCTTGCCGTCGGTTGCGGGCGCGAACGACAATCGAGGGAAAGCGAACGGACCCAGCAAGAAACTGGTGATCATGTACGTGCCCAACGGTGTTGTTCGCCGTTGCTTCTTTCCGGGCGAGGAGAATGGGCAGCTGCCAGGTTTTGTCGGCGGGTTTAACGCGGACAAGACCAAGGACGCGAATCGGGTTCAGAACAAGGCGGGCATCTATCCCTTGGAGTTGACGTCGACCCTGCAGCCCCTGTCCGACCACACGGAGGATATCACGTTCGTCACCGGCCTTGACCGCACTTTCAAGAACGGCCAAGACGTTCATGCTCAGGGCGCATCATGCTATCTGACAAGCTTGTCGCCCGCACAAGCCGAGGCCCAAGGCATTCGCCACCCGAATGGGAGGAGCCTGGACCAAGTCATTGGCGATCAGGTGGGCAAGTCGACGGTCTTCAACACGTTGGAGATCAGCTGTAACGGTTTCAAGGCGGGAAAAGAATCGATCTACTTCGATAATATTTCCTGGTATGGCCCGGATAAGATCGCTCCGTCGATCAAGGATCCCCGCAAACTTTACGACAGGCTCTTTCTGGCTGACAGCTACCGAACTCACATCTTGAGCGTTACGGATCTGGTGCTGGCCGACGCCAAGACTCTCTCGAAAAGGCTCGGGCGCGATGATCGTAAGACACTCGATGAATTCATGCAGATGATTCGCGATATCGAGGTCAGAATAACCAAACTGCAATCGTTGATTGCCAATACGGATGTCAATGTGCCAAAAGACTCGGTTCTTCCGAGAGGCGACTACATCAGGTTGCAGGCTGATCTCATGCTGCTGGCGTTGCAGATGGGAATCACGGATGTCTGCACCTTCATGGTCGGCCCCGAAAGATGGGACGCATCGTTGCTGTACGAGGGCGTTTTCGACAAGCCGGTTCAACACCACAACATGACTCACAATCAAAAGGGCGACGGCTATAGGTCGCTGCAGAAGATTGACATTTTTCACGTCGAGCAATACGCCTACATCCTGTCGCGAATGAAGTCGATCAAGGAATCCGATGGCAGCTCGCTACTGGACAACTCGATAATCACTTATGGTGCGGGCCTCGGAGATGGGGCGACTCATCAGTACTTTGACCTGCCTTTGATCGTTGCTGGCAAGGGGCAGGGTCAGTTGAAACAAGGCCGTTTTGTTCGCTGTAAGAGCGGCACGCTGAACTCAAATTTGTGGCTGACGCTAGCCCGACTGATGGGACTGGAAATGGACTCGTACGCGGACAGTACGGGCGTGATCTCGGAATTGTGGACCTAGCTCCAGTTTCAGCGAGCCTAGCTGGATGAGCTTGGCGCAACCTTGGAATCCCACTCAGGCCTCGCTTGAATTCGGCCGACTCGCCAATTGATGACCAGGAACTCGACGGTTCCGGAAGGTAGCTACCTCATGATCGCGGCAATGGATCTCTACCGGGCGGTTTGTTTCAGAGTCTTCTATCAGGCCTTTCTCTGCGGGACCTACCTGCTGCTTGCACTCGGCGTCCTGGTTTCTGATAGCCGGGCGGCTGGTGATTTTGACACATTCCTGAGACCGTTTTTGAGGGAGAAATGCGACAAGTGCCACGGTGTCGCAGAGGAAGTGAAGGGAGAAGTTGATCTCGCCAGGCTCAAGTCGGCCAAGTCGCTTCTTCAAAAACCAGAGCTCATCGAGGAGATGATCGAGGTCATTGGCGCCAATGATATGCCGCCTGATGATGAACCGGAATTGGACGCGAAACTACGCACGAAGCTGCTTGTCGAATTACGGAAGATGCTTCGCGAGGCGACGCTGGGTATTACGGCGAAACGAAATCAAATCCGCCGACTAAACCGATTTCAGTACAACAATTGCGTGAAAGATCTTTTTCAATTGAAGACCGACGTGTTCGCGTTGCCCGAGAAATTGATGACTCGACATGGGAATTACTTGAATGTTGGTTCTAACAAGATGCCTGAACGAGTTCACGTAGAGTCCTTAGCGCTGAATCCCAGAGCAGGCCTCAGGGCAGTCAACGCCTTTCCCAAGGATCTGCGAGCGTCGCACGGTTTTGATAATCAAGCAAACCAACTTTCGCTCTCACCTCTCCTGCTGGACGCGTTTCTGCGACTTAGCGTCTCCATTGTAGAAAGCCCGGACTTCAATGAGCAGAGCGTTGGCATTTGGAGTGACTTCTTCGCGGAACCGGCAGCCGATGTTGGAATGGATGCCGAGGTTAAGAGGAGATTGAGGCGATTTCTTGGAATGGCGTTTCGCAGTCCAGTAGCAGTCGCGACGGTTGACCGGTACGCCGCGTATTCGATGTCAAAGATGGATGAGGGATTGTCCTTTACCGAGAGCATGAAGAAGGCGGCGTCGGCCGCCCTGGCTTCACCCATGTTTCTCTACCGTTTCACATCGTCAGATCAGGGATACAATCAATTTGAACTCGCTTCCAACCTGTCTTTCTTTCTCTGGGGCGGCAGTCCTGACTTGGAACTCTTGCAGTTGGCGGAAAGCGGCGAGCTCTCCGAGACTGAGGTGCTTCGCAAGACAGTTGACCGGCTGCTCGCTGATCGAAAGATTGAACGGTTCTTGGACACGTTTCCTTCGCAATGGATGCAACTCGAAAACGCGTTGGCGGCGACCCCTGATCCGCAGACGTATCGACTGTTCAGCCTCGACAAGAAGAACCCGGCCAGCCTGCAAATGGTGATGGAGCCTCTGCTGCTATTCGACGCTGTGTTCATCGAGGATCGATCGATCGTCGAACTCATCGCTCCAGAATTCAGCTATCAGAGCGATTTCCTCAAGACCTGGTACTGGGAAGATTTGGAACCGCCGGTTGTTGACGCCAAGAAGGTCGCGGAAGCAAACAGGCTCAACGCCGAGCGGCGCGCCAGCTTGGAGGCGGCTGTGAAATCGGCCAAGGCTGACTTGGACGCGATCATCAAACCCGTGAGGGCTGAACTCCTGGCAGCTCGCAAGAAGGACAGCGACAAGAAGCAGCCCGTGGACCTGCAGCCCTATGCAGCCTGGGAGTTCAATGGCGACCTGGTTGATTCCGTTGGCTCGCTCGACTTGAAAGCTCACGGGAAGATTCAGTATCGCGACGGTATGGTGGTCCTTGAGCGGGCTCATCTGCTGAGCAAGAGTTTACCCGTCGAATTGAAGGCGAAGACTCTGGAGGTCTGGTTTCAACTACAGGACTTGAACCAGAGAGGCGGTGGATTGATGGGCATCCAGGGGCGAGGGGACTTTTTTGACACGATTGTTCTGGGTGAGCGGAAACCGCGACATTGGATTTCCGGAAGCAATGGTTTCAGTCGAACTGACGACTTTCCCGGATCCACGCCCGAGCATCTTGCCGAGCAGGTCCTGCACTTGGCGATGGTCTACGCAGAGGATGGAACTACGAAGCTCTACCGCAATGGCGCCCCCTATGGCGCCCCCTTCCGCAAAGGGGCGGCGACGTTTCCCCTGAATCAGGCAGCCGTCATTTTTGGACTGCGCCATCTCCCCGCCGGGGGAAACAAATACCTCTCAGTCAGCATCGACAGGGCGCGGCTCTACAATCGCGCGCTGACTGCGAGTGAGGTCGCTTCGTCGATGGAAGGCGAGAATCTCTACATCTCGGATTCAGAATTGTTGCAGGCGATGACTCCTGATCAGAAGACGGAGAGGCTGGCCTTGATGAAGGCGATCGAACAATCCGAGGTTGCCTTGAGAGAGACGCCCGCGCCCCAGGATCTGCGTAAGTTGCAACAAGAGTCGCAGCGCAGATTCGACGACGGTATTCGAAACAAGATGCGTTCTCATTTCTTCGATCGAGTCGAGGCGACAGACCCTCGCTATGGCGGTGTGATCACGAATGCCGCCGTGATGGCCATGACTTCAGGTCCCAAGCGAACCCATCCAATCGCGCGGGGCGCCTGGATTATCGAGGTGATCTTCAACGATCCGCCGCCCCCCCCGCCAAACGATGTGCCTCTTCTGCCAGAGGAAGCAGCGGCAGACGAATTGACCATTCGAGAGAAATTCGTACAGCACCGGGAAAATCCCGATTGCGCCGGTTGCCACTCGAGGCTCGATCCACTTGGTTTCGCTCTGGAAAACTTCGACATCGCAGGGCGATGGCGGGACAAGTATGAGAACGGCCGACTCGTTGATTCGAAGGGGAGGCTGATGAAGAAACATGACTACGACGGCATTGTCCGCTTCAAAGAAGCGCTGATCAAAGAGAAGAGGCGTTTCGCCGGCGCCTTTACAAAACACCTGCTGCGGTTTGCACTATCCCGTGAACTCATCCCGGCCGACTCGCTTGCCGTTGAGACCATCCTGGACAATACGGAAGAGGACGGTTTCAAACTGAGATCGCTGATCCGAGAAGTCGTCCTGAGCGACAGTTTTCTTCAGACTAGCCGTGATAATTGATGCTCGTTGGCGGTTGCCGCTTCTATCACGGCGCTCAACCGATAATTTGCGGCGTCTTTGATGCTCGGCGGCATCGAGGATGTCCTTTGCGCATTCAGAACAAGTGTTCTCAGCGAAGTGGCGGGAGGCTAAGGTAGTACGATGGATATCCAAGGCACAGCAGGTACTCGCAGACGGCTCTCCCTTCTCGGGCAAGCGAGTTTATCGATCCTGCTGTTGCTGGGATCGGGCCAGTTCGCGGGAATGTTTGGACGGCTAGGGTTGGCGGACGAGGCGATCGGTGACGAGAAGCATGACGCGCCGTCTAATTCGGTTGTCTTCAAGACGCAGGCCACCGCTTTCATCACACAATACTGTGTCGAGTGCCACGGCGAGGAGGAGCAGGAGGGCGAGCTGCGTCTCGACACGGTTCTGCACGACATGGAGGACGACAAGACGGCCCGCTTGTGGAATGACATCTTCGCCCAGGTTCAGTTCTTGGAGATGCCTCCAAGCGACAGCGAACAGCCGTCGGCAGCCAGCAAGGGCAAGTTTCTGAGGTCGGTCGAATCCGAACTGATGCGCTATGGACGTGGTTTCGGCTTGGCCAAGAAGATGCTGCTACCGCAATATGGAAATTACGTTGACCATAAGTCGCTATTCGACGGCAACGTCAAAGCCATGCCCTATACGCCATCGCGGCTGTGGCGACAACGGCCAGTCATTTACGACTCGATTTGGGGGAATGCCTATGGCCGAGCGCCCTGGTACAGCGTCAAGATCGGTGGCAGCGGAAGCCATCTGATCTCACATGGACCCCACAAAGGCAAACTTCTGGCCCACCGATATTTTGCCGATGCTAAGTACGCCAATCCGTTCTTTGAATTTGTCCACCGCGCATCGGGATTTACCGACTATGCATCGATCGTGGCTGATCAGTCCTCTCTCGAAGCCTTGCTTGTCAATGCGGAAACCATGGCTCAGATATTGACGGTTGGCCAGAAGGTTCGCATCGTCACGCAAGTCAAGAACAAGGGAAGTCGTACCGGCAACAACGAGGCGATGTTTGTTGGAGGCGTGACAACATCGGCAAATGAATACCGCGGTCGAATACCGGCCATCTTCAAGAGCATTCTTAACGCCAAGGGAGAGGTTCCGCGAAAGGATTTTGATGATGCCTTAGATGTGGCGTTCTCTTTGTTCTTGCGCCGATCGCCTCGGCCGGAAGAGTATGACAGTTATTGGAACAACGTCTTCCGGAAGAATGCCGAGTTAGGCAACAAGATGGCCCTGCAAGCGGTCTTGATTTATGTGACCTTAACGCCCGAATTCGTGTATCGAATGGAGCTAGGGCTAGGCGATGAGGACTCGCACGGCCGCCGTTTCTTGTCTCCGCAAGAGCTGACCTACGCGATTCATTATGCATTTCAAAACAAGCCGGCGTTCGGCGTGGATGAAATCGAAACCGTTGACGTCTATACAAAGGATAGTGAGGCGCCGATCAAGAAGACGATGTCCACTCCAAGGCCGGCTTGGGCGGCGAACCATGGCGCGCTGGTCCTAGAGATGAAGGCCGGCAAGCTGAAGACCCGGGCCGACGTCGAACGCGTCGTTCGCAAGATTCTCGGCGCACGGCAGAATGGCTGGCGGACCAACCACAATCGCACCTATCTGAGCACTCCCAACCCTCGCATCTTACAGTTCTTCCGCGAATTCTTCGGCTACTACAAGGCTCGTGAGGTCTTCAAGGATGTCGACAAATTCAAACAACGCGACGGGTTCAAGCAGTTCGCGTCGGGGACTGCTTCGAAATTGGAATACGATACGGACAGCCTCATTCGACACATTCTGCTCGAAGACAAGAATGTCCTTTACGAGTTGTTGACCACAAACAAAGTCGTGGCCAGCTATTGGAACGGGGAAAACCCGGAAGACCAGATCAAGAGGGCCCGTGGCAAGGATGCATACCGAGCAACTCACCACTTGGCGAGTTACAACCTCGATCCGTTTGAACATGCCTACAACAAGAATCGGAGCGAAGATCCGCTTGTTCGCCAGAACGGAAGGGTTTTTCGGGCGCCCAAGGATCAACGCTGCGGCATCTTGACCCAACCTAGCTGGCTCTTGGCCCACAGTGGCAATTTCGATAATGATCCGATTAGGCGAGGCAAGTGGATTCGCGAGAAGCTCCTGGCCGGGACGATTATGGATGTGCCGATCACCTTGGATGCACGCGTTCCGGACGGCGAACAGGAGACGTTGAGAGAACGGTTGAAAGTGGTTTATGAAGGTTTGTGTTGGCGATGTCACAAGAAGATGAACCCATTGGGCATGCCCTTCGAGGCCTTCAATCATGTGGGGCGCTGGCGTTCGTCGGAGAAGGGCAAGCCGGTCGACACAACAGGCAGCATTACCTACACCGGAGTCGAATCTCTGGACGGTGACGTGCAGGACGTTCGGGAGATGATGGAGAAACTGGCCAAGTCCGACTTAGTTCGGCAGAGCTTCATCCGCCACGTCTTTCGCTATTGGATGGGGCGCAATGAGATGATGAGTGATTCAAAGACGCTGATTGCAATGGACAAGGCTTACGTGGACAGTGAGGGCAGTTTCAAGGAACTGCTCGTCAGCCTGCTGACATCAGATTCATTTCTGTACAGGAAATAGGACGACATGAATAGGGTCAATCGTCGAGCCGCACTGAAAGGCATTTCGCTTGGCGCCGGAGCTGTCGCGCTCTCGCCATTCTTGAAGCATCTCGCTGCCGCCGAGAAGCAGCAGCTGCCGAAACGATTTGTGTTCGTGTTGAAGAGTAGCGGGCTGCAAAGCGACTACTTGGACCCGGCGGGGTTGAAGCACGGGGGAGACACTCTCGTCGATGAGACGCTCAAAGACCGGAAGCTGCCCGACAGCATGAAGTCGTTGGAGCCGTTCAAGGACAGGTTGACCATTGTTCAAGGTCTCAGCGGAAGAATGACCCTCGGCGGCCACAGCGCTTTTTACGGCGCCCTGGGCGGTTACAAAGCGGCAGCGCATACGCCTCCTCTGTTCGCAACCATTGATGGTCATCTCTCCGAGAAACTCCCCTCGGTATTCAACCATATTGGTTTCAAAATGGGCGAGGGCAGTCAGGGAATTACCTTTCCGTCGATCTCGGCCAAAGGCAAGGGCCAGCAGTTGCCATTTCAGCAAAACCCAATGGGTGCTTTTGAGAACCTTTTCGGGAGCATTCTGGAAGGCGGCGACCTGAAGAAGAAGTACACCCGCACGGGCAATGTACTCGACGCCATGTCCGCTGATATCAAGAAGCTGCAACAGAGTTTGCCGTCCGAAGAGAAAGCAAAGCTCGGGCATTACTTGAGCGGTTTCGAAGCTCTCAGAGACAGACGCATCAAGCTCGTGTCGATGCAGAAGATCCTCAGGGAGAACGCGCCGCCAATCGACGACAAGTATACGTCGCGGTTCAAGACTCATCACTTAGAAGCCCACTTCGACATGGCGACGGCCGCCTTGATCTGCGGGTTGACTAATGTCGTGAGCGTTCACGCGGACGGGCTCGACTCGGTCTATTCAGGCATTGGCGTCGGCAACAACGTGCACGCAATCGGCCATGGGGCTGGCTACGCCACGCTCTCTTCACAGGATTGCCGAAACGCCATTCGCCGATTCCACGTCGAACTGATCTCTGGCATGGCCGCCAAGCTGGACAAGATCCCCGAAGGGGACGGCACGATGCTCGACAACACGCTGATCGTCTACACCAGTGACAACGCGGCGAATCATCATTCGTTCGGGTTTGATTGGCCGATGTTTGCCGTCGGCAATATCGACGGCAGGCTCGACTCGAAAGGCCGGTACTTGGCCTACCCCCGGTATGGCAACGCCCGCCACAACCACACGATTTGCAATTGGTTTACGACTCTGTGCCATCTGGCTGGCGTTCCGCAAGACTTGTTTGGTCAGCCGGACATGGCTCTCGGCAAAGCCGAAGAACAAGCAGGCCCGTTGAGCGAGTTGCTGGTATGAAAGCGACTTATGAGCTACGGACTGCCAGAGTGATTGCCCTGCGATCCGCCGTCGTTCTTGCCATCGGATTGCTTTCCGCAGTTGCGACCGCATATGAAATGGGCGACGGCCTGAGCCTCTCTTCCGCTAACGCTCTGTTGATGGAAAAAGGGACGGAACTTGAGGATGCTGACCTAGAACGCGTTTGCACTGCAGTTGACCTGACCGAACTGGACTTGTCCGGTTGCAGTCGGCTGACCGACGCTGGACTGGCCCATGTGGCCCAGCTTCGGCAGTTGACGACGCTCGACCTCTCCAGATGCCATCGCATTACTGCGCAAGGAATCGAGTCGATTTCGACGCTGCCCAATTTGGACAGTTTGAATATCAGTTCTTCGCGCGTCGACTTGCCAGCCGCCTACGCCTTGCTGGCGAAGCTACCGTCACTGACGAAGCTGAACGTCAAGGATATTCGTGGCTTCAGCAGCGAGGGCCTGCAGGCGTTGGCTGGCTTGAAACACCTGGATATCTCGAATTCGTCTGGCGGCTTGAAAGACGCCGATCTCGTCCCGGTTGCATCGCTGAGTGAACTCACCTACTTGAACCTGAATGGTAGTCGAGTTTGGGGCGCCAATAGAAATCTCACCGACAAGGGGCTGAAGCATCTTGAAGGACTGACGTCGTTAGAGTTTCTCGGCTTGTTTGGCCACTTCACGCTCACCGCAAATGGGTACAACCCGTTGTTCAAGAAGCTCAAGAACCTCAAAAGATTGGAAATGGGATTCAATTGGCCGCTGAAAGGCGCCGAGATTGAGATTCCGCCGTCGCTTCATCAGCTGGACATGATGGAGTCGTTTCAGTTGACGGACGCTGCGGTCGTCAATCTCAAAGGCAAGAAGCGGCTTAAGACTTTGAATCTGTTCTATTGTCTCGCGCTCACCGACAAGAGTTTGGAGGCTCTGAGAGAATTGCCCAATCTGGAGCGATTGAATGTCGGCTGTATCGGTGCTTTGACCGACGAAGGTCTCGCCAACCTTCGCGGAAACACGGGGCTGACCTATTTGAACTTGTGCGACAACGATAACTTCTCGGATCGAGGCTTGTCGCATCTGCAGAACATGAGTTCTCTCGAGGAACTGAATTTGTGGAGCACGCCCAACCTAAACGGAGAAGGGCTCTCTGTGCTGAGTTCGCTGCCAAAGCTGCTGGCTTTGAACTTAGCGGATTGCTCGAATCTCCAGGATGAAGGTCTGCGTCATGTGGGCGCCAAGAAGCGACTTGAAGAACTCTACTTGGACAATTGCACGAAAATCACTGACACCGGCATGCAGCACTTGAGCGATCTGTCCAGTTTGAGAGAGCTGACGCTGAACGGTTGCTTGGGCATTTCAGACAAGAGCTTGACGGTCTTGCGAAAGCTGAAGTCTCTTGAGTATCTGGTGATCGCAAATTGCCCGGGACTCACGCTGGACGGCATCGTTGCACTGGAGCGGGCTCTCCCTGATTGCAAGATCGTCAGAGACTGACTCCCGCCCCTAGCTCCCGGATTGCGTGGCTTAGTATCGAACGCCTGAGCGAAGCATCAGGGTTTCGCTAAATCGCATGTTGCCGATTCCGGAGCGGTACTCCAGTTCGCGGTCAAAGACATAGCCTAGTTCGACGAATTTAGTCTCTTCATCGTCGTCCTCGGATTCAATGCCAAGGTAGACGCGTAGATCTTCGTACGTGGCGATGTCGTTGGCTCGCGAGTCGCGTTCGATCGCCCACGAACCGCCGCCAAGCTGGCCGCGAAGGTAAAGAGTCTTCCAGCCCTCGTCCGTTTCATAGAGTGTAGATAGCCGAGGTTCGGGAAATACGAGTTCCAGTCTTGTCCGACCGTCGAGGTCGAGGACCAATCCGGCGACTGGCAATAGCTTCAGGTTTTCGCGGTCTAAGTAGGCGACGCCAAGCACCAAGTCAATTCCCGGATCGAAATGGTGCTTGACCAAACCGACGCCTCGAATCCTCCACCCTTGATGGGCGTGCCCTTCAAAGTCCGTGTAGATTCCAGGACTGATCGTTACGTCATAGCTCCAGTCAGGCCCAAAATCGCCGATCGCACGATAGCCGAAATACAGTTCGAATAGACGGGGCGGCATGTCTGTCTGCACCGGTCCGTCGACAAAATGCACGGCGTGTCCACTGAACAAGTTGTTCAACCCGGTAATGTCCAAGGATCCCGAGCCTTCAAGGCTAAAGAGACCCAAGTCATCTCCCTCACCCACCAACCAGCTCGCGCCGTCCCGATGTAGCTCGTACCCTACCATTCGCGGATCCAAAGCCAATGACGACTCGAGGTGTGTGTCGAAGTTGGTTTCCACTGCGGATTCATCACCGAGGGAATCAATCGAGAACTCAGCTTCGACGACCTGGGGGACTGGCGACACGATTGGAGGCAGGACGGGGCCCGCCAAGATCAGTTGCTGGCGAGGAGCGGGAATCGCGTCCCCGCGAATGGGATAGATTTCGGCTGGGTCTTGGGCGCCCGCGCCGTGCAGTGGAATTGTTGCCAGGCCAACCCAAGCCATCAAACGAGCCTGCCATTGCGCTTGAGGTCGAGACGTGGGCGTCATGTTCCGTACCTTCCGGGGCCAGTTGCTTCGAAGAAGATGGAGAAGCTTGACCGGGTGCAATGTGTTTTCGCCCAGCGAGTGTTCGGGGTCTGCATCAACGGCAAGGAGTTATCAGTTTGCGTTACCCGAGTCAAGATCAACGACTTGGCCCAGAAGCAAGATGGTCGGTACGTTCAATCTGCGCCGATGAATCCTACTTCGTCTCGGCCTTCACGAAGATCTCCTCCGGCGCCTCGTCGAAATAGTGAAACAACGCTGGGCAGAGCCAGCCGTTCGATTCCAACTCGTCACCGCTGTACCACCAGCCACCGTACTCTTCGTGCAATCGCCGGAGCTTTTGTTGGTAGCCTGGGAATGGCGCCGCCGAGAAGAGCATCCGGAATCCCTGCCCCGCATTGGGAATGTCGGCCACAAGGTCGTCGATCATCTCTGGGATGCCGTTAATAAAGGGCTCTTGCACCAAACCGACCGACTCGTCATCAAAAACCCACGTCTCAGCTGCATCGAGCCAATAGGGGGCGATAACCTGGATTTGGTTTGCCATGCTCGGCCTGCTCGACTGTGGACTCAAGGAGTGGTGGTGGGTGGTGTCTTCGACTGCGACTTGCCCCCGCTTCGCGCGACGGTTGCCGCATCAATTTGATTCTATCGGGATTCACTGGCGGTCGGTAGAATGGTTGGAACTGAGATAGTCTGTTGAAGCTACACCTTCGAAAAGGAGAACTGTGATGAGAGCGACCTTTCTTGTACTGACCACGCTGATTGCGTGTTTCGTGATGGCGAAAACATCCGCTGGCGCCGATGATGCGGCGAAAAAGAAGACGCCCGCCAAGAGCAAGTGGGTTCAAGTAATGGAAAAGACATTTAAGAACCTGGACAAGGACGAGAACAAATCGCTTTCCGTCGATGAGTACAAAGCCAAGAGGAAGAAGCCTGCCGTGATCGAGCGGGCTGAACAAATTTTCAAGTTGATCGACGCCGATAACGATCTCAAACTGTCGCTCAAAGAGTATACGAACAAGCCCACTGAGGCTCGCTTTATGCTTTTAGATCGGAACGGCGATGGAAAGGTTGCCTTTGATGAATACAAAGGGAAGCGAACGAAGCCAGAGGAAGTTGAACAAGCCGAGCAGCGATTCAAGAGAATCGACAAGAACGGCGACAAGAATCTGACCGTTGATGAACTCAAGGCGGCACAGAAGAAAGCCAAGTCGAAAAAGCCAGTCAAGAAGGGCAAGAAAAAAGCTCAGCCGCAACGACTGAAGTCCGCTGCGAAGAAGTAAGCCAGGTCGAACGCCTCAGAGCAGATGTTTCTGGGCGTCTCGCACGCGACCGGTTGACGGCTTCCGCGATTTGAACACCGATTCGAACTGAGAAGTTGATCAGGAGGCCGCTCAATGACTGACTTGAACAGAACTGCGCTCAACACGGTTGCCGATGTGTTGCTTCGGTGTTGGATACTGGGCACCGTGTTCTTGTTGATCTGGTTCGGCGCCACACTGCTCATTGGAAAGTGGATATACGATCTTCACGGCTCGATGTTTGGACTATCGAGACATGAGATCGATCTCGTTTTCTACTGCGGGATGGGGTTGTTGAAGTTGGTTGTAGTTACTGGCTTCTTCATCCCCTGGCTGGCGATCAAGATGGTGCTGAAGAGAGGCGCGATCTAACGACGGCCTGATCGCCTCGCTCGCCCCGACGATCCTTCGCTGTCCACAATCGCCAGCGGCGCCGGGGGAACCTGGCGATCACCGCGAAGCCTAGCGAGGCTCTCTCGGAACTGCCGTCGCGGCCCGCTTCAGCTCAACGCTGAGCATTTGTTCCTGGGGTCCTTTGCTTTTTTTGGCCTTGGGCGAACGAAGACCATATGACGACTCTTGAAATATTCTCGGACTATGTCTGACCGTGGTGCTATCTCTGCACCGGGCGTGTGGAAAAGCTGCGATCTGCGTATGCAATCGACATTGTTTGGAGGCATTTCCCGTTGCACCCGGAAACACCTGAAGAAGGACTCACGCTAGAGACGCTGTTCGCCGGCCGCAACATCGACCTTCCGACCGCTCAAGCCCGAATGTCGCGTTTGATGCAAGAAGAAGGGCTGCCCTATGGTGCGCGGACGATGACGTACAATAGCCGCCTTGCCCAAGAGCTTGGGAAATGGGCTGACACGCAGCAGGTCGGTGACAGGATCCACAGCGCCCTCTTCCGGGCGTACTTCGTGGACAATTTGAATCTCGCCAAGATCGAAAACCTGATCGAGGCTGCCGAACGAGCGGGCCTGCCGGGCGCGGAAGCGAGGCAATCGCTTGAGGGCCGAGAGTTTCGCGAGGCTGTCGATGCGGATTGGCAACGATCAGGCGAGCTGGGTCTTACTGGCGTGCCTTCGTTTGTTATCGAGGGGCGAGGCCTCGTCGGAGCCCAACCGTACGAGCAATTGGCGGCACTAGTCACGTCGGCCGGCGTCGCGCGACGCGGCGAATGAAATGGGTTCATTTCTGTTGAGGGAGGGGGATTCTCGTGTTGACCATCGATCCACACCCGCTGTTGGACCTGCGAGCCTTCGTGACGGTCTTCCCCACGACGTTGGCGGATATCGGATCCTCACCCGACCTGCTCGATCTTCTGTCGTTGGCTGCTTCGGCGCCGCTACAAAGCAGCGATGAGGTCCGCACCCGCGTCCGTGACCTCCTGCGTCATGGAGGCTTCAAACCGACTGGACGAAGTAAGCCGGCGTCTGAGTACCTGAGCAAGGCTGCGTCCGGCGGCGCACTGTCTTCGATCAATCTTGCCGTGGATGCCTGCAACGCCGTGTCGCTGCACAGCGGACTTCCGATCAGCGTCGTTGATGTCGACCTCGCCCACGAACCGTTTCGCGTCTGCGTGGCGCCTCAAGGCGCTTCCTACGTCTTCAACCAGTCAGGCCAGATGATCGACATCGGCGGACTGTTGTGTTTGTTCGATGCTGAGGGAGCCTGTGGCAACGCCGTGAAGGACTCGCAGCGAACGAAGACGAGTTCAAAAACTCGTCGCACGTTATCACTGATCTGGGGCGCCAATAGTCTGCCGGGAAGAGCAGCGGAAGCCGAAGCGTGGTACCACGAATTACTGGAAGCCCACGGCGTTCTCGTCGAACCCATTGAACCGTGAAAGCCCTACTCCTTTTCGGCCGTCTGCTTCCGCCTTTCCATCCGGCGACGAACGGTCATGTAGGCAGCCACGAAAAGCACAAAAAGGGAAATGGCGGACGGGACCGTCGATTAATTTATTCGCGTCTTTTCGTGTTCTTTGTGGCCATCCTCCTTTCGCATAGAGCGAAATGCTTGCGTCTACTGGTCTTGAGTCTTATCAGGCGACAGATCGCGAATCTTAATGTCCTTGAATCGCATGCGTCCTTCTCCGCCAGAATGCAGTTGCAATGCGATGACCCCGCGTTTGGCAACTGGCGCCGGATAGGTGAAATCAATCATCTGCACTCCGTTGAGATGGGTGATGTACCGTTTCCCGATGACGCTGATTTGCATAGTGTTCCAGTCGTCGGGCTTGATGACCGTTTCAAGTTCTGGGGCCGGCCACACGATCCACCCTTTGCCGTCGCCATAGATTCCGCCGGTGTGGCGCCCTATAGTTCGGTCAATCTCGATCTGCCGCCCTTGGGTGACCTTGGGCGTACCGGGCTCGAAAGTCGTGTGAATATACACGCCGCTGTTTCCGGCCGCTTCACACTTGAACTGCAGAGCCATTTCGAAATCTTGATACGTTTTCTCAGTCGCCAGGTAACCGTACTTTTCCGTAATTCCCTCGCCGTAGATCGCGCCGTCCTCGACGATCCACTTCTCGTTGCCGATCTTCTTCCAGCCGCTGAGGTCCTTTCCATTGAAGAGTGATTTCCATTGCGGAGCGGTCTTTGAAGATTCCTGTGCGAAGGCGGTCGTGGCGCAGAGCAGAATAACAATGGTGATAGCAGGAACTCGCATGGTGCATTCCTTAAGGAGAGGTAAATTGTCTTAGGTTGTGCCCGCTAGATCTGGCGTGCTGGCTTCGCGTCACTTGCACATCGTACTTCATTTGAAACCCCGCAAGGCCATCGCATAGAGGCCGAGCATCTTAGGTTCGCCAAAAAGTTGACTCCGGCGTCGGTTGATAACGCACGTCCAGGTGGGGCGTTTCCAACCGCTTTTGCTTCTGGAAGAGCGATTCAATGGCGGCGGCCGTCATGCCGGTTGTCAGCAGAGTTCGTTCGATCGGGTATGGCGATTTGCCAGTCTGAAACAATGATTCGATATGGTGAACCAGTGGGTTGAAGAAGTTCCGCATCTCGTAGTACGGCAGATAGATCAATGTCGAGAATATGTCGCCGCCTCGCAGCCTTGCCGCGACGGGGCAGTCGCCGATAACGCCGCCGTCCGCCTGCCCTGGTCTTGCCTGCAGCTGCACGACGCTGGCTCTTGTTCCGTCGGCGTACTCGAAGCGGTACGCGTACGAGGCGGGCGCGAGCCTCCGTATGTCGGCGATGTTTGGAAACACAACGCCATAGCCTACTCGCACTTCGTTGAGCTTACTGCTCCGAGAGATCGCCGCGTTGAACAGCTGGCGATCCCAGCCTCCCGCCTTCCAGGATCCGGCAGCCAGCGCTTTCCAAAATCGCTCGCCTCGAATCGCTTCGACCGCAGTCACGCCGGTCTCGCCGCCACGTCGGCGTTCGATGATGGCTTGCAGCGCTTCGATCGCGTGAATGTCCCCGCCGTCGATGCCGCCGCTGCGAATACTCAGTGCTTCCTCGACCTCCGCGTCTTTCGGCAACTCGATCGAAGGCAGTCGTCTGCCAACGGGAAGCGACGAGCCGGCCATGAACCCAAAGCCCATCTTGCGGGACGTCTCCACCATCTTCTTCGCCCAGCCCCAATTCCAGGACAAGTGCTTGTCGTTGAATAGCGGAGCCGTTCGGCCGCTTTTGCGGTAGACCTCAACAACTTGCTGAAAGAACTCATAGCGAGGATAGAGTTTTTGCCCCTTCTCGTTGGTCGGATAATTTCCGTGCTCGCCGATCAGCAGCACGCCATCGACCGCGAGCTTGCCACTGCCGAGGGTCAAGGCGTCGGCGATGGTCGAAGAACGTCGCAGTTGGGGGTAACGCTGAAAACGCTCGCGGCTCAAGTCGTTCTCTCCGACCTGTTCCACGTACAGCGACACGACGTCCATGGCTGGGCGGTGGCGCCGGCCCTCCCAGCCGTACCCTTCGAGGAATCGATCCACAATGTGTTGGGAGTGTGAATACTTGTGGTAGATCGTTGTGATTGCCGCGATTTTCGGGCGTCGATTCTCGACCCCGCGCGCAGTGTTCCCCGCTGCCAATGTCGCGGCCGCCCCGGCTAGAAAGGTCCGTCGCAAAAGAGCCATGTGTGCGCTCCTTGGTCTCTCGGCTGTGTGAGAGAGCTCTGCTTGTTTCCGAGGTCAGTTCAACCATCGCCTGCTTCGACAAACGAAGGCTGGCAAGTCTCTTAGGTTTGCCCCAAGCAATAGGTCAGCTCAACGATTCTTAATCGCTTTCGTCGGCTGGGCACTGTTTCCCGTTAGACTTGCAAGGTAGGCGACGAGGTCGCGGAGTTCTTCGCGAGTCAGCGAGTTTGTAAAGCCGGACGGCATGGCGGTTCCCTTGTTAATCCGTTCTTCGATGTTTTGGATGGGGATCTCGCGGATCTTTCCCGTGGCGAGATCGCGGAGGCCTATCGTGCCGGCGTCCTCCGAAGTCAGGTAGCCTGACAGTGACCGGCCATCGTCAGTGAGGATCGTCGTCATTTCGTAACCTTCCTTAATCTGGCGCTTTGGCCAGATGACCGATTCGATAATCAGCTCCAGCTGCAGTCCTGCTGCGACCGCCGTCAGCTCAGGCCCCTTGGGGAAGGCATCCAACGCCGTCGTGACATTTTGAATTCGGTGGCATGCGGTGCAGTTCGCGAGCGATGATAGGAAGATCTGCTTGCCTGCGTCGGCGTCGCCGGATCGGCGTACCTGACTTGCCAGCGACTGCACGAGGGTGATGTCATATGCGACGCTTTGCCCTGGCTTGATTCCCATAGTTGTCTTCAGAGCTTCGATCAACGTCGGATTGTCGTGACCCGATGCGCTAAGCCAGCGACTGATTAGTTTGGCGTCGTCGACTGAGATCTTGGCTTGAGTGAGTCCGCCGGCCATCGCCTGGGCGGCGCCGCGACGGTTCATGAGTGCACTCAGCACGGGGCTGAACGAGTCGGCATCGTCGAGCTGAATCAGTAGCTTTAGCCCAGCTAGCGATGCGGCATCGATGTCCTGAGCGGCGACCGATTCCAGCGCGGCGAGATAGATGGGCGGTGTGTTTTGTGACGCGATGAACGACTGGAATTGCTTGACCGCCGTATTGGGCGACAATTCGCTGAGTGAGCGGATTGCGGCTGCTCGGACGGCGTCGTCCTCCTTGCTGTCGACAATCGGCTGCAGCAGCGGAATCAGTTGGCGCTGTTTCCAGAGGCCGGCGAGACGCGATGCCGATGCGCGGACGCTCGTGTTCTTGCTCTTGAACAGAGCGGCCAGCTCGACGTGAACTTCCCCGACTGGCACGAGTCGTCGGTTCGCGGCGATGGCGGAAAGGGACTGGAGCAGCAGCGGATCTCGCTGAGCGCGACTGAATACGGTCTGCAGGTCGTCGGCTGTACCGATTCGCGCGAGTAACTCCAGAAGTTGGCGACGGCCGTCAGTGGAAATCTCTTCGGATTGGATGAGGCTGCGGACCTGACCGGTCACGTCCTTGCCGCCGTACGCCTGAAGTATGTAGACCAAACTCGCCGGGTTGTTGAACTTGAGCCGCCCCTGTTTCAACGCAGGTTGCCAGTTCGGCGCCAGCGCGTGGACAGTCTGCCCGAGCGCGAATTTCGCAAACCGATCCATGCTGCGACTCGTCGACTCGCCGGCGACGACCATTGAGTCGGCCGAATGGATGTCGCTGCAGGCGACAGTCGCTTCGAGTCTCACTCGAGCACTCTCATCCGTGACGCTGCGACCCAGCAACTCAAGCGGACTCTCGAGGCGGTCGTGCCAGCGCCCGACGACGCGTGTCGCATACGCTCGAGCTCGATCATCCCTTGCCGAGAGTAGTCGTTCGAGCAGAGATCGGTTGACACTTTCGTGCGATTCAAAAACACCAATCGCCTCGTACATGTGGTGCTCCAGGTTCGGATCGTCCTGGCTGAGTTCATTCACCCACTTGGTGACGCCCGGAACGACCTCGCCTTTTGGCAGGTCGGCGAGCTGTCGCTTGGCTTGATAGCGGACATATTTCCAGTCCGATTTGAGTTGCTCGCACAACTCGGTCACGTCCATCTTCGAGAGATTGGGCGCCTTGGCGAGGGGACGGTTCTTCGCGGTGATTCGCCAAATGCGACCATGTGTCTTGTCTCGATCGGGATGCCGGAACGACGCTTGATAATGGCCGATGATTGGGTTGAACCAGTCGGCGACGTAGATCGCTCCGTCCGGGCCGATGCGTATGTCGACGGGGCGGAACGCGTTGTGCGCTGACGACATCAGGTTGGGCTGTGGCTTCAGGCGATGGCCGGAGCCGTCTCGCTCCCACTGAAAGCGGTTGATGTCGCGAGCGAAGTAGCCTGCGATCAACATCTCGCCATGGATGTCGTCGGGCAGATGCGGCGACTCGGCGAATTCGATGATCATGGACTTGATGCGTGTGGCTCCGATTTGCGTTTCACCGCCCCAAAAACTAGCAGTGCGGTCGACGCTGACCATCCCAGGCAACAACTCGCAGATTCCCGTGCCGTTCCCTTTGATAAAGGGCTCTCCCCAGTTGCCGAACGCGATGCCCCACGGATTGCCTCCGCCACTGGTTCGGCGGAAACCATGAAGCTGGAGCCGCCGCGGTCGCAGGCGCCACGAACCATGCTCGTCCAATCGGCTTACTCCCCACGGCGTTTCGACTCGTGAGAAGCAGTGGAGCCCTTGGCAGAACATCAGCTCGCCGCCAGGAGTCCAAGTAAATGAGTTGATGTTTTGATGCGTGTCGCCAGTGCCGAAGCCGGTCAGAAGCACGCGACGCGAGTCAGCTTGGTCGTCGCCATCCGTATCCTGCAAGTGCAGCAGGTCGTTTCCTTGGCCGACATACGCTCCTCCGTGGCCAATTGCGAATCCGGTTGGCATGTTCAACCCGTCCGCAAAGACGGTCGTCTTGTCCGCTCGGCCATCGCCATTGGTGTCGGCAAGGATCAACAACTTGTCGTCCGGCTTATCGACCGGCTTGAGTTGCGGGTAGGCCCACGTCACCAAGACCCACAACCTTCCCGCCGGATCCCACGACATACAGACCGGATTTGCCACGCCGTCCGTTTCATCTGCGAACAGACTCACCTCATAGCCATCGGCCAGCGTGAACGACTTCATCTCCGCTGCGACCGAGTTGTCCTGCTCGGGCTTTGAAACCGACAACGGGTTTTGCCCGGCGGCAGTCGTTGTTGCGAAAGCGACGAACACTGCCAAGGCGAAATTGAAGATGAAGGTTCTCGTTGGATGATTTCCCAACGCGTTGTTTCTGTGCGTCATGCTATGGTTCATTTCTTCCTCGCTTTCACGGCTTCATGAACTTGTTGTTCAGCCGAGTCGAGGTGATTGAGTGCCTTCTGCAGTTCTTCCGGAAACCAGCGGTGAGACGGGTTTGTGTGATCGCGACTGCTTGCCGTCTGTTGCCGATTGCCGTACAGGAACGCCCAATTCGTGGGACGCCAGTAGCGAAACCAAAGGTCGTTTTTGCCTTCGATCGCTTGTCGCAGAGTTTCGGCGGAGGCGGGTTCTAGCGATGCGTCGGAGTCGTACCACTTGATCGAGGCGACTCGCTCTGCAAAGCCAAGCTGTGAGGCGAATTCGCGAGCTGCATCCCAGTGGCCGGCTGCCGACAAATGGAGCCCGTTCTGCGAATGGGGCAGGGGAGTGTCTCCCGATCCAAAGGCCTTGCTAAGGTCCACCACAGCCAGTTTTCTGTCGCGAGCAATCTTTCGGATGGCATCCGCGTACACGGCGAGCGACTCTCTTCGCGTTTTCATGTCAATCTCGAGGTTCAACGGGTTGCTGAACGGGACCGGCGTGACAAGCACAATTCGTTTCGTGTACTCGGCGATCTGATCAAGGTGTTGTGAGTAGGCCGCCGTGAATTCGTCAATCCGTTCTAATCCGTCGAGCGACTCAACTTGCCCCATCCAGAAGAAGATGATATCCGCCTTGATTTGGATGCGGCCATCGCGCTCGCCGTAGTCCGGCTTGTTCGACGCGTAGAAGTTACGAGGACGCTGTTGTTGGTAGACGGTGTCGGCCTGCCAGGCGAGGTTTCGCAGGCGAACGCGGTGCTGCGAATGGGCGGCCGTTAGTAACGTCTCGAGATATCCGCGACGGCCACTCTCCAAAGCGTTCGTACCGCCGAGAATGGCGATCATTTGATCCGAGTCGATGGCGAACCCGCTGGCAAACGCCTCGACTGGAATCGTCGGACGCACAAGCGGCCGCACCAATGCTGAAACTTCAGCAACGGCGGCCGCTGGGGCGGCGGCGGTGGTCGTCGGGTTCGTCAACGGGCCGAGTCCGATGGCCTGCAAACTCACTCCAGGTTGGTATCGCCACTCTCCAGCGAGCGCCGTGGCGGTTCCGTTTCCAGTCAGTTTCATTTGTCGGGCGTTTCCCGCAAACCCACCCGACCAGCCGTGGTCCATTACTCGCACCGTGATGACGTTACGACCCGCTTTCACCAACGCCGCTGGAACTTTGTAACCTCGAGCCGCCGCCCAGAAACCGGGCTTCTCGATACCGCCTACTTTCTTGCCGTTGAAGAATGTCATGTCCATGTCGTCAATGGGGCCAAGCTCCAGCACGTGGTCCTTGCCGACGGCCTCAGCGCGAATCTCCACCGTTTTGCGAAACCAAACCGCGCCGTCGAAATCTTTGAGCCCTCTGTCTTCGTAGTGACTGGGCAAGCTCATGGTCTTCCACTTCGCGTCATCAAGTGCTGCGTCAAACCACTTCCCCTTGATGCCGGCGTCGTTGCCGTCCAGCTTTGCCCGCCAGGCCGTTAGTTCCGCAGTCCACCCCGGCTTCGGACCGATCAAGCTCGCATGTTCGTTCAGTGCAGCCAGATTCGCACCTGGGTTGAAGTGCCAGCGATTGGCCAAAGAAATCCGCTCATTGCCCAGTTGCAAAGCAAGCTGTTCAGGTTTCCCTGCGATGCCTCCCAGGGAACCGTGGTCCATCACTCGGACGGCAATCGTGTTCTTGCCCGGCATCAGCACGCCCGCCGGGACCTGGTATTTCCTTACCGTGTAGTGGTGACCAGGATTTTCATAGCCGCCGACTCGCCTGCCGTTGACCCAACTGACGTCCATGTCGTCGATCTGGCCGAGGTGAAGAGTCGCCGCAGCTTTGGCTTGTTCGGCCGATACTTCCACCGTGGTTCGAAGCCAGACCACGCCATCGAATCCGGGCAATTCATCGTCATCAAAATGGCCGGGTAGCGTCATCGTTCTCCACTTACTGTGGTCGAATGCCGGTTTTGCCCACGCTTCGGTTTGCGAACCAGGGTCGACCGCTGCGATCAATCTGGGCCAACGCGAGGCGACGTGAGGTTTCGAAGGCAGGGCAGCCGCGTTCGTCGGCCCCTTCATGGGCAGCTTGGCGTTCAGCTCTTTCTCGTTCAGGCCGGCCAATTCGATCTTCGGGTCGTGGGTCAAAACCGGATTGCGATAGTAGACGGTTTGAGGCGGACCGCCGTGGATCTGAAAGGCGATCTTGCCGGACAGTTCGCCAGCAGTATCGTTGATTGCAACACAGAGCTTGCCATTGATCGCCGTCCAGATGCGATGACCAACGGCGAGGATCTCGTACTTATTCCACTCGCCGGTTTTGACCGCACCGTCCGCCCTGTTGTTCCAGTCAAGTTTGCCGCGACCATGTTCGTGATATAGCTTGCCCCAGACACCCTCGCCCACATCGGCCTGATAGCCGAGCGCTTGTCCCGTATCGTTGATTGGCTTGGAGCGAAATTGAATGCCGGCGTTGCGGGCGTCCGGCGTCAGTTTGACGTCGACAACCAAATGGAAATCCCTCACTGTCGCAGCAGACCAAAGAAATTCGTTTCGCGGCACGTTCTCAGCAGAGTGACCGACGATGGCGTTTTCCTTTACGGACCAGTAACCATCGTTGCCTTTCCAGCCAGTGAGGTCTTTGCCGCTGAAAAAGGACGTTTCGCGTCGAGGCTTGCGATTCCATCCGCCCGGTTGGGGCGAGGCCTTCTTCTGGGTGTCGGCATACCAGGCCTTGATTCGCGCGAGCATCGCGGCAGCGCGTTCGGGTTGCTCGTCGGCGAGATTGTTCTTCTCGCCTTCGTCCTTGTCCAGGTTGAACAGTTCGACGGTCTCATTTTCGAACGTGCCCGGTTTGGCTCGCGGGTGCTGCACAACCAGTTTCCATGAACCGTCTCGCAGGGCCTCGGAACGGGAACCGTTGTTACTCAGGTCCGCCCAGAAAAGTGGGCGAGCTGGAATGGGGGCTTGCTCAAACAATGCCGGGGAAAGGTCGACGCCATCGAGCGCTCGTTTGTCCGGCGGCGCGATGCCGGCGACAGACAGAATGGTTGGCATCACGTCAAGAGTGATGCTCAGGTCGTCGGCGCGGGTGCCGGCTTTGATCCTTCCAGGCCACCAGGCGACGGCGGGAACGCGCGTGCCGCCCTCGTAGACAGAACCTTTGTGTCCGCGGAAACGCGGGCTGCCGGTGGCTGTCCCCGGCGCATCGCCGTTGTCAGAGAAGAAAAGAAACAATGTGTTTCTCTCCAGACCCAACTCAACCAGCTTTGCGCGGACTTGCTCCACACCCTTGTCCATTTCCAAGATCATCCGCATCATCGCCTCTGAGTGCGGTGTTGTTCGCTTCCTGGCGCCCGGACCTCGCTGGATAGGGTCGTTCGGGCCTTGCACCGGCGAGTGCGGCGACTCATGGGCCACGTAGAGGCAGAAAGGCTTGTCTTTGTGCTGTTCGATGAATTCCAGCGCGTACTTGTTAATCAAATGCGTCGTGTAGCCCTCTTCGCTCGTCTCCTTTCGACCATGCCACCAGTCGTGCTGCATGTGGTCGCCCCAATGGTTGATATAGTCAATGTTGCCGCTGACGTAACCCATGAAGTAGTCGAACCCGTGGTTCATCGGATGATACGTGGGGGTCTCCGCAGCGTAGCCAAGGTGCCACTTGCCGACGAGTCCCGTTGAATAGCCAGCCGCTTTGAACAACTCTGCAAAAGTGATTTCGTCGTCCTGAAGACCTTTGCGATGTTCGGGGTGAGTTGCGTGCGGGTGAATGACGGCTTCGATGCCGGCGAGTTGCTGATAGCGCCCCGTGACCAAGCCCGCCCGCGTGGCAGAGCAGATCGCGCCGCTTGCGTGAAAGTCGGTGAACAGCATCCCTTCTCGCGCCAGTCGGTCCATCCCAGGCGTCTTGTAGTTCGGGTTGCCATAGGGCGCGATCGACGGACCGGCGAACCCCATATCGTCAACCATCATGACGATGATGTTGGGCCGACCAGTCGGTTTTGAGGCGTGAACCGTTCCCGCGACAAACAACAATAAGCCGAACAGGAGCGTGTGGGTTAGCTTGCGCGTTCTTTTGTGTCGTTGATACATTCTTCGGAGCCGAAAGGTGGTTGGGTCTTCAACGAACTCAGCCGCTAACTGGACATCCTTCGTCGGGCAGCGTGCGCGCGAGTAGGCACTCTCGCTGTCTGCTGTCGGTCCGGACGCCCTGTTGGCGGCTACTGCTTGTCGGCGGCTACTTCAGTTCTTTGATGCGCACGTTGCGATACCAGATCCGTTTGGCTTCGTCTTGAAAGCTGATGTAGCCTTTTGCCGGTCGGTCTTTGATCTTCGATTGACTCAGGTCGAGATCCTGAATCTTCTCGCCGTTGAGGCTGACTTGCAAATGGTGGTTCTGCAGAGTAATCGTATAGCGATTCCATTCACCGGCCGGTTTCACCGCCATCTTCGACGGCGCAGACGTGCCGATCACGCCGCCACAATCATGGGCGCCGAACTTCTGCTTGCCGTGGGTGTCAAGGATCTGCACTTCAAAACCGCTCTTGACGTGGTCCTTGAGGTCGCCGACGCGCATAAAGACGCCGGAATTGCCCTTGGCGTTGAACTTGAATTCCAAGTCCAGGACGAAGTTGCCGTACTTGCGGTCGGTGGTCAAGTAATCCTTGTAGCGTTGCCAGCCACTCTCACCCTGTCGCGGTTTGAGCGTGATGATGTTGTCTTTCTCCACGACCCAGTTACCGGTTGTGTTCCAACCAGTCAGGTCTTTGCCATTAAACATCGGCCGGAATTTATCTTCGGCAATGGCAGAGGATGTGACGGCCATGATGGCGATGATGCAGATGATGTTTTTCATGTTGTCCTCTTGATGGAATTTGGCGGTGCGGCGTGACATCAATCGCTGGCTCAGCGACTGACGCCTCATCACGCCCTTGTCAGCATTCGGCTGCTCCAAGCGCGCGGGGGCCAGAAGCATGGCTCTACACGACCGGCGAATCCGTGCCTTGGCAGCCCGTGAGGCCAATGCACAAATCTCTCCTCCGCGCTGTCGTCTCGTGTTCACGCCAGGATTAGCGTGAAGGAGCATTAGGTTACCATGAGTTTGGGCCCGAGGGTAATTTCGCCTAAGGCGGCGACTGGGCAACACCGAGAGGAAGAGATCGGCTCTCTATCGGCACAATTTCAGCTATTGCCCCCGCCAGCAGTTCTCCGCCCGCCGACGAATTCTTGCTTCGCTTGTCGAACTTCAGCCTAGCGCTTTGTTTGGATGCAGTAGACGTGATGCTCGGTTCGGATGATCAACTTATTTCCGACCATTGCCGGCGTCGACATGCACATATCTCCCTCGGCCAGCCGATTGGTGTGCAGTAGTTTGAAATCCCGACCGGCTTTGACGACGAACGTCTCGCCGTACTCATTCAAACAGAAGATCTTGCCGTCATAGGCCCAGGGCGACGACGTGAATGCACGGCCATTCGGCAGGCGCTGCCGATCGTAGACTTGTTTGCCGGTGCGCGCGTCGTAGCAGGCCACGAACCCGCGATCCAACAGTACATAGATCAAGTCGCCGTAGACTAAGGTTGTTGGATTGTAAGGAGCGGCCTGTTTGTGAGACCAGGCGACATATTCGCTTTGGGTTTCGTCAGCGCTGAGAGAAATGTCGCCCGTCGCGCCTGGCCGTATGGCGAATAGCGGCTTCTTCTTGTCGCCGATGTACCCGGAGCTGACATACAGCAAGCCAAACTTAGAGTAGGGTGTGGCAATTGTAATACTCGATCCGCCGCCGAACTCATACAGCAGGTCTCCGTTGAGGTCGTATGATCGGAATCTGCCTGTGCCCGGCGTAACAATCTCAGTGCGCAACGTGTTCGTCCAGACATAGGGCGTCGCCCAGTTGCTCTTTTCGTCTCGCTCGGTCCGCCAGACTTGCTTGCCTGTCTTCTTATCCAAGGCGAGCAAGTGCGAGTCCTCGTCGTTGTCGTTGACGATGTATAACCGATCCTTGTGTAGGACAGGTGAGGCGGCTGTGCCCCATCCATACCGAATCTTTCGAGGCTCAAACTTCTTTGACCAGATCGGCTCGCCGTCGAGATCGAGACAGTAGACGCCGACATTTCCGAAGTAGACGTAAAGGCGTTCGCCATCGGTGACAGGCGTTTCCGAGGCGTAGCTGTTCTTAACATGGAGCCCGCCGCGAGGGATTCCCTTTTCCACAACGCGTTGCCAGAGGACTTCGCCGGTTTTCAGATCCAGGCAGAATACCTTCCACCGGTGTATGGAAGTTGGCGGCTTGGGGCGGTTGCCGCCGAAGTAGAGACCCTTCTTCGGTGCTTCTGAGTCTGCATTGTTGATCACGGATGTGATGAAGAGGCGGTTGCCCCAAACGACGGGTGACGACCAGCCTCGCCCGGCAATCTCACTCTTCCACAAGATGTTCTTCTTCGCTGACCACTGATCAGGCAGATCTGCACTCGCGGCGACTCCCAGCGAGTCAGCGCCACGAAATTGCGGCCAGTGATCTTGGCCCGTTGCAGGGGCGCCCGTCAGGCTGAGCAACCAGGTCAACATGATGGGACTAAGCGCCTGGCGGCGTCGCTTGCTGGAGTTCATCAGGTTGTCGTCGCTGTAAGATTGGAACGGGCCGGTAGAGAACGACGATATTGGAGCAGCGCCCCAGCAGATTGGCAATTGTACGGCGATCAATCGTTGGGCCATTTGCGTCGCCCCACACCTCGTTTCCTACAGTTCCCCGACGAACGGTTGAGTATTGCCTGGGCGCGGGCAGAGCGATAACCTCGACTATTATTGCGGTTGGAGCATCGATGCCGATTGGCCTGGAGGCCAGCGGCGAGAACATGAGATTGTTTGGCCCATTCGATGTCGTTATCATTTAGTGGTGAGGTGGCATCCGATAATAGTCAAGTACTTCACCTCGTGATTCGCCTGTCAGAAATCCTACAGGCAGAAACAACCTACAGGAACGGCCGATGTTAACGATTTTGGGTCGACCCGATCGTCGCGGTAGTGGATTCTGCGACGGCTTCTCGCGGCGGAGTTTCTTGAAAATTGGCGGCATGGCGATGGGGGGGATTGCTCTGTCCGATGCGCTCCGCGCCGACGCAGCCGCGAACGCGGGTAGCAACCACAAGGCGATCATCAACATCTACCTGCCGGGCGGCCCTTCCCATATCGATCTATGGGACCCGAAGCCGAAGGCGCCTTCCAACATTCGCGGCGAATTTCAGCCGATCAAGACGAATGTTCCCGGGATCGAGATCTGTGAACTCTTCCCTCGCATGGCGAAGATGATGGATAAGTTCGCGCCAATCCGCACCATTTCAGACGCCGACGGCCGCCACGATTGTTATCAATGCATGACCGGCCGGAAGTTCGGCAGCCGAAAGCCGCCGGGCGGTTGGCCATCGGCCGGCGGGTTCGTCTCGAAACTGCAGGGAGCCGTGAACAAGGCCGTCCCGCCGAACGTGGCTTTGATGTACGCGACAGGCAATCGCACATGGGGCGAACCAGGGACCGGTGGATTTCTCGGAGTCAAGCACTCGCCGTTCAATCTTGTTGGGCGCAAGGCTCGAAGTTCTCCCGACAGTATGATCCTCAAAGGGATCACGCTCGAACAGCTGGCGAACCGACGACAACTGCTCAAATCGCTCGACAACCTCCGTCGCGAAACGGATGCGACGGGAGTCATGGAGAGCGTCGATGTTTATTCCCAACAGGCGGTCGGCATTCTGACGACGTCGAAACTAGTGAATGCACTCGACCTTTCCAAGGAAGATCCCAAAGTTCTCGCTCGCTACGGGCAGAGCATTGAGAAGTTCCAGCGTGACGGAGCGCCGAAGATGATCGAGAACTTCTGCATCGCTCGGCGATTGGTGGAGGCTGGTGCGAGATTCGTCTCGCTGAACTACAGTCGCTGGGATTGGCATGGCGGTGACGGCATGAACTTTCCCCGTTCTCGCCAGGAATTTCCCTTGCTTGATCAGGGGCTTTCCGCCCTCGTCACCGACCTGCACGAACGCGGCCTCGATAAAGATGTCTCTGTCGTCGTTTGGGGCGAGTTTGGCCGTACGCCGATTATCAACAAGCGGAACAGCCGCGACCATTGGCCGAAAGTCTCTTGCGCCATGCTCGCGGGAGGCGGGATGAGGACCGGGCAAGTCATTGGCCGGACGAACAAGAACGGCGAATACGCTGCCAACCGCCCGGTCAAGTTTCAAGAAGTCTTCGCGACCTTGTATGAGAACATTGGACTGGACCTCAACAGCACTCGGATCTTCGACACTTCCGGTGTCCCGCGATTCCTTGTCGATCAAGGTGTCAAACCGATCCGTGAACTGGTCTAAGACAAGGCAGCTCAAAGACAAGACCGTTTTAGGGCAGGACAGCGCGAATTCGAGTCAACCCAACCGTTTTCGTGAGGATTGACGAGTAGGAATCTGTCGAAAGGTGTTCCCGAATGTTCGATTGTGTAACGAACACAGCAGACCGCGGCTATTGCGACCGTGTTTCGCGACGAGGATTTCTACAGATCGGCTCGCTCGCGCTCGGCAACCTAGCGCTGCCTCAGTTGTTGGCGGCTCGCGCGAGAGCAGCTGGCGGCAAGTCTTATATGCACGATCGGTCCGTCGTGTTGTTGTTCCTGAGCGGCGGTCCGTCACACATCGAGTTCTTCGACCCCAAAATGACCGCGCCGTCCGAGGTTCGCAGCATAACAGGCGAAGTCGCGACAAAGATTCCTGGCGTGACCTTTGGCGGGACCTTCCCCAAACTTGCCTCGATGACCGATCAGATTTCGGTCGTCCGGTCTTACGGCACAAAGAACTCGGGCCATACCTATGCGATTGCCGCCGGCGCGGGGAACGCACTAGACGCGACGATGTCATCCCTTTACACCCGCGTCACAGGAACAAACGACGCGCAGACAGGTCTGCCCAAGAACATCCTCGTCAAACCGGAAGCTGTCCAAGACGGGTTGAAGTTGGAGAGCAACTTCGAAACAAATGCGCTTCCTACGCTGACACAGGCCGGGAAACTTGGAAAGACATTTGCCGCATTCGATTCCAGTGGCGGCGGCGACTTGAAAGACAATATGCAACTCCGGTTGCCGGAACTTCGCTTCGGGGACCGCCGTGCGCTGTTGCAACAGCTCGATAGCATTCGGTTCAACGCGGACAAGAATGGTGCGATGGATAGTGTAAACAAGTACCGTCGCCAAGCCTTCGAGATCATTGTTCAAGGGATTGGCGAGGCGTTCGACCTGGGGAAAGAGGATCCGAAGACGCTTGCCAGATACGATACCAGTGGCATCTTCAAAGCTCCCGACTTGCAACGCTACTACGACATGCGGCGGGCGACGAATCTACTCGGCCATCAGCTCTTGTTGGCGCGACGTCTGTGCGAAGCGGGGTGTGGATTCGTGACGGTCTCGGATTGTGGCTGGGATATGCATGCGAATAACAACAGCCCTAAAGGGATGACCGGGATGTGGCCCATGGGGCAACAAGTCGACCATGCCGTCGCCGCATTCATCGAGGATTGCCGCCAAAGGGGACTAAGCGAAAAGATTCTGTTGATCGTTACTGGTGAAATGGGTCGAACGCCGCGCATCAACGGCGGCGGCGGCCGCAATCATTTTGGCGAACTCACTCCGTTGTTGCTTGCAGGCGGCGGACTCAAGATGGGGCAAGTGATCGGCCGCTCCGACGAATTGGCCTCGAAACCCATCGGCAGTGGCTATCGACCGAGCCATCTGATGGGGACCGTGATGAATTCGCTCTTCAACACCAGTACCATACGGCTCGATTCGACCATTCCTTCAGAGGTTCTTCGCATAGTCACCTCAGGTGACACGATTGCTCCCCTGCACGGCTGATTATCGTTGCTACGGGAGAGTTTGGCGGCCATGATTCGAGCGCCTGTCGGATCAGAGGGCGGCTCGCCGCGTTGCCTCACCGCGCTCTTCACCCCCCCGCCGCTGCGCCCGCAGGTGAGATTGTGACGGTTGCAGCGTTAACGATGCCACAGATTCGGATGTCGATCAGGTTTTGAACGCATTGCAAGCTCGACTCGCGGCCTGTGGGCCAAGTTCGTGAGCTATTTTTCTAGACGGGCGAGATCGCCGCCGGTGCGGAATCGCGCCGGATTCCGCGTCTAGGGCACTAATTCCTCTGGCGCGGCATTGTTGCTGGCACTTGCTCATCACCAAGTCTTCGGCAGAAGAGTTTTAGCGAGCCTAGACATTTCCAAATACGAGAAAGCGGGGGCGGAATTCAATGAAGCTCGACGGATTCGAGATCGATGCGCTTGCAGAGATCATCAATATCGGCGTCGGGCGTGCCGCCAGCGCGCTCAGTCAAATGACCGGCTCACCAATTAGCCTCGAAGCGCCCAAGATTCATGCGAGCGGCACGCCTGAATTCGACGAGATTGCTGGGAGGCTCGACCTGGAATGTGCCATCCAACAAGGATTTGGGGGCGATTTGGCAGGCCGATGCCTCCTGGCCTTCTCCAAAGACAACGCGTTCGAATTGGCGCGTGTCGTGGGAGGCGTCGATGCGCACGACACGGAAATGGACGAGGAGCTGTCCGGCGTCTTGGAGGAAATCGGCAACATCGTCTTAAACGCGGTTCTTGGATCGATCTCCAATGTGCTCGTGTGCCAAGTGTCCTATAACCTCCCGGAACTTTGCACCAAGAGAGAGTTTTCTTCCATCGTCAGCAAGTGTGCAGACGACGCTCAATGCGAAAGTTCAATTTCCGTGATTGCGGATGCCAAAATCACCGTGGCGAATAAAGACCTCTCTGGGTCGCTGCTCGTGCTTTTTGAAACCGGTGACATCAAGGTACTGTTGTCCCGATTGACTTCATCGACTGCCTAGAGGCAGAACATGGCCACTGGCGATTACAAAATGGCGGCTCTTGCAGCAGAGCAGTTGGATCTCT
>CAZWOU010000050.1:32895-38890 GCA_964635375.1 uncultured Pirellulaceae bacterium | reverse complement strand
TGCTGACTTTTTTGGTGCAAGCTTCTGTTGGAAAACGGGGTTTGTGCTATTTCGCCGTTGTTTCGTCGGCTAAGGCGCTCAGGATCAACGCCCGCGGCGTTGCGGCAAGATCGCCGCCCTCTTCTTCGTTTCCCAATGCCGACTCGTGGGCGAAGCGGAACGCCTGAATTCGCTTCACCAGATCGGCGCTCGGCCTCAAGCTCGCGACCAGTTTGTTCCACTCCTTCGCCTCCGCCGCTGACAGGCCGCGATACCAAAGGCAGTAGTGTCCCAACGAGGCGCCTTCGAGGACGACTTTTCCGAACCGCGCCTTCTGTTCTTGTTTGCGGGGGACGCTCCAAAGAGCGTACAGGAGCGTTGGCAACTCCGAGAGATCCGAGTCGGCCCCGTGCATATGGCGAGACCATCGAACTTGCCTGGCTTGCTCATCCCACTGCCCGTTCGAATAGAACGGTTCATTCGCCGCTTCTAGTTTGACGTTTAGTTGATCGGGCGTGGCAAGACGGAAGTTCGGCAAGAACGCACGCGTAATGAGAGAGTCGAACACGGCTGTCGGTGCGGGCTTCTTTGCTTCGGGGTTCACCGCCTTTTCTCGCTCCCACTGATCCAACACGCGTTTGAAGTCGTCCGTCTGGCGAAGATAGTCGTTGACCGAAGCTTGCAAGACCGTTTCATCGGCAAGAAACTGCAAACTGGGTGGAATCGGTTGATCCTCAGGGATGCCCATTCTCGACGCGACGAATCGTTGAATGAGAAGGAATAGCCGGGCGGGTCTCTGATGCTCGAGCTCCTGCATTGCGCGAGTCAGCATGGGCAACTGGTCAGGCGTAAAGTAAGAGCGCTCGACAAGATACTGACCAATGCGAACGAAGCACTCAAGCAGGTCAGACTTTTCACGACCCAAGCCGATTTCGTAAGCCCAGCTGTAGAGACTGAGGTTCCTCAGGTCTCGTCGAAAGCGGCCCTGTAGAAACTCCTCTAATTTGTCACAGCCTGCCTCACCTTCCAGTTTCGACAGGAGCCAACCACTGAGCAAGTCGAAAAGCCGTTCTGTGGCCTCTAGCCGCATTTCGACATCTGCCGCCAGATCGTCATTGCCGCGAAAACGCTCGACATAAGCCAACGTGGAACCCAACGCTGTGTTCCAGTGGGTATACGAGCCGCTGCCGCCGACGTCGTTGGGCATCTGGTCACCAAACACACCGGAGAATCTGTGTTTCTTCGGCTCCTGGTTCGGGACCGCAGCATCGTACGCAGCGGCGATTCTTTTCAGTTCTTCTTCTGGAAAAGCAGCGACCCTATTTGTTTCACTATTCGATCGTTCTCGCCAACACGTGAGTTCTCGCTGAACAGTCTTGCAGCCGGTTTGATTTCGATATCGTAGCGGTTCGAATCGCATCCAGTGATCACCAATGCCGTGAGCAAGGCTAACTCGCCGACCACGCGATGTTCCGGCCTCATGACGTCTGGCTCATTTGAAGTGCCTGGGAATTCAGAATCGGCCCTCTGAGAATGATGTGAGCGCCCGGCGATTTATTCCCCCGAATAGAAGAAACTCCTGGCCCCACCCGCGTGCGCGCACACCTTCCCGTCTCAGCAGAGGCATTCACATCCGCCTCTAACCAATGATCGCCCATTAACTCGCCAAACCCGGTATTGCGATAGTCCTGTCGCAGGTCGCGAGCCCGGAAAAACCCTCCACGTTCGTTTGGGCTACTTCTCTTGCAGCCCCGTCTGGCGTTCAATAGCACATGGAGGCCGCGTCGTTTTGGCGCCCATCGCGATCAGAGTCACGCTTTCGTCCTTTCCAAGAGGAGCTACTCGCATGAAACGCTACTGTTCTTTCGCCGTCGTTTTGTGTGGGGTGCTTGCGGCAAATGGGGCGATCGCGGAAAAGAAGCAACGTTGGACTTTCGCGGATGCTAAGCTCGGCACGCCGAATGGATGGATTGTCGGCGCGACCGGTGCAAAGAGAGGAAAGGCGCCTCTGTGGAAAGTGATCGACGATAGCGGCCGTCACGTCCTCGCGCAACTGGAGTCGGGCGGAGAGAACGGCGATTTCCCAGTTTGCCTCAAGAAGGAGAGCTCGTTCCGAAACGGCATTGTCAGCGTGCGCCTAAAGCCGATCTCCGGGAGCAAGGACCAAGCTGGCGGCGTCATCTTTCGGGGCGTAGGACAAGGATAACTTCTACATTGCGCGAGCGAACGCACTGGAAAACAACATCAGCTTCTACGTGACTCGGGGCGGAAAACGGAAAACGATCAAGTACTGGAACAAGATTGAGGTGGAGCTCGGCAAGTGGCATGAACTTAGGGTGGAAGCGAAAGGCTCGACGTTCAAAGTTTGGTTAAATGACACATTCGTCGGCGAAGTCAAGGATGCCGCGAAGACCTTCACGGATGCCGGCATGGTGGGTTTCTGGACCAAGGCGGACTCCGTCACCTACTTTGATCGCCTCGCAGTTAGTCGATAGTCACGACGATCGCCGCCATCGAGTTGGCGTCGCCCACCTGAAGCCTCCAATCTTCGTGCAGGAGGCGTTCGAATGAACTCGCCTGTTTGGGCAGTTGCGTTTGCGACAAGCCGTGTAGCTGAACAACTACCTCGCACGATAAGAAATCGTTGGCTCTCAGTTGTCGCTAAAGTCGGGCGGGAAGCGACGGCGGGCCACAGCGTCTCGAGCTGTGTCGCGATCGCGGAGGTACTCGAGCAACGTTTCGGCGCGCCGGTCGACGTTGGACTCGATGAGCAATCTTTGCTTGGCGCGGAAATCCAAGCTGGCAGTGAAAGCGATCACGTCGGTCAGCAGTCCCAATTGAGGAGGTTGATTCGAGCATTGATCGAATTGCTCACCCATCTTGCTCGAAGCAGGCACAAGATGCCGGAAGTTTCTCAGCAGTTCGCGTTGCGTCTCCGCTCGTCGAGCGGCTCCATCAGCCGGGTAGTAATCGCCAACCAAATCCACATTCGCTTCCCGGTAGTTGCGTTTAGGCGGAAGTTCGCGAGAGACCCGAGCTCGATGCACGCCTTGAAGGAAGATGTTGTAGCGTCCGTCGGCCTGCCGAGCGTGGGCGGCGATTCGGCCGAGGCAGCCCATCGATTCGATCTCCGGCCGACCATCGTACTCTTTTTCCCAGCCCGGCTTGAGGAGGGTCATGGCAATCAAACCGTCGCTGGCAAGCGCGTCCTCAAGCAACTGACAATACCGTAGCTCAAAAATATGGAGCGGCTGGATAACGGACGGAAACAAGACCAAGTTGGGCAGCGGGAAAATCCTGACGCGCCCCGTAAAGTCGGCGGGCAGCTCAAACTGGGATGGATTCGGCGACATGCTCAACCTGCGGACGCTGCGGACAAGACCAAGAGTCAATGATAGTCCAGACAGCTCAGCGGCGCCTTGAGAATCGGTTCGTATTGGTTGTGCAGGTTGAGCAGCCGTCTCCGTTGCTCCCGAAGACCAGGCGGAATCGAACTTAATGTCGAGTGTAGAACATCGATTCGACGGTTGGCTCAAACAGTTCGCCCGCCTTCAGTTCGCGTTTCCAAATCACGGTGGAGCTATTGTTGACCGATGGGTCTCCGCGATAGCGCTGCCAATCCTTGGCGTCATAGGGAGCGAGTACAATTTCGCCCTCGTCGGTCACCTCAGTCGCTTTTCCGCCAAACTTCAAGGTAACCTCAAGTGAGATGACCTCAGTCTTGTGGTTGCGAACTTCCAGTTTCGTGCGTTGCTGAATCTTGGCGTAATCATAACCGCTCCATCGCAACGCTTTCAGTTGCCGGGCGAACTCCGCCTCCTCATAACTTCCGCGTACGTCGATTGCCACCGTCACCGGGACTCGGCAATGGCCCTTTGGCGATGTGTAGGTGAGCAGTTCCTGCGCGAGCGGCTGCTTCCCATCCATGATCATCGCGGCGCCGGTCGTCCAGGGGACATTCGTGGTATTGGTCAGTTCGATCTGCCTCCAGACCTTATTCTCAGAGAGCGTCAAGGGAGATTGCACTCCGGATCCGCTAGGGGTGGTGGCGACATCACTGCGAGTGAGATGCAAGTCCCACGTATGGACGTCGCGATAGGGCGCAGTGGCTGTAAAGATCGGCACAGCCGCCCGTTCTCCTTTTCGCAGTTGCAGCGCTGGCAAGCTGTAGACAAAGAGGTCTTGCGAACCGCTGGCGCGCAATTCCGGCGGCAGATCAACGTCGCTGACTTCGGCGACGGCGGCAGGTTGTGAGGCGCCTCGACGCACTTCCGCCGCCCTTTGCGAGAACAGGGAATTGGACATGCTATTGCGAAACTGGCCCATCAGTTGAGGGGCCGCCTGTTGCAGGGTGTTGCGAAGCACTTTCTCCAGTGTGAACGGACTCGTCACAGTGCGAAAGCGAAAGTTGGGCACGCCGACCACGATGTCAATCGGCGTGTCAATAAGATCTTCGGCCTCGTTGATAATCTCAGCTTGAAGAGAAATCTGAGCGGTCTTCTTTTTCACGCCCGTCTTGCTGTCCAGCTCGACGCGGTAGCTGGGGATCCAGCGAACTCCCGGCCTGAAATAGCTGATCAAGATTTCACGCTTCTCGCCGGGATTCTCAAATCGAAATCGCAGCCGCTTCGTCTTGGTCGTGCGAGTGACCCGACGTCCGATGGTTGTCTTCATGTTGGGGACAGCAAGCTGGCGAATTTCGGCAATATTGAGCAACATGTCGCCCTGTTCAGTGCGCAACACGAAGTGACTGCCTCGGACGCCTGTGACTCGCGCGGCGGCCGCCTCATTAGGAGAAACCGGCGAAATCCGTGAGCTCAACGACGATCGAAACAGCTCGGCGTCCAGAGTGGCTCGGTGCGACTCGGCCAGCAGTGCTGATGTTTCGTGGGAAAGCACCGTGTGGATAACGCCGCTGAGCTTGGTCTTGTCAACTTGAAGCGTGCATGCCTTTCCACGGTTGGCGATCAGGATTTCAAGCATCTCGGCGCAACGAACGTCCTTGGACTCTTCATCCTTTTTCTCAGACCAGCCCGCCACCATGCTGATCATTCGCCCCTTCTTGGGAATCGCCCAAAAGGACCCCAAGGCCGCCGCATCGGGGACCTCGGAGGTAAAGACCTCGCCATGCTCGTCGGTCGTCGCATGGCCTCGCTTGAGGACCAGGCAGTACCCGTCCTTGAAGACGATGACCTTCTCCGTCTTCAGTTGCAGTTCGGAATCTTCGGGTGTCTTGTCGTTCGCGTCGACAGGTGCGGTAAAGCTCAGGGCGAGTAGCCCAAGAGCGAGATGTAAAGACAGGCTTGCCCGTTTGAGTTTGTTCATCAGTGTTCCTTTCAGCGGTCGCAAGTGTTTTGGGGGCGATGGAGTGAAGTCGATCCTGCAAACCGGCTCGTGGTGCGCCAACATCGACGGCGAGTACTTATTAATCAGTCTATACGCGCCGACACCCCAAATTTGTAACGGCTCGGTAAAGGCACTGGTCGCTGTCGGTTGGCGAGTTCCGAGACCGATGACGCCGCGGCCATGCGGCGTGGCGAATGACCGTTTTCCCAAGATAATGCCCATTTCAACTCTCCGCGGTCCTCGGCTGGTCATCCTTTTGGGGGCGTGCCTGCCAGCATTTCGGCCCAACCGCGGCTCGCCGCTTGACCCTCGTGGTTGGTTCCGACACAATGCGAGCGCGAGCGCAACTCTCTTGCGGACTGGAACTTTTTGACCTCTTCCCACGCCCAGACGTTTAAGGCGTGGAGGCCAAGGCTATCCTGTTCTCTCGATTGTTGGTTTGACTCGAGATCACTGTTTCGTTGCTCCTGCGTAGCCATCAACTATTCGCGTAATTCAAACGGTGCGAACGACATGATCCTGTCTGGTGACGAGATTCGGCGAAACATTGGTCAACGGATTGTGATCGATCCGTTCGACGAGTCTCGAATCAACCCCAACAGCTACAACTTAACGCTGCATGAAGAGATCATGACCTACGAGGAGGTCGTGCTGGACATGCGGCAGCCGA
>CAZWOU010000050.1:26123-32869 GCA_964635375.1 uncultured Pirellulaceae bacterium | reverse complement strand
GTCCTCAACCCGCACCAGCTCTATTTGGGCCGAACGTCGGAGCGAACGGAGACCCACGAGTTGGTTCCCATGATTGAAGGACGGTCGTCGGTTGGCCGACTGGGGATGTTCGTCCACGTGACCGGGTTTGGCGACGTCGGTTTCTCCGGCTACTGGACGCTGGAGATGTTCGCGGTTCAGCCTGTGCGAATCTATCCAAATGTACCGATTTGTCAGATCGTCTATCACGAGATAACGGGTAACATCAACGAGTACGACAGCGACAAGTACCAGGACAACCACGATATTCAGCCGAGCCTGCTGTTTAAGGAACTGAATCCGGGCGCCTCGCGAGTCGACCCTCAGCTGACCTTTGAATTTGGCGGCCCCAAGCGCGACTCCGATTCTCGCCAAGACAGTTAGTTCCAGCGCGACTGCCTGACAGCTCCTGGCGACCGGTCGCAACATGCCCCAGCTTGTCTTTCGCCCAGCCATCTTCGCCTAGCCGCTTTCGTAAATCCGTCTTCAATCGTCAACCTTAAAGGACCTCATGTCCAACGCGACTTCTACACACGTGGACCTGCCCCGAATCGAAGCTGCCGTTCGAGAAATACTTGCCGCTGTCGGCGAAGATCCAACTCGCGAGGGCCTGCTGGAGACGCCAGCTCGCGTGGCTCGGATGTACGCCGAGATGTTTGCTGGACTTCATGTCGACCCTCGCCCCTACCTGCAAAAGTTCTTCACAGAGCAATACGACGAAGTGGTGCTCGTCCGCGACATCACGTTTCACAGTGTCTGCGAGCATCACTTGATGCCGTTTATCGGCAAGGCCCACATTGGCTATCTTCCCGACGGCAAGGTGATCGGTTTGAGCAAGTTGGCTCGGGTGGTGGATGCGGTCTCTTCGCGCCCGCAAGTGCAAGAGCGGATGACCGAGACGATCGCCGACCTGCTGGAGACGGAGTTGAATGCGAAGGGGGTTGCGGTGGTCGTCGAAGCCTCCCATACATGCATGACCATCCGCGGCGTTCGCAAGCCGGGCAGCCTTTGCGTGACGTCTGCGATGAAGGGGGTCTTCCGAACCGACATCTCCTCACGTGCGGAAGTCATGCATTTGATCTATGGAAATCACAAGTAGTCACTGAGGAAGACGAACCGGGAGACTCAGCATGTTACTCTTCCGGACCGCCTGACTTCGACGCCGTTCCCCAATCCCCTCGTGGAAGAATGTTATAGGCAATGGACGACATCTGGCAGGTCCTAGTTCAGTTCGTATTCCGGCTCACCTTTGGAATGTCGCTATCGATGGCGGTCACACCGTCACGTTTGGTCACGGCAGGTTTCTACCGGGTGCACCTGTGGGTGTTGATGGGCCTCAACACGTTCGCCGCGCTAGCTGCATACACGAGTCGGGGCGCGATGGAAGCGAGCGACTTGCCGGCGTCGGCGATTACCGGCATCGCGGTCGCCTTGGCCGTGCTCAGCTATGTGGGGGCGGTCGTCTGGCTTTATGAGCGAAAACAGGTTGGCGCCGTGTTGCTGTACTGCGTGGCCATTTTGGGGATTGTCGGCGCCGCCCTGGCGACCAATTGGAGCGAAGGGGCGAGCACTGGGGGCATCGTGCTGGGGTTGGCCGAGCTTGTCTCAAGCGGCTTGTTGCTTGGCGCCACGATGGCGGCCATGTTTCTTGGCCACTGGTATCTCAACACGCCGTCAATGGCTTTGACGCCGCTAGAACGACTGGTGCAAATGATGATCGCTGCAGTCGTCATTCGGACGATACTCGCGTCGATCGGCCTGTGGATTCACCTAGGCGCCGCCGACCCCGATTCCGTGCAGCTGATGTTCTGGGTCTGGATCGCCTCGCGGTGGATTCTCGGCCTGCTCGGCGCACTGATGATGGCGTTGCTCGCCTGGTATACGCTCAAGGTTCCCAACACCCAAAGCGCCACAGGTATTCTCTACGCCGGCGTTATCGTTGTGTTCATGGGTGAGCTTTTCTCTCAATTGCTGTCCGTGGGCGAGATTTACACTCTGTAGCCCGCACCCTGTAGCCCGCACGCTGTAGCTCGGGGGTATCTCCTTGAGAGCAATCGCCAGCGTTTGCCGGCGTCGCCGCTCGTTAGGGGAAAAGTCCGCCAATTCCAGCGACGTCCCATGCAAACATTCTCCATCTCCGCTTAGAATAACCAGTCGCCGCAATTTCCGCTTTCGCCCCTTATTGCCCCTGTGGAGCTCACGTCACACGATTGATGAAGATTCACTACCTCTGCCCGAAATGCGAGCAGACCGCAAACGTTGCGTTTGACAAGGCAACCGAGAATTGGGCCGAGGAGAGACTGGCTTGTCCGCATTGCAGTCATACCATCTCCATACCGGCCGACGCGTTGGACGAAGAGCAGGTTGTTCGCTGCTTTGCCTGTCCTAGCGAAGAGCTCTTCGTGAGGAAGGACTTCCCGCAGCAACTTGGTTTAGCGATTATCGGCCTGGGCTTCACTCTCAGCAGTATCGCTTGGTACTACTACATGATTTACGCCGCTTTCGGCGTGCTCTTCGTCTCGGCGCTGATCGACGCGGCCTTATACCTGTGGATGGGCAACGTGCTCACCTGCTACCGCTGTCATGCCGAGTATCGAGGCCTTGACGACGACAAGGAATACTCGCCTTTCGACCTGGAAATCCATGAACGTTTCCGGCAGCAGGCCGCCAGGCTAGCCGATGCCGAAGCCGAGGCGGCCGTCGCGCGCCAGCACCAGTCGGCGAACAGCGGATTGGATAGCGACTAACGGGCGCGTCAACTGCCGCCAGAAGTGGTCTTGGGCGGCACATTCATTACTAGCAACCCTTGGCGCGAGCCAGTCATGGACCAGGAGCGGGAGCGAATTCAAGAAGATTTGCGCGGCCTTCTCGAGGGGGAAGTGCGGTGTGACGCCCCCTTTGTGCAGTTGTACGGCAGCGACGCGAGCGTCTATGAGATTCTCCCGCTCGGCGTGGTTCGACCGCGATCGGTTGAAGACATTCAAGCTTGCTTGCGATATGCATCGGAGCACGGTCTTCCCGTTCACGCCCGCGGCGCGGGGACTGGACTGGCCGGCCAATCGTTGGGCCCAGGGCTGGTAATCGACTTCTCACATTCCTTGCGGCGAGTGTTGAACATCGAAGACGACCGAGTTCGAGTTCAACCGGGGGTCGTGCTTTCGCAACTGAACCGTCAGTTGGCTGAACGAGGCCGCGTGTTCGGGCCAGACCCCTCTACGCGAAGCGTCACGACGATGGGCAGCGTCGTCGCCATCAACGCTTCTGGCAGCCACTTTCCTCTCTATGGCGCCGCCCATGATCATGTCGTTTCAATCGACGCCGTGCTTGCCAATGGCGAGCGAGTCGTCTTCAAGAAGCATCCCATTCAGGCGAGTCACAGTTCGACGGAGTCGGAAACTCTGCGCTCTATCGTGAGGCGCGTCCGCGAGTTGCTAGTGCGCAATGCCGAGCTAGTGGAAAAGTACCGCCCGAAAACGATGCAATGCGATGCTGGCTACTACATTTGGGACGTCCTCGACGAGAGTAAGGGCGAAATCGACCTGGCGAGGATCTTAGTCGGCTCCGAAGGGACGCTTGCGATCTCAAGCGAGCTGGAGTTGAGGACCCAGACCACGCCCGAGCACCGCGGCCTCGCGCTGATTTTCTTCGATCGAATGGAGGCGGCCGCCCACGGCGCGCTCGAAGTCGAACAGTTCGGCGCCGACACATGCGACATGATGGACCGCCGCCTGCTGTCGATCGCCAGAGAAACGGACCCGCGTTATGCCCGCGTGCTTCCAAGTGACGCGGAGTCGATGCTGCTTGTGGAAATGTCGGGAGACGACCCCAACGAGATACGCGACCGACTGAAGCAATTGACCAACCGATTGCAGCGGAGGAAGAAGCTGGCGTTCGATTCGCGGACGACGCTGGAGAAAGGCGAACGCGATCTCTATTGGCGGTTGGCGAGGCGAGTTATTCCGCTGCTCTATCGACTTGAGGGATCGACGCGACCGTTACCGTTCGTCGAAGACATCATCGTCCCTCCAGCGATGCTCCCCGAGTTTCTGCGAAAGGTGCAGAATGTGTTGAAGACCCATGCGGTGACGGCGTCTGTCTTCGCCCACGCCTCGCACGGCCAATTGCACATTCGTCCTTTCCTGGACCTCGCCAACCCTGACGATGTCCGCCGCATGCGTCGCCTGGCTGATGAGTTGTACGCCGCCGTCGCCGAAGTCGAAGGTTCGGTGAGCGGCGAGCACGGAGATGGACTGAGTCGCACCTGGTACGTTCGTAAGCACTACGGACCGCTCTACGATGTGCTGCGTGAGATCAAGAGAATTTTCGATCCGCAGAACCTGTTGAATCCAGGCAAGGTCGTGGCCGATGCGCCGCCCCCCTTGACCAACAACCTGCGGCCTGTCGTCTCTACTGTCGCCAGCGGCGAAGCAGAGGCGGTTGGCGATGAAGAAACCGATGCGAATTCTGAGCTGCCCGAGCTGCCAGCGCGGCCGTTCACGCCGTTTCTGACTTGGGATGCACCTGAGGTCGCCTTGGCGGCTCGCGGTTGTAACGGCTGTGGCCGTTGCCGAACCCAGTCGCCCCAGGAGCTGATGTGCCCCATTTTTCGATTCGCGCCTCGAGAGGAAGCCTCGCCTCGCTCTAAGGCGAACCTCGTTCGTGCCGTTGTCACTGGAAAACTGGCGACCGAAGAACTGACTGGTGAGTCCTTAAAGTCGATCGCCGACCTCTGCGTCAACTGCCATCAGTGCCGAGTGGAGTGTCCCGCATCGGTCGATATTCCCAAACTCGTCTTCGAGTGCAAAGCACAATACGTCGCGGTCAACGGTTTAAGAATGCGCGATTGGTTGATGACGCGAGTTGACTGGATGGCCTCCTGGGCTATCCAGTTCCGGACCTTGGCCAACTGGGCCTTGGGGAATCGATCCATGCGATGGTTGCTGGAGCGAATCGCGGGAGTTGCCAAAGGCCGCAAGCTGCCTCGTTTCGCGCCCCGCAGTTTTCTCAGTATCGCCAGCCGGCGCCGACTGACGCGACCGCGGCGGGGCGAGGGGCGGAAGATCGTCTATTTCGTCGACACCTATGCTAACTGGTTCGATACCCAACTCGGCGAAGCGCTGCTGGCAGTGATGGGACACAACGGCGTGTCGGTCTACGTTCCGCCAAATCTGCAGTCCTCCGGCATGCCCGCTATCTCAATGGGCGCGCTCGACGCCGCCCGCCGAACCGCCACTCGCAACATCGCCGTTCTTGCCGAAGCGGTTCGCCAAGGATACCACGTGGTGGCCTCCGAGCCGGCTGCGGCGCTGGCGATCAAACACGAGTACCTCAACATCCTCGACGACGACGACGCTCGACTCGTCGCTCAGAACACAAGCGAGGCTTGCGAATACCTCTGGTCGATGCACTTGACGGGAAACCTCGAGTTGGACCTGAAGCCGATTAATTATGTTCTGGGTTACCATGAACCCTGTCATGTGCGGGCGTTGAGCGACCAATCAGCTGGTCGCGAACTTCTCCGCTTGATCCCCGGACTATCGGTCGACGACATCCAAAAAGGCTGCAGCGGGATGGCTGGGCTCTGGGGCGCCAAGAGTGAAAACTATCGCAACAGTCTCCGCGCTGGCTGGGGGCTCATTTCCGAATTGAGAGGCCCGCGAGTACAGCTCGGAGCAACGGAATGCAGCGCCTGCAAGATTCAAATGGAACAAGGCACCTCAAAGCCGACGCTCCATCCCCTAAAAATTCTCGCCCTAGCTTATGGACTGATGCCCGAAATCGCAGAACGCCTCTCACAACGAGGCGAGGAGTTTGTAGTGACATGATTGTCAAAGTCAGAATGTTCGCGGTTGCCAAGCAAGCCGCCGGCGCCGCCGAAGTCCAAGTCGAATTGCCGGAGGGGACTACGGTCGCCCAACTGCGCAGCTCGATCCAAAGTCAGTATCCGCAGCTTGCCGATCTCGGCGACCGTCTGCTCTTTTCACTGGATGCGGAGTACGCGCCGGACAGCCAGCTTATTTCTGAAGGTGCGGACATTGCTTGTATACCACCGGTCAGCGGCGGCTGAATCGAACTGAATCGAGCCAGTGGCAAACTGCGGCGAACTGGCGGTGATCTGTACAGAGGTTTTCAAAACACGGCCCAAAACTCGACGAATCATGATCTACTTAACCGACAAACCGATCGAAACTCAATTTGTTCTATCTCAAGTTGCCACCCCGGAAGCCGGCGCGATTGTGCTATTTCTGGGGACGACGCGCGAGTTTACCGATGGACGCCAAACCGCTTGGCTCGATTACGAGTGCTACCCGGAAATGGCGGAAAAAAAGCTGGCGGAACTCGAGACCGAGGCAAGGAATAGGTGGCCGATCACTGGCTGCTGTATCGCCCACCGGCTAGGCCGTTTGGAGCTGCAAGAGGCCAGCGTGGCCATCGCCGTGAGCTCCCCACACCGCGAAAAAGCCTTCGAAGCAGGCAAATGGCTCATTGACACGCTTAAGGAGGTTGTGCCAATCTGGAAGCAAGAAAATTGGGCCGATGGAGAGAGCCAATGGGTCGATCCCCAGGCTGGCTCGACCGACCCCTGACTTTGCGCCTCCAAAACGGCCAGGCGACGCCAGTGATTTGGCGGAGCGTTTCCCACACCAGGGACTAGGCCGGGAAATCCTGCCGAGAAATCCTGCCGAGAAATCCTGCCGAGAAATCCTGCCGAGAAATCCTGCCGAGAA
>CAZWOU010000050.1:8814-26023 GCA_964635375.1 uncultured Pirellulaceae bacterium | reverse complement strand
ATCCTCCCGGACAACCATATGACCAATCCAATTGTTGGCGAATTGCGTGACTCATTCGGACGCAGACACAACAACCTGCGCATCAGCGTGACGGATCGCTGCAACGTCCGATGCTTCTATTGCATGCCGAAAGACAACGTCGTCTTCAAGCCGAGGTCGGAGATTCTGAGCCTTGAGGAGATCGAACGGGTAGCGCGCGTGGCCGCCAGTCTCGGCGTGAATCGCTTGCGGCTCACCGGCGGCGAACCGCTGGTCCGCGCGAAGCTCTCCTTGCTCGTCAAACGGCTTGCCCAGATCGACGGAATTCAGGATATCGCGCTGACGACAAATGGAATCTTGTTGGCCGACTACGCGCAAGAGTTGAAACAAGCTGGCTTGGGACGTCTCAATATTAGCCTTGATGGAATGAGTGAGTCGACTTTTCAGCGGATCACGCGACGCAAAGGCTTGCAACGCGTCTTGGACGGCATCAGCGCAGCAAAGCAGGCTGGTTTCGACCAGATTCGCCTCAATGCCGTCGCCATCAAAGGCCTCACCGAACATGAAATCGTTCCGTTGGTCGAATACACGCGTGAGAACGACCTTGAACTGCGGTTTATCGAATTCATGCCACTCGACGCGGAAGAGAACTGGCATTCCGAGTCCGTCGCCAGCGGCGACGAGATTCGGGCGGAGATCGAAAGACGCTTCGGCCCCCTCACGCCGGCCGACAGACCCGATCCGAGCCAGCCATCCGTCGACTATCGATTCCCTGACGGCGTCGGCAGTGTCGGTTTTATCAACTCGGTCTCGCAGCCGTTTTGCGATGCCTGCAATCGGTTGCGAATTACTGCGGAAGGTCAATTCCGAAATTGCCTCTTCTCCACATCCGAGTGGGACGCGCGGGCCGTCATCCGAGAGGGAGGCAGCGACGCGGATGTTGCCAAGCTGATCAGGGAATGCGTGGCGGCAAAGAAGACGGCCCACGGCCACGACGAACCCGACTTCGCCCGCCCCGATCGACCCATGTACCAAATCGGCGGATAGCCCACCCACGCGCCTGGTCCTTGGACCGGCTCGAGTTGGCAAGGCGTAAGACAACAGACAACCCGGTAGGCTAGAGCAGTGGCGAATACGAACGCCCGGCGACTCGCAACATGCAGCCATCACGCATCTATCTGGATAACGCCGCCACCAGTTGGCCCAAACCAGAACCCGTCTACGAGGCGGTTGAACGCTACCAACGCGAAAACGGCGCCCCTGCCGGACGAAGCGTCTACGCCGAAGCCCAACAGGTTGAGCGAGCTGTCGAAGCGACCCGAGCACTGGCCGCCGGAATACTCGGAGGCGTGCCGGCCCACTCGGTCGTGTTCACCACCAATGGGACGGATTCGCTGAATCTGGCCATCCACGGCCTTGTCCGCCCCAACGACCATGTCGTGACAACTCGTCTGGAACACAATTCCGTCCTCCGTCCGCTCCGTTTTTTAGAACAACGGTGCGACGTGCGAGTTTCACGTGTTTCCTGCGGATCCGACACCGTCATCGATGTCGACGAACTCTTCGCCGATGTCGGTCCGACAACGCGGCTGATCGTCCTCACTCACATGTCCAACGTCACCGGATCAGTGCAAGACGCCCAGGAAGTTTGTCGCCGAGCGGCCGAGCGGGGTCTGCCCTGCCTGATCGATGCGGCCCAATCCGCTGGCCATCAAAGGCTAGAGTTTGCTGAGTGTCCCACGACCCTCGTCGCCACGCCTGGCCACAAGGGCCTCATGGGACCACTCGGCATCGGACTGCTGAGTATCCCAGAAGCGTTGCAAACCGAGTTGGCGCCCCAGCGCCAAGGCGGGACGGGCACCAAGAGCGAGTCGGACGAGCAACCGATCGGCCTGCCGGACCGGTTTGAGTCGGGGAATCACAACGTTCCCGCCATCCTAGGACTCGGCGCAGGTATTCGCTGGCTTAACGAACTGGGCGCCGATGAGGCCCGAAGGCGGCTCGACGCACGCCGCGACGAACTTGTCGCCGGCCTCTCCGCCATTGAGGGAGTCACCCTGCTGGGGACGCTCGACCCTCGACAACGCGGCGCCGTGGTGGCGTTCCGCGTCGCCGGGTTTTCCCCTCAGGAGGTTGCCGGCATGCTCGATAGCAGCCACCGAGTTCAGGCCAGAGCTGGCTTCCTCTGCGCTCCTCTCGTCCACTCCCTGATCGGCGCCGGAACTGGCGGTGTTATCCGGCTGAGTCCCGGCCTGCTCAACTCAGAAGACGACACCAAGAAGGCTGTGGAAGCAGTCGCCGAAATCGCTGAATGCGGCCGTGCAACTGTCTGAACGCCGGCGTTCCACGGCGGTTCTCACGTCTTCCACGTCTCGCAAGCGGGACAGGACAAGTGATTGCCAAGTGATCGCAGGACCCCAAGTAGAAACCTCTTCGGACCGCAACCCCTTGCTACACCTTGACATTGTTCACCCTCGAAGCCGACACTGCCTTGTGTCATTTTCCCCTCCTGCAGGTCATCGATGAAAGAGCCCTGGTACCACGACGGCCTGAAATTCGACTGCTCACAATGCGGCGACTGCTGCACCGGAGCACCGGGTTTTGTGTGGGTCAACAAAGCCGAAATCGCCGCCCTGGCGGAACTCGTTGGCATGACCGTCGGCGAGTTCGAGCAAGAGAACGTGCGCAAAGTAGGTATCCGCAAGAGCTTGAGAGAGTACTCCAATGGCGATTGCGTATTCTTCGACTCCGAGTTGAAGCAGTGTGGCGTCTATCAGGCTCGACCTCGCCAATGCCGCACCTGGCCTTTCTGGGACTCGAACCTGAAGTCGAAGCAAGCATGGCAAGAGACCTGTGAGATCTGCCCGGGCAGCGGCCGAGGCAAGCTCGTACAGATCGAGCAGATCGAGGCCCAACGCAAGGTACTGCGAGTCTAGGCGGGGGCGGTTCTAGGCGGGGGCGGTTCTAGGCGAGCCTGGGCGATGGCGGTTCGACCACATACACCTGCCGACGAGACCGTTGCGCCCCCCGGAGAGGTAGAATCGGTCCTGTTGTAGCGAAAAGTTGAAGTTTACCGACTGGGTAACCGATGATGGCTTCGAGTGCCTGTTGCGCGGCGCCCACTGGCTGACTCAACCAGTGGCTCGTCGAGCCCGGTTTGTGATTGGCTGAGGGACGGCGTGCAGCGCCTCACGAGTGGTGCCGCATCGGCTGGACGGTCGATAACCATCACGTGAACAAGGACTTACGAAGACAACGTGGCCGAGTTTTTTGGGGTCCTGCGTAAGTCATTTCATATAAGCAACTTAACGTCAATCGCCGTCAACCCGAGAGTGCCAATTAATGAAGGCGGACAGAGGCTTTGAGCTTGACTCTAGTGCTTACTGTATTTACACTTGGGACAACTGAACCTCTGCCCAGGAGACGCAAATAGTGACCAAGAAAGAGATCGTGAAAACGATTTCCGACGAGATTGGTCTTACCCAGCTCAAAACTAAGGAAATCGTCCAAAAGACCTTTGACGCCGTCGTGGAAACGTTGGTCGAGAAGGGTCGTATTGAGCTACGTAATTTCGGCGTTTTTGAGGTGAAAAAACGGGCCGCTCGTAAGGCGCGCAACCCCAGGACGGGTGATCGGGTCGACGTACCAGAGAAATTCGTGGTGACGTTTAAGCCTGGTAAGGAGATGGAGGAACGAGTGCGACAGCTTGAGCAGGAAGAGGCAGAGCGAGCCCGTGCCGAACGGGAGGCTGCTGAATCGACCGAGGCGACTGTTGCTCGTCCGGCGACAGGAAGTATCGACGGACCAACAACTTATGAGCCAAATCCGGGACAGTCGTAGCCCCCAGAACACGCCCGTCCTGCGTACAAATCAAAGAACGTCATTCGACGTGTTGCAACTCTCCTCCCGCACGATTTGCAACGAACGAGAAGTCACAAGTCTGAGCGAACGGGGTTAGCGGAATGCTCTCACCGTAACGTGTGGTGCGCAAGTGGATTGCGTTCACGGTTTCATGGAGGAAGTGTCATGCGTCGGCTGATCTTCGCGACATTGTTAGGTGTCGCAATGAGTACGAATGTTGGGTGCATCTTGCCTATCTACTCGGGCGATCCCACATTGCGCACCGAGCAGTTGATTTTTCAATCCGAGAACTTTCGCGCCTTGCTTGCCGAGTGGGAGCGATTCTGGTTTGTCGAGCAACCGGATCACATGACGCCGTTTCGGGTGCATGGCGGGGTCATCTAGTTGGTGATTTGGGGCGTGGGATTGCCTTCGCACCTTTCCGACTGGCGGAACGTCGTTTTCAGCAAGCCGAGAGGTTGGCGCTGCGCGGTCAAAGGCTGCGCGGGCGCCCGATTGTCGCCGTGGGAGAGGGCCGATACATTTTGGTGATACTCCCCGCTGCCGGCCCGCCGGCGATCGCTCGGACTTGAAGGACACGTTGTGGCGAACGGCTTGCGCGCCGACATCTCGGTGCAAATTGGACGATTGACCCTGCCCAATCCCATCATGGTCGCATCGGGCACGTTCGGCTATGCGCGGGAAATGGAGTCTTTTGTCGACCTGTCTCGGCTCGGCGGGATCATCCCTAAGACCATTACGGCCGAGCCACGCGTCGGAAATCAGCCGCCGCGAACCGTGGAGGCGGCAGCGGGTCTGCTGAACTCGATCGGGCTCGACAATGACGGCATCGATGCCTTTATCGCCCACCACTTGCCGTATCTTCAGTCGACCGGGGCGCCCATTCTTGTCAGTATCGCGGGCCGGACCCAAGACGAGTTCGTGGAGCTCGCGAGTCGCTTCGACGAACACGAGGGTGTCGCCGGGATCGAGTTGAACATCTCCTGCCCCAACGTATCGGGAGGGGTCGATTACGGTGCGGATCCGAGCAAGTGTGAGGCGCTGGTGCGAGACGTCCGCAATGGATGCGGGCGGCCCATTCTCGCCAAACTGACACCCAATGTGACTCGCATTGCCGAAATTGCCCGGGCGGCCGAGCAAGGCGGCGCCGATGGCGTTTCGCTGATCAACACAGTCCTGGGGATGGCCATTGATTGGCGTCGCCAAAGCCCCATATTGGGCAACGTCATCGGAGGATTGAGCGGACCAGCCATCAAACCGATCGCTCTGCGGTGCGTCTATCAAGTTGCCCAGTCGGTCGACATTCCCATTATCGGCATCGGCGGCATCAGTAGTATCGATGACGTCATGGAGTTCCTCACCGCCGGCGCCACGGCGGTGCAAGTCGGCACGGCTAACTACGTAGACCCGACGATTTCCATGAAACTGCTCGACTCGCTTCCCGCAGCGATGTGCGAAGTCGGCGCGTCAAGGATTTCCGATATTTCCGCGACGTTGCGAACCGCCAAATAGTAGACTTCATGCTTTCGAACTAATTCACGCCAGGCTGTCGACGTTGGCGTGCCCTTTTGCGCGTCCAAGGAACAGGGCGGCGCCCAGAACAGGTCAAACCAGCTATGCGAGTTCTCTCTGGTATCCAGCCCACCGGACGATTTCACTGGGGCAATTACTTCGGCGCAATCCGCCAATACATCGAGTTGCAAGATGAACAAGAGGCCTACTATTTCATCGCCAACTTGCATGCGCTGACCACGGTTCGCGAGGCTGAAACGCTGTGGGCCTACACGTTCGATGCAGCGCTTGATCTGCTTGGGCTCGGTCTTGACCCCAACCGGGCCATCCTTTTTGTGCAGTCCGACGTGCCTCAAGTCAGTGAGCTTTGCTGGCTGCTAATGACTGGTGCGGGCATGGGGCATCTCGAGCGTTGCCATGCTTATAAGGACAAGATTGACAAGGGGCTTCCGGCTGGAGCTGGACTGTTCAACTACCCGGTGTTGATGGCGGCCGACATTTTGGCCTATGACGCCGACACAGTGCCGGTCGGTGCGGATCAGGTGCAACATATCGAAGTCTGCCGCGACTTGGCCCAGAGCTTCAACCACCACTATGGAGACGTGTTCGTATTGCCCAAGGCGAGGCTGCTAGAGAACAGCCAAAGAGTATCGGGCATTGATGGCGAAAAGATGTCGAAGAGCTACAACAACACCATCGAGGTCTTTGAACCGCTCAAGCCTCAACGCAAGAAGATCATGAAGATCCCCACGGATTCCCGTCCCATGGAAGATCCCAAGGACCCCGAAACAGACCATTTGTTCGAGCTGTTCAGCATCTTTGCGGACGCCGAGGCTCGGCAAGCCATGGCCGACCTCTACCAGCGCGGCGGCTTTGGCTATGGGGAGGTGAAGAAGTCCTTGGCCAACGCCGCAGAGGAGTATTTCGCGGAGGCTCGGGCGAGGCGAGCGGAGTACGAAGCCAAGCCGGACGAAGTCTTCGAAATCCTCGCGGCCGGCGCCGAGAAAGCTCGAAGAAAGTCTGGCGAAGTCTTGCGGCGAGCCCAAGAGGCGTGCGGACTGTTGCCGAATCGCAAATCAGATTAGCGGGCACGCGGCCCTTCTAACGTCATGCTCTTGCTGCGCCTTTCGCGTCCTTTGGCGGTCCGCCTATCCAGCAGTTCGTCACCGGTTGAAATGGGCGGCAGCTCTCTTGTCTTTGCGGCGGACGCCATGTTCAATAATGGGGTCGCGACGCAGCGTCGTCTCGCGGCCCCGTTTTCCAATCGTGGAGCTGTTCATGAAACGTCCGTCTGGCCGACAACTCGCTCGTCTGGGAACGCTTGTCGCGGCTTGCTCACTCTTTCTCACTGTTCCGGTTCAGGCTGAGCAGAAAGGCGAGGGCGCGGCGAGCCGTCCATTGCCGAAAGAACTGGCGCCCTACTTCTCACCGCCGGAGGCGTGGGCCAAGAAGTTCGGCCAGTACCGGTCGCCTCTGCTGTTCTCCAACGGCGAGCAGGCGTCGACGAGGCAACAGTGGAATGTCCGTCGCCGCGAAATCCGCGCGGAGTGGGATGCTTTGTTGGGCAAGTGGCCGCCGCTGATTAGCGACCCGAAAGTTGAGGTGCTCTCCAGCACGCAACGCAACGGATACGAGGAACTGCGAATCCGCTTCCTCTGGACCACTCGGGAAAAGACGACAGGCTACCTGCTCATTCCAGACTCCGCGAAGGATGGCCGGAAACACGCCTCTGTGATCAGTGTCTACTATGAACCCGAGACCGCCATTGGCCGCGGCAACCCGTTGCGGGACTTTGCGATTCAGCTGACGCGGCGAGGATTGGTGACGCTTTCCATCGGCACGACCGAAGCCACTCAGGCGAAGACGTACGCGATCTACGAACCCTCCTTGGACAAGGTCGATGTGCAACCGCTTTCCATGCTCGGATATGCAGCCGCTAATGCTTGGCACGTTCTCGCTCAGCGACCCGAGGTCGACGCGGAGCGGATTGGAATCGTCGGCCACTCGTTTGGGGGCAAATGGGCCATGTTTGCTTCCTGCCTGTTCGACAAGTTCGCCTGCGCCGCCTGGTCCGACCCGGGAATTGTGTTCGATACGCGTTCAAGCGTGAACTATTGGGAGCCCTGGTACTTGGGCCACCACACTCGGCCTTGGCGCAAGCGGGGTCTCGTCAGCAAGGCCAACCCGGCTCGCGGCCTCTATCCTCGCTTGATCGAATCGGGTCGAGACTTGCATGAGTTGCACGCCCTGATGGCGCCGCGTCCCTTTCTCGTCTCCGGCGGATCGGAAGATGGGCCCCATCGTTGGGAAGCCCTCAATCGTTCAATCCAAGTCAATCGACTTCTCGGTGAAACCGAGCGCGTGGGGATGACCAACCGCCCCGATCATTCCCCCAGCAAGGAATCCAACGCAGTTATCTATCGTTTCTTCGAACACTTTCTTTCAGTGCGTTAGCAATCGGCAGGCCATTGCCCGTGCGGTGGTTTCGACAGAGCCGCTCAATCGGAAGCGGGGCTGCGGTTGAGATCAGGGCGGTGGGGCAAATCCCTCTTCCGGCTGACGAACCTTGAAAGCCCGCCCTGTAGCCCAACGGCGAAGGCCTTCCAGTTTCTGTTGTCCGCGAGCCATGTATGCCTCGTCGATCTCCTCGTCCCAGTGACGTCGAAAGGCCTTTCGCCTGGCGGGCTCGTGCAACTGCGACTCGCGGAGGACGCCGTCGTCGACCAGCTGCTCGAAAAGCAGTCGCGCGATGGCTTGGTGACCGTCGATTTTTGGGTGCACATGGTCAACCAATTGACTGTCGCCAACCAGTCCGCCGTGGGCCTCATTCTGAAAAAAGGCTCGAGCGTCGATCCACTTGGCGCCGAACTGCTCGACTGCGAGACGCAGTTCAACATGCAAGGCCTCCGTCATTCGCAGAGGACAAACGTCCGCATCCTTTGCGCGAACGAATGCCTCGCGGGCGGCATCCGTCTCGCCCTCAGCTAGGTGGCAGTGGGCTCGAAGAAACCAAGCCGCGGCGTGATTGTCGTCCAACTGAAGCGCCTGGCGAAGTGACTTGAGCGCCTCGCGCGGATGTTCCTCGCCCATGTCGCGCCGCGCTTTATCAAGCAGTTTGCCGAACTCGGCGTTCTCCGCTTGACTCAGCTCTGCGCGGGTTTCCACTTTGAAGGGCGGGCTATCACGAAGGTTGGAGACCGGGTTGACGACCAGGACTGGAATCGCCGCGTCGCGACCAATCTGCAACATTCGCCTCACGTTGACGCCAAAGTGCCGCGTCACTTGCTCTCGCCATTGCGGGTCGCGGTGGTACGACTCAAGCCCTCCGCGATAATCAAGTAAGGCGTCGACCTCCTGGGACAAAAGGCTGGGCGGTTTCGAGCTCCTCGTTCGCAGAGTTCCCGCGAGCTGAACGAGTCGCGAATGGGCGCTGATCCAGGTGGCCGCTAGCGTAAACGATGAGGGCGACTCTAGCTGGTTGTAGGAGCGGTGCTCAAGAAACTCATTGTGGCCCGTGTAGATCACAAACAGATCGGGCTGGTATTGCAGGCACTCCTCCATTATCGGCGCCAAACGATAACTGGCGTAGGAGACGCCGCCACAGTTCACGACATTCCAAGATCGAGACGGATCCGCCGATTTCAGACTCAACTCCAGCCACGTGGTGAAGGAGGTCTTGATAGAATAGGGGCGGCCTTGAACCGTCGAGCCGCCCAAGCAGAAGATGCGAAATTCGTTATCGGGCTTCTTGGCGAGAAAACCATCCGGCTCAAAATACTCGCGGCGCGAAACAGGAATCTCGTAGTGGCTACGATCGGACGTCAATTCAAACAGCGGCCTGATGTCCTGGAAACCGACAAATGGATCGGCCGAGGCGGGCGGGCGCCAGCCGGAAAGTCGGATGCCCAATTCAGCGATCAAGAACGGCGACATGCCGAGCAGGATCGCTCCGCAGCGAAAGCACCAAAGGCGCCTCTTGTTCTTCGTTGTTGTCCGCTGATTTCCTTGATCATTCACGCGATTGCGTTCCGTCAAATCGTCTCGTTGCTTTCCGCCATCCATCCTAGCCGAACGTCGTCGTTAAGAGTGAATTGGTTTCTTATTACTGCCATTTCTCTCAGCTCGCCCCGCCTGGCGGCGGCCTTTGGCGCCCTGCTGCTCGCAGTGGCGGGCGGTTGCTCGCCAACGCCTCGGTTGACTTGGATGGACCAGTTGGAATCGCTCGGCGTTCGCCTGTATGTTCGCGAGTCGCGCAATGGCGAGGACCGTTTTTCTATCGAAATCGGCAAACAAGAACAACTCCCGCTGGCTCTTGAGCTGATCAAGGCCCATTGCCGCCCCATCGATCGACTTGCCTGTCGCGGGCTTGAAATGGGTCCTGCCGAGTTTCGGGTCATCGGACAGCTCAGCGAACTCAGGCAACTTGATCTCTATGGTGTCGCGATTGGCGAATCGGCTGGGGAAATCGCCGGACTTGCCAATCTGCAGTCATTGAACCTCGCCCACCAAGCGAACGGCGACGAGCAGCTCCGGTTGCTCGCCTCGCTGCAGAACCTGACTTCGCTTGCCGTCGGCGGAAACACCACCGATGGCGGACTCGTTCACCTCAGCAAAATGGCCCATTTGCGGACGCTCTTTCTGGGCGACTCGCAGATCACTGGCGAGGGGCTTCATTTCATTCCTGCGAGTCAGCTTCAGACTCTCTACCTAGACCGCACCACATTTGGGGATGATCATTCCGAACAGCTCAGCGCCTTCCGCAACCTGCAGCGACTTGGGCTCGCAGGAACCAGAATCACCGACTCGGGTCTCAACGCGCTGAAACCACTGCAGCAGCTGGACTACTTGTCCATTGAGGACACACAGATCGGCGACGCCAGCATTGAACTGATTAGCAGCTTGGCCAAGCTGTACGTTGTCGATGTGGCCGGCTCGCAAGTCTCGCCTGCGGGCATCATTCTGCTCCAAGGCAAACGCCCGAACATGCTAATTGGCAATGACAACCAAGCGCCGGCAACGCCTCCAACACAAGACGTTACTAGCCGCTCGGACGCTAGCCGCCTCAGGTGATAGGGAGCGACACGTCCTTATTGAAAAACGGTTCCGTCCGGGATTTCGCGCCCGAATCGAGTTCCCATGCCGTGAAAGACTTTTTCATCGACAAGGTCGGAAATAGCGTGCACTGCACCGTCGCCGAAAACGAACTGAGTGGCGCCCGGGTGGCGGCTGCTAAACTCTTCGAAATTCGCGTCAACCCGATTCGGAGGCCGGATGGTCGAACCGACGATTCGCGGTATTGGATTCTTGACGCCGTGCACGACGCCAACCCAAGTCGAAAAGTCGATCTTGCTGCTCCGCTCGCCGACAAAGATGGTGTGGGTCAAGCCATCGCGAACGTCGGCAAATCTTAGGTTGCTGTTGTGATAGAAGACTCCGCTGCCGCCAGACTGGCGGGAAACGCCGGCGGGCAGTCAGCCCGGGTTTTCGACGGCCGAGCAACCGTGGGCCCCGACGAAGTTAGAGCAGGCTATCTTGATCGGAAGATGATCGTGGTCGTGCGGATCCGGTCGACTTGGATCGTCCTCGAGCCGAAACACCTGTTTTATCGATGCCTCGTCGCTCGGGCAGTAGTGGAAGGCGAGCGAGCGGACTCGGGCTCGGTCGTTCGCCGGGTCGTCAATGTGTTTGCCAGTATCGACCAGCTTCCGCAAGTTGGCCTGCTCGACGTAGGGCAGCGTAAGCGTAGCCCATCCCCATCCAGGCTCACCCTCGGGTTGCTTCGACAACCAGCCCGTAGGGATGTGATTAGTCGCCTCGTGGTATTGATGAATCGCCAGACCTATTTGCTTGAGGTTGTTCAGGCAGGTCGTCCGCCGCGCCGCCTCCCTGGCAGCCTGCACAGCGGGTAAGAGCAAGCCGACTAGTATGCCGATGATGGCGATCACCACAAGCAATTCGACAAGCGTGAACCCGCCCCAACGGTTCTTCCCTGGCCTGGCCAGCGGCGCGGCGGGAATCCGCCGGGAACACAGCCTCGCATCCGTAGCTCGAACACAGCCTCGCCTGTTCATTGTGCAGCCCATCCTGTGCTTGGGGAAAGTCTCCGCGAAGCCTGTCGGAGCAAGCTATGACAATCGACCTCCAATTACCGCCAGCCTACAGCCTGCTGTCGCGGTTGACAAGAAAACGCGGGCGGCCACCGTCTGTTCTGGAGTGCTGCAGGGCGTCAAAAAAATGCCGTGAAGCCGCGAGAGTGTCGACGCGTCGTGAGCGCCGGTAGTCGGTGGGGCTGCTACAATAACGGCCCCGTTGACGACATCTTTGCATCGACCTGGAGCCGCTTGTGCCAAGTTCAATCATTCTGGCGATTCGTTGCGCCGCAGTATCCCTTTTCGCGTCGTTGTTGACGACGTCGGCTGTTCTCGCCGTGGAGAGGCCGAATGTGTTGTTCCTGATCTGCGATGATCTGAATTGCGACCTGTCGTGTTATGGCCATCCACTGGTAAAGAGTCCCAACATCGACCGGCTGGCCGCTCGCGGAGTGAGGTTCGAGAACGCGGCCTGCCAATACCCCCTTTGCGGCCCGAGCCGAGCATCTTTTATGTCGGGCCTCTATCCCGACCAGACGCAAATACAGCGCAATTCGGTTTACCTTCGCGAGCAGGTCCCGAACGTCCAGACGATGTCGCAGCTGTTCCGCCGCAACGGCTACTTCGCGACTCGAATCGGTAAGATCTACCACTACAACGTCCCCAAGCATATCGGCACAGGCAGTTACGACGATCCTTATTCTTGGGATCACACGATCAATCCGCGGGGGCGAGACAAGGACGATGAGCATCTTATCTTCAGTCTTCGGCCAGGCTCCTACGGAGGGACGCTCAGTTGGCTTGCGGCCGATGGCGCCGACGACGAGCAAACCGACGGCATCGCCGCCACGGAGGCTGTGCGACTACTGGACCGCTATGCGTCAAACGGCCAGCGGTTCTTTATGGCTGTGGGGCTTTTTCGACCCCATACGCCTTACGTGGCGCCCAAGAACTATTTCGCCATGTACCCAGATGATCGAATCAAAGTGCCAACCGTCCCCAAGGACTACTTCGAAACCATCCCGGCACCCGCGCGAAACAGCGTGAGGAGAAAGAAGGATCAGGTCAACCTCGATCCAAAGTTGGCCGTCAAAGCCATTCAAGCCTATTACGCCTCGATCACGTTCGCCGACGCCCAACTCGGCCGGATCCTCGACAAGCTGGACGACACTGGGCTCGCCAAAAACACAATCGTGCTGTTTACCTCCGACCATGGCTACCACATGGGCGAACATGGCCACTATCAGAAGACGACGCTGTTCGAGAACGCAGCCAGGGTGCCGCTGATCATCGCCGGCCCAGGCGTCTCGCAGCAGGGGAAAGTGACCAAAGCGCCGGCCGAGATGACTGACTTCTACCCCACGCTGGCCGACCTTGCCGGATTGAAGGCGCCGGCCTACGTTTCCGGAGTTAGCCTCAGTCCCGCTCTGCGCGACGTGTCCGCGAGACCTCGCAGAGCCGCCCTGACCCAGTACGCCAACGGCTATAGCATTCGCACCGAACGCTACCGGTACACCGAGTGGGGAGAGGAAGGCGAACTGGGCAGCGAGCTGTATGATCACGAAAGCGACTCGGCGGAAATGAACAACTTGGCCTCTTCCAGCCAACAGGGCGCGACGGTCAGCCAACTTTCCAAGCTGTTGCGGTCGAGAATCGCTGACGCCAGGAAATCGCCCCAAGGCGTTCGCCAATCGGAAGCCGAGATCAGGCGACGTATTCCGCAACCCCTCTTGCCCGGCGCCTTTCGCGGCGACAGTTCCGGGCGGCGCTAGTTCAGGGCGTCAGCCAACACACGGTCACACGCCAACAAACACGCAAACTCACTCAACCAAACAAGCCAACAAACAAGCACCAAGGACCTACTTCATGAAACTCCAACAAGCCGCCCTCGCTTTCGTTTGTGTCGGCATCGCATGCTCGGGCCTCAGCTATGCTAATGACATGGGAGTCGATGCACTGACGGGGAAGAAATCACCCGTCGCCAAGGGAGAAGTGATAGCCTTCTTCGGCGACTCGATTACGCAAGCCGGCGCGCGGCCGGGCGGGTACTGCAAGCTGATCGCCGAATCATTCCAGGCCAATCGGCCAGACGACAATGTCAAGATTGTTTATGCAGGCATCAGCGGGCACAAGGTTCCCGACCTGCAAAAGCGACTCGATCGCGACGTGCTGTCTAAGAAACCAACGGTGGTTTTCATCTACATTGGAATCAACGACGTGTGGCACAGCACGAGCGGCCGGGGCACGCCAAAGGACAAGTTTGATTCGGGGCTGCGAGATCTAATCAAGAAGATCCGAGCCACAGATGCTCGCGTTGTTCTCTGCACGCCAAGCATGATCGGCGAGAAGACCGATGGCTCAAACAAACTCGATTCCATGCTGGAGGAGTACGCCAAGGTGAGCCGCAAGGTGGCCAAGGACGTGGACGTTACCCTCTGTGATCTTCGCGTGGCATTCGTCAAGCACCTGAAAGAACACAATGCAAAGAACGCTGAACGCGGCATTCTTACCAGCGATGGCGTCCACCTGAACGCCGCGGGCAATCAGTTTGTCGCGGCTCAAGCGAGCCAGGCAATCGCACAAGAACTCCGTAGGAGGGGAGCAACGGGCTCGGAGAAGGCGGCCAGCAAGAGTCTGTTCAACGGCAAGGATCTGAGCGGATGGCACGTCGATGTGCCTCATCTCGACAAACACCCCGATGCCAAGAGTCCCTTCATCGTGCGCGATGGGATGCTCGTCAGCATGGGCAAGCCTAACGGACACCTGATCACCGACGCGAAATATCAGAACTACCGACTGGAAGTGGAATACCGATTTGCGGGCAAAGCTGGAAACTGCGGGGTGCTCGTGCACGCCTCAACACCGCGAGCCCTCTACAAGATGTTCCCCAAGTCGATTGAGGTGCAAATGTTCAGCACCAACGCGGGCGACTTCTGGTGCATTGTGGAAGACATTCAGGTGCCCGACATGGTCAAGCGGCGAGGGCCGAAAGACCGTTGGGGCGTCACCGAAGGCAAGGCGCGGCGGATCCTCAATCTAACCGATGGTTCCGAGCATCCCGTTGGCGAGTGGAACTCAATGACAATCGAATGTGTCGGCGATGAAGTCAAAGCATGGGTCAACGGCGATCTCGTCAACCACGGTTCTGAATGCACAGCCAGCAGTGGCCAGATTGCCGTCCAAGCCGAAGGGTCAGAAGTCGAGTTCCGAAAAATCGTGCTCACGCCGATCAACAAACTCACGACAGCCAAAACGAATTGATCAGCGCACGGCAGCCCCCTTTTTCCGCATCTTTCAAATCAGCTGACGTATTTGTTTTCAGGCTGAGATGCGCAGGCGTGGGAGTTCTCGTCATCGGCAGAGTGAGAGTGCTCGCAGAGAGACGCGAAGGTGAGTTGAATCGCGACGGATTCGCACTTTCGCATCTCTCTTAGCGAGGTTCTTAGCGAAAGACGGGTTCGGCAAAGGCTGGTCCGGCGGCCATTCCCCAGTTGCCTGGCTTGAACTCGACCGTTCGCTTTTCCTCACCACGCAAGAACTGGACGGCGACGGTCTTCGCGCCATCCTTCGAGGCGGCAGCCTTGGCGGCCCGAAACTGCTGCATGTTCTTTGTGGCGACCCCGCCGCAGCTGAGGATCGCATCGCCCGGTCGAACACCTTCACGGGCGGCGGGACTGTTCGGCTGCACGAGCGCGACGGTGAAGCGAGTCACCAGTTGGCGTTTCAACGCCTGAACGTCCAATTCATCGCCCGCGACGCGTCCTTCAAAGGCTGACGCGTCTTTGCCTTCGCGAACCGCCTTTCGCCGCAGCACTTCCTTCACCGCGCGATAGCAATTGATCAGGCCGTGCCCCGTCTCGTCGTCCACGCCCTTCGCGGCGATGTCCAGGGCGGTCGATGTGATGATCGTCTTCAAGTCCCAGGGAAGGAGATCCGGGTCGGCCGAGACCATGAGGGCAATGGAACCGCAAAACATGGGGCCGGCGAAAGAGTTCCCGTTCATACCGCTCTGCATCACCCGGCCGCTGGGAATCATCAGCGGCAGGCCCATGTTGAACGCACAAACCTCCGGTTTTTGAATTCGCCCTTCCTGGTAATGGTCCAACGTCCAGTCAACAGGACCTTTGCTCGAGAACGGCGTTCGAGACAGATTTCGCTGCACGCCCGCCGCCGCGAAGACCACTTCGGGAATGTCCTCGGGCGTTCGCATTTGAACCGGCACTTTGGCCGATTGGGCGAAGTTGCCCGCACCCGACACAAAATAGACGCCGCAGAATGATCCGTGCTCCATCACCTTGCGCCAATGCGAACGGTATTCGCCCAGGCCTGGCATCGAGAAACTCATACTGTACGTGTCGGCATTGTGCTCGATGGCCCACTGAACCGCGGCCTCCAAACGACCGCTGCCAATGACGCCCGCCCAACGCCCTTCCGGAGCAATGCCGAACTCGTGCTTCGAGTTGGGACGTCCGGCGCCGCAAACAATCGCCGCACACATCGATCCATGCAGAGCTCCGGCGTCCGCGCGGTTGGGCTGAACAGGCCGGTGTTTAGCTGAGCTGAATTGGATTGAAAATTGTAACCGTGGCAATCGTCGATCAGCCCGTTCTTATCATCATCCACGCCGTTGCCCGGAATCTCAGCATCGTTGTGATAAACGTTGTAGGCAAAGTTGTCTGAGAAGACGAAGTTGAAATCGTGAATGACATTGAGCGTCCCCTTGCCGGTCACCGCGAACTCCTTCCAGACTCGATCCGCGAGCAGGCTACGCGTATACCACGGGTGCAGATAGCGGTCCGCCGAGAATGGCTGTCGCTCCACCTTGGGCGCTGGCTTCACGACGTCGCCCTGTCGTCTTGCGACTGGCCGGCGGCCGAAGCTGCGAAAGATCTTCCGCACTCCAGGCGCTTTGCCCAACTGATCCAATCCGTCCGATTTCACGTCGCAACTGAAACCGTTCACTATCCAGTGTCTTTCGATGTTGGAGACGACGCCCTTGCTTTCCAACGCGTCGAGCGCGTCCTTGGCCGCGGCGAAAGATTTGTCGTTGAGTTCCTTTAGCGTGGCGACGACGGCGGTCCGCAAGTCGCGGCGTTTCCAATCGGCATACGTCTTCGCATGACGCCGATATGATTCTCCATCGCCAAGAAATTGGTCCTCGAACCAAACTGTCACACGGACTGGTCTCGCCTGGCGCGGCGCCGCCCGCTTCAAGATCGGCATCAGCCACACGCCCTCGCCGGCAAGTTTCTCGACGGGCAATTTGCCGCCGGAGCTATTCACCGGCGCGGCTTGACCTCTCAGTTCGCTCGGCGCCACCAACATCGCCAGAAGGCACGCCAGCGCAACGCTCGCCCACGACGGGCGCCAGCTTTGACGCGAACTGTTGGCGAGTTGGCGCGGGTCGATCCTGTTTGGATTTTTCATCGATAGGCCTCTGTTCAAGCGTCGGTTTGTGTTGCCTAGGTTGCTCGCGGACACCACGAGCCACATCGTACTCGTCGGCTCAATCTACACCGGCAAAACGCCAAATGACTGACTTTTCAGGTTTCCTCCTGTCGCTTTAGGACAGCATTCGACCTGCTCACGCGGAACACCGGCGAGACGCGGCCCGCTATAATCGTCCCGCCCGCAGTCCACACAAACCACCCATGAGAAAGCACCGCATGACCGACCATCGCTTCGCTTCGCCTGCACTGACCGCGACCCTGGCGACTATCATCCTCAGCTTTGCGAACCCAGCGAACGCCGCAACGCTCATCCAGGCC